>JAEZED010000017.1 GCA_023417885.1 Planctomycetota bacterium
GTACAAGAGCTTCACGCGCGGCATCGCCGGCGTGACGCGCGACTACCAGGGAGGCAGCTACGACCCCCTGAACGAGACCAACACAACGCCCCCGGAGGACGCCCCCTTCGACGAGCCGTCGATGACCGCGGACCGCGTCGTCACGCTCGGCACGGACGTGGGATACGCCCCCACTCCCGACCCGTACGCCAACTTCGCGGGCCGGCCGGTGATCGTCGTCACCCCGCACACCTCCGCTGACATCGGCGGGACGATCAACCCGGGTCTCACGGATCCGGGCGACACGGGATCGCAGCCGCAGCCGGTGCTGGCCGCCGTGAACTCGCAGTTCGACAACTCCTTCGGCAACGACTACTGGGCCTCGCCGGTCGGGTTCGGCGAGGTGCACGCGCTGGAAGTGATCGACGGCATCGAGCCGGAGTATCTCGCTTCCGGCGCCAGCCTCCAGGTCGTGCTGGGCAGCTCGCTGGAGGACACGAGCAGCGACGGCGCCGCCGACGCCGACGGCTTCAAGTACGCCGTGCCCGGCCCCGGCGTCGGCCCGCTGGATCCGGACAACCCGGAGTTCCTCGAGCGCTACGCGCGGTCCGGCCTGATCCTCTTCGACGAGGAAGGCCACCTGATCCAGTCGCCGTACCGGATCTACGCATCGAGCCGGCTCGGCCGCGTGATCGGGCTGGACCTCGTGCCGGATCCCACGAGCACGACGACGCCGCCGCTGATGCTGGAGGAGTACTTCCCGCCGGCGGCGTCGGCGATGGGCGTGGTGATCTACGACCAGTCGGCCTTCGAGGCCGCTGCCAGCGCGGGAACGGCGCTGGTGTGGAAGGGTGGCTACATCGCCTCCATCGCGGACCCGGTCACGCCGTTCGACGCGTTCCTGCCGACGGATGGGGACGTGCTGTTCCTCTATCCGCCCGCGAACCGGCCGCGCGATCTCGGGAGCCCGACGACCGGCGACTTCCGCTTCGACGAGTACGCCGAGGAGCGATGGCTGGACGCCAACACGATCCCGCTGATGGTCAACCGCTTCAGCGGCACGCTGGTCGAGGGCGAGTGATGACGCAAGAGACCTCACCCGGCGCGTGTCGGCCCGGGCCGATGCCGCCAGCGACGCACCCGTACATGCCTGAGCCGCTTATGCCCGCGCAATCCAGCCAATCCGCCCCCCGCGCCGCTGCGGCCCGCCGCGGCTTCACCTTCATCGAGGTGATGTTCTCCGTCATGATCCTGGGCTTCGGTGTGATCATGGTCGCCGTCATGCTCCCGGTGGCGGTGCGCCAGACGCAGGAGACGCGCGAGACCAACGCCGGCAGCGCGATCGTGGAGAGCGGCTTCCACGAGCTGGAGACCGTCTACCTCACGGCCCCCGCCTCCCTGCGGTCGATGCTGCTGCCGATCACGCCGGGCTACCCGGCGGCGACCGATCCGCCGCGCGTGGCGACCTACCCCAGCCACTCCGAGCCCTTCGTGGCGACGGTGGATCCTTCGACGACGCCGGTTCCGCTGCTGCACGCGACGCTGGGAAGCCGGGCCGACTCGGCGACGTTCCGCACGGCGTGGATTCCGTTCTACGTGCGCGAAGGCGCCCTGGCGCCGCGGCTGGCGAAGGTGGGCGTGCGGGTGCGCAACTTCGAGGAGTTCGTCCCGCTCTACTTCACGAACGCGGACAACTGCCCGCTGCCGGTGACGTTCTCCCTCCCGATCCCGACCGACTACAACCCGACCCTGGGCGCGACGCCGCGGGGCACTGTGGAACACCGGGAGCCGACCCTCGTGACGCTCGACGTGCCGACCGACGGCGGGGCGGTCACGGGCCTCCAGATCGCCCAGGCGGCGGTGGAGGGGGCGGTGCTGGTGACGGCCAACCCCTCGACGGGTGCGATCCGGATGCTGACGCTGTCGCGGCCGGCGCCGGGGGACACGACGGGGCTGGTGTGGGAGCTGGCGCCGGGTGGCGAGGTCGAGGTGACGTTGTCGTCCGCGGGGGCGTTCGTTCCCGAGTTCGACTACAACGTTGCAATTCGCGCCTATCTGGTGGGTCGGTCGCTGAAGGATCCTTCACTGGCGTGGGACGCGGCGGACAACCCGTACGTCGGTCCGACGCAGGTGGTGCAGGTGCTTTCGGGGAAGCTGCTGCGCTAGGGCGACCGGAAACGTGGTGGACGAAACAGAAGACCCTCGCCGAGTGTGACACATGCCCCAGACGCCGCTCCCCGCACATGCCGATCGCCCCGCCCGGCCCGCCGGTTCCGCCCGGCTTGGCCCGCGCCGCGGGTTCACGCTGACGGAGCTGATGATCAGCCTCGTCATGGTGCTGCTGCTGGTGCTGGCGGTGTCGCGCATCTTCAGCGTGACGGCGACGACGATCGGCAAGGGAAACGCCACGGGCGAGGTGATCCGCGGGCTGGACGCGGCGCGCATTGCACTCCAGATCGACTTCACCGGCACCGACGGCATCACCTACGGCGGGTTCACCGACGACTCGGGCCTTCTCCCCGGGCCGCGCCAGCCGTCGATCATCATCTACAGCACCTCCATCCCCGCCTTCATGAGCCAGCGGGACATGGAGGGGGACGCCGACTTCGACCCCTCGACGCCGCTCTTCGACCAGCAGGTCGCGATGACGACGCTCGACGCCGACAACGACGGCGTCGACGAGCTCACCTTCGGCCCGTTCCAGACGGGGCGGCGCTGGTTCCGAACCGACACGATCAGCTTTTTCACGGAAGGGCACGCCGAGTCGCAGACCAACCTGCGCGCCGGCGGCGGGTTCACCGGGGACATCGAGGGGCACGAGTCGTGGGTCTGGTACGGGCACGGCCGCGTGTACGACGGGATCAGCGCGCTCAATGCCTTCGGTTCCTACCTCCTGCCGGGCGAGGGGACTTCTGACGCCAACCCGAACCACTACTTCGCCAACCAGTTCGTGCTCCTGCGCAACGCGATCATGCTCACGCCGCAGGTGGATCACGACCAGGATCCGACCACCGCGACGACGGTCGTGGATGGGGACGGCATCTTCGCCGCCCACCTTCGCCCGCGCTGGGACACGCTGGTTCCGGACACGGATCTGTACTACGACGCCGGCGGCGGGCAGTGGGTGCCGAACCTCGGCCCGTTCACCTATGACCTGGGCGACATGGGCTCGATCTTCCCGGGCGGGCAGAGCCCGGTGAGGATCCACTTTGCCGCACCGGATCCGGATCCTTTCCCGTCACCCCCGAACCGTCCGTACGAGCAGGGACACGAGTTCGTGAACGACGGCTCGCTCAACTACGTCGTACAGCAATCGCGCGTGGACATCGCCGGCGTCGACGCCGACGCCTTCCGCGAGCGGCTGAAGGTCGTGCAGCGCGAGGATGAGACAGGCGCCTTCAGCGGTCGGATCAACGGCCCGCTGGAATTCACGGCCTCTCCCCGGACCGAGACGTGGTACGAGCGGATGTTCGCCCGCTCGCCCGGCTCCGCCGTGACGCCCGCCGAGCGCGTGCGCAACGCCTTCCGCTTCTTCACCAACCCGCTCGTGCTCAAGCCGCTGCACGCCGGCGAGGCGTCGCAGGCCAGCGCCTACCTCCTCGGCGGGGCGGCCCAGTTCATCGTGGAGTACGCCGGCGACTTCCTCACGCAGGACCTCGACGGCGTCACCACCGCCAACACGCCCGACGGGGTGATCGACTACACGGTCGACGCCGACGGCGTGCGCCACATCCGCTGGTACGGCATGCCGCGTGACGTGGACAACGACGGCGTCATCCCCGGCCCCGCGGCCGCGCCCGCGGACCTCCTGACGAGCATCGACACGCGCCCGCTGGCCGACTACGTGATGGGGGGCGGGGCGATCACCGTCGACACTGGCTTCCCCTTCGAGAAGCGCCTGCCGGCCGCGTATGACCCGGCGATGCAGACGCGGGCGAACATCACCGATTACCTGGATCCGGCGCTCTACACGGCCAACTTCGACTGGAGCTACCTCGTGGCCTGGGGGCCGGGCGACTTCGACGGCGACCTGTACGGCACGCTCGACGCCTCCGCGCCCGCGGGGCACAACGACCCCGCGCTCCTGGGCGCGCCGATCGGCCCGGCGTTGATCCGCGTGATCGTCCAGGGTCTGGACCGCGAATCCCGGTTGGAGGAGCCGATCAGCATGGAGCTGGTCTTCCGCGTCCCGGCCGAATGAGCGCGCTGCGCGTGCGACGATGCCCAACGCCCACCCGCTTCACGGGTGGGAAACAGACGACGGACAACTGGGCACGTCGGACATCCCGTACCAATTGAGCAGACGAACGCGCTGAACGAACCGACAGGATAGAACAATGACGCGCCCGCATCTCCCCACGCATCTCCTCCCCGGCCGCGCCCGGCGCCTGCTTGAGCGCCGGCCCGGCGGACGGCGGGGCATGGTGCTGCTCTTCGTCGTCGTGCTCCTGACGCTCCTGGCCGTGCTGGGCAGCGCCTACCTCGTCAGCAGCCGGATCGACGCCGGCCAGATCTCGCCCGAGAGCCGCGGGGGGGAGGCGAACATCTTCGGCCTCTCCGCCGCCGAGCGCGTCGAGCAGGTGATGGACGAGACGCAGATCGCGGTGCAGAAGAAGATCTTCCTGGACCTATTCGCCTACAACGGCATCCTCCCGGCTGCCGTCGACCCGACCACCTCCGTGCCCTCCGCGGCGCGCGAGCTGGGGGACGTGAGCACGCTGGGTGTCCCGACGCAGGGGGCCGGCGACGGGACGCCGGACCTGCTCTGGCGCGCCTTCGAGGTGAACCGGCAGGGGTTCATGCCCGTGCCCGCCGGCATTGTCGGAACTCCGCCGGCGGCGCAGGAGATCGGCATCTTCCGCCCGATGGCCCCGTTCATGACGACGCCGGCCGCCGGGCCCGCCCTGCGCGGCATCCATGACAGCACCGGCGTGGCCGCGGCTTACACCGTTCAGTTCCCCTACTTCCACGTCGACGCGGTCGGCGGAACCGACCCGCACCTGGCCAGCCGGCTTCCGGTGTTCGACAACTTCAGGACGGCCTCGACCAACGAGTTCATCTGGCCGTGGGTGAGCGGCCCGATCGTCGGCGTGCCGAACTTCACGGTGGACAACATCGCGGTCGATCCGTTCGGCATGTTCGCCGATCCGGTGAACGGCCTGCCGCTGCTCGAGTTCGACTACGACGACCTCAACACGCCGGAGGTCGAAGGAGAGCGCTTCCGGTCGAACCTCATCCCGACCACGATCGGCCCGGTGGCCTATCCGCCGCCGCAGGAGGAGTATTCCCTCACCGGCGGGAACGCCGACTATTACAACGACCGCCTGCGCGTCTGGCCGGCACTGGCGGGCGACTTCAACAACGACGGAACGGTTGACGCGAACACCGAGGTGATTCCCGCCGCCGACGCCGACGGGGATGGGGTGGCCGACAGCCTGCTGGTGCCGATCGTTTTCAACGAGGCCGCGCCCATCGGCACGCTCGACCGGTACATCGACCCGCAGACGGGGCACGCCTACCTCGTGGCAATTCGCGTCGTCGACAACAACGCGGCGATCAACGTCAACACCGCGCTGACGAGCCACAGCGATCTGCTGCTCACGCCGACGCCGATCGACCTGTCGGCGCTGGACTACGAGGCGACCTTCGCCTCCGCCCCGCCGAACGCGACGGTCGTCGGCCCCAACCGCGGGATCTACCCCTCGAACATCGGGCTGTACGAGCTGTTCAACATCGGCGGGGGCGGCAGCGGGATGCTGCGCTCGGATCAGTTCCGTTCGCTGCTTCCGCTGGCGCTTGGCCAGCCGGGCGTCGCCGCGGCCACGATGGACGTCAGCAGCACCAGCGGACTGACGCTGAACAGTGTCCCGATCCGCAACGACATGCAGTACGCCACGCTGGGCGAGCTGCTGTCGATGAACCGCGACCGGATGCTCGACTTCCCGCAGCTCACCGCCAACGGCGTGGATCTGCTCCGGCCGTACCGGAGCGTCCAGGAAGAGCGCGCGCTGCTGGCCAAGGGCGGCGGCTGGCTGCTGAAGGACGAGGCGCCGACGCGCGTGGAGAACGCCGCGTTCGACGCGCTGCGCATCGCGGCGGGCAACTTCGTGCCGAACCCGGAGCTGATCTTCGAGTTCTTCCCGCTCGGGCCGGACATCGGCGTCGGCAGCGAGGCCACCGGTTTCCGGGGCAACAGCATCTTCCGCGCGCTCTGGGCGGCGCACTTCAAGCACGCCGATCCCGACATGACGACGCTGGCCGACTTCGAGGCCGCGTACGCGGGCGCCGGCGCCCTCGGGACGCGGTTCGGCAACGGCCCCTGGCCGCTCTCGCCGCGCGCGGCCCTGGTGACGCGCAACGGCGTGTCGCAGGCATTCCGCCCGCACTGGCAGAACATCACCGGCACGGACCTCTCCACGGCCACCCTTCCCAGGGGGATGCCCCCTTATGCCCCCTCGGCGCTGTCGCTCGTGCCCCACAAGCCGCCGGTCCGCGCCTCGGTGAACACCGCGGGCTTCTCGGAGCTGTGGCGGGCGTTCTGGAACATTATGGTCGTGGCCGACGAGTTCAACGCGACCGGGCCGACGACGCTGGTGCCTGCGTACACCGCCGTCGATCCGAACACCGGCGCGACCACCACTGTGAACACCAGCGACCGGATGTTCCGCAACGACCTGTTCGAGTCGTTCGGCGTCGGCCCGGGCTCCGCCGTTCCGACCGAGTACCAGGTGCTGACGCTCCGCGCGGCGCTGGCCGCCATCAACACGCTCGACATTCGCGACGTGGACGACGCGACCAATCTCGCGATCACCCGCCTCACCGCCGCCGACGTCGAGCTGGAGCCTGACCCGGCCTCTCCGCTGCCCTCGACGTACTTCGCCCGCGTCTACGGCGGGGAGGCGCAGCCGTTCATCACGGAGATGATCGTCGTCTGGGATCCGGCACTGACCGGGGTGATGTACGTCGCGATCGAGCTTTACAACCCGTATCCCTTCGACATCGACCTGAGCGACTGGTATCTGGTCGGCGTCGGGCAGCGCACGGGCACCGGCGCGCTCCCGTACGACATGATCAACCTCACCGGCACCGCGCCCACGGACTGGACGCAGTCGCTCGGCGACGCCTTCCCCGCCGGCATCCCGGCGAACAGTCACATCGTGGTCCACACGCTCGCGGCGCCGCCGGCGCCCCTCGCGGCGCCGCCCGGGGGAACGCAGACCTTCGTCACCACGATCCAGCCGTCGATGCTGATGACCGGTGACGAGATCTCGCGAGAGATCTACCTGGCTCGCCCGCTGAACCCGGCGACGGCCGCCCTCAACCCGCCGACCGGCGGGCACGCGCTCCTCCAGGACTGGGTGGCGGTCGATATCGTCAGCCCGATGGGGATGCGCCCGAACGTGGCCACCGCCGACGCCGATGAGACGCTCGTGCGCTGGCGCTACTACCGCGTCAGCGGCGTCGAGGACGCCGCCGCCCCCGGAACGATCGTCGCGGATCCGCGCGGCTGGAAGTTCGTGTCGCATGGCCGTTACACGGGGACGCCCATCGAAGCCGGCTACCCCTGGTCGGGCGGGATGGTGCCGATGCTGAACGCAGGCCTCGCCGGCGACGCCAACTTCGAGGGTGGGCTCGGCGAGCCGGATGCGGTCGCCCCGGCCGATCTCGCAGATTACGAGATCGACTTTGGCCCGGTGCGCTCCATCCCGTGGGGTCCTGTCGCCGCCGGCCCGGCGCAGGTGGACCTCGGCGGGGGAACGGCCCAGCCGATCTACCCGTACGGCGGGTTTGCGCGCGACGGGGACGCCCTGGGCATCCCGTTCTTCGGGGCCTACCGGATCCACCGCGACACGAACAATGACGGCGTGCTCCAGGTGCCCGATCCGCTCGTGGCGGCGCCGCCTCCGGGCCCGCCATACGACGAGCCGATCGCCTGGGTCCCGCCGACGCTCGACGCCTTCTTTGCCGACAGCGAGGACATCGCCGTCGCCCCCGCGACCACGCACGTGGGGCGGTTCATCCCGCAGGGCGCCGGTTACAAGCCCAACCCGCTCGCCGCAGGCGAAGTGGTGGACGAGGGTTACAACTGGGCGGCGGACTTCTTCGAGTACATCACGACGCTGCACGCCCCGAACGACGACTGGCTGCCGCACGCCGACAACCGGTACGTGAACAACACGACGACCGACCCGGAGAACAACCTGCTGGTGAACCCGGACTCGGTGCCGCTGCCCGGTACGGCCGGGTCGCTCTTCACGCAGGGGCTGGTGCCCAACCTGATCGACAACGATCTCGACGGCTTCAGCAACGGGCTGATGTTCGACATCACCTCCGGCACGTGGCAGGTGCCAACGACGCCGGCCGAGGTGGCAAGGGCCTACGAGGAGGCGTTCCTCCCCGTGGAAGGCCTGGTGAACATCAACACCGCCGGCTTCGGCATTCTCAAGCTCCTGCCGCTGGCGATCGACGCGACGGGCGCGGTCGATTACGACCGGATTCGGGACGTGACCAACCCCGGCTCGCCGCTGACGGGCCTCGCCGGCTCGCTCTACCTCGGCCGGTGGGACACGACCTTCACGGCGGGGGCGTATGCCTCGCTGTTCGAGGTGAACCGCCTCCCGCAGGACATGGGCGCGCCGGCGGGCGAGTTCCGTGATTTCGGCAGCGCCGCCGGCGTCACGCGGCGTATGGCGGGCGACATCACCGGTATGAACTGGCAGGCCAATCCCTCCTACCAGGACATCGCCAGCGACGCGACCGACTCGTGGTACTTCGACCACCAGTCCACAGTCGGGGTCGCGATCACCGAGCGCAACTACGAGGACGACACCGTCCAGCTCACGCGCCTCAGCAACCTCACGACGACGCGCAGCGACTCCTACACGGTCTACATCGTCGTCCAGGCTTGGGAGAACTTCGGCAACCCCCTCGGCGCTCCCTATCCCGGCCCCGCCCGCATGATCCGGCAGGAGCGGGCGGCCTTCACCGTCGACCGCAGCGGCGTAACGCCGTTCAACCCCGCCGCGACGACACCGTTCACCCCGTGGCTGCCGGCCGACATCAACACGGGCGACGCCTGGCGTGACGCCCTGAAGATCACGCCGATTCCGGTGAAGTGATCTGGCCCGGACAAGTCCCCGCGACAGCAGCGCCCGATCCC
>JAEZED010000098.1 GCA_023417885.1 Planctomycetota bacterium
GGGTCGGTCTTGCCCAGCTCCTCCATCGCCTGCCGGCGCGAGAGCTTGATGCGGCCCTGCTCGTCGATGAGGATGACCTTCACATCCACCTGGTCGCCGACCTTCAGGTAATCCGTCACGCGCTCCACGTAGTTGTTGGAAAGCTCCGAGACGTGCACCAGGCCGTCGGTCTCGGGCGCGATCTCCACGAACGCGCCGAAGTCCTTGATCGACACGACCTCGCCCTGGTAGATGCGCCCGACCTGCACCTGCATCGTCATCGCCTCGATGATGCCGCGGGCCTTCTCGGCGTCGCCCGGCGGGACGCTGGCGATGAAGACCGTGCCGTCGTCCTCGATGTCGATCTTGACGCCGCACTCCTCCTGGATCTTGCGGATCATCTTGCCCGACGGGCCAATGACCTTGCCGATCTTCTCCGGGTCGATCTTGATCGTCAGGAGGCGCGGGGCGTACTCGCTGATCTGCGACCGCGGGGCGCTGATCGCCTTATTCATCGTCTCCAGGATCTTCATCCGCGCGTCGCGCGCCCGGTGAAGCGTCTCCCGGATCACCTCGATCGGCAGGCCCTCGATCTTGATGTCGAGCTGGATCGCCGTGATTCCCTCGTCCGTGCCGCAGACCTTGAAGTCCATGTCGCCGTACCCGTCCTCCTCGCCGAGGATGTCCGTCATCAGGTGGTACTTGGCCTTCTTGCCCTCACCGTCCTTGATCAGCCCGACGCTGATGCCCGCGACCGCCGTCGTGATCGGGACGCCGGCGTCCATCAGGCTCAGGCTGCCGCAGCAGGCAGACGCCATCGAGCTCGAGCCGTTGCTCTCGGTGATGTCGCTGATGATCCGCACGGTGTACGGAAACTCCTCCACCTCCGGCAGCACGGCGATCAGCGCACGCTCGGCCAGCGCCCCGTGACCCAGCTCGCGACGGCTCACGCCGCCCAGGCGGCGCACTTCGCCGACGGAGTAGGGCGGGAAGTTGTAATGGAGCATGAACTTCTGGCTGTATTCCTCGGTCAGCCCGTCGACCAGCTGCTCGTCGCCGCTGGTGCCGAGGGTGACGGTGCACAGGCTCTGCGTCTCCCCGCGGGTGAAGAGCGCGCTGCCGTGCACACGCGGGATCACGCCCACGTCGCAGGAGATCGGGCGGATGTCGTCCATGCCGCGGCCGTCGGGACGCACGCCCTCGAGGATCAGCTCGCGCGTCGCCAGCTTCTCCACCTTGCTGAACAGCTCGCCGATCTTCTTGGCGCGGGCCCGGTGGTTCATCGCCTGCATGTAGGAAGCATCCTCACCGGGCTCGGGCGCCAGCGCCTCGAGCACTTCCTTCCTGATCGCCTTGATCCGCTCGCCGCGCTCGGCCTTGCCGGGCTCTCCCTTGGCCTTCTTGATCTTGTCGTGGGCCGCCTTCTTCACGGCCTTGAAAAGCTCCTCCTCCGGCTCGGGCCTGTTCTCCCAGACCTTCTCCTTGCTGGACTGCTTCACCAGCTCGCCGATCAGCTCGCAGATCTCCTGCACCGCCTTGTGGCCGAACTCGATCAGGTCCGCCACCTCGTCCTCGGGAAGCTCGTAGGCCCCGACCTCGATCATGTTCACGTAGTTCGCCGTGCCCGCCACCACCAGGTCGATGTCGCTCTCGTCCATCTCCTGCACCGTCGGCATCAGCACCGGCTTCTCGTCGATGCTCCCCACCCGCACGTGCCCCGTCGGGCCGTCGAACGGGATGTCGCTGATCGCCAGCGCCGCGCTCGCCGCGATCCCCGCCAGCACGTCCGGGTCGTTCTGCCCGTCAAAGCTCAGCACGTTCAGGTGGATCTGCACCTCGTCCTTGAACTCGTCCGGAAACAGCGGGCGCAGCGGGCGATCCACCAGCCGCATCGTCAGGATTTCCTTGTTGGTCGGACGCCCCTCGCGCTTCATGAAGCCGCCGGGGAACTTCCCCGCGGCGCTGCGACGCTCCTTGTACTCCACCTGGAGGGGGAAGAAGTCGATTCCCTCGCGCGGATTGGCGCGGGCGACCGCCCCCAGAACCACCGTCTCGCCATACTGCACCGTCACGCTGCCGGCGGTCAGCTTGGCGATGCTGCCGGTCTCGATGGAGAGCGTGCGTCCGCCGATCTCGCGTTCAACTCTGATTTTCTGCATCTGGATAGCCTTCAGCCGCCCGTGCCATTGGGTTCCGGGGCCACAGATGGACAGATCCGGGGAGTCGCGGCAGAAGCGAGTCCGCGGGTGTGTGCATCTGTGGCGGGAGCGATTCTCGTTGCGCGCGGCCGGGCGGGAGGGGCCGGCGTCGAGATCGCCCGCGGGTGGGGCATTGCCCCGTCGTCGAGACGTTTGATGTGATCCCCGCCGATCCGGGGAGACGGCGGCGGGGGCAACAAGACACAAGGCACGGGCTTGCCCGTGCCTTGCGCGATGAACCGTTATTTTCTCAGGCCGAGGCGCCCGATCAGCGCCTGGTACCGCGCCCGGTCACGCTGCATCAGGTACTTCAGCAGGTGGGAGCGCTTGCTGACCATCTTCAGAAGGCCGCGCCGGCTGGCGAAGTCCTTCTTGTGGGTCTTCATGTGCTCGGTCAGGTAGTTGATCCGGTTGGTCAGGATCGCCACCTGCACCTCCGGGCTGCCGGTGTCGTTGTCCGCGGTGCGGTAGTCGGTGATGATCTGCTGCTTGTCGTCTGTGGCCAGGGCCATGCGAGGCACTCCAAGTCACCCGCCGGCGAGCCGGAAGCGAATCCAGCCTGCCCGGGGGTCGAGCCTGTTTGAAAATCGCCCGCGGCACAGCGCCGGGGCGGGACGAGAAGCCTAGGAGCCCGCCCCCGCCTTTGCAAGACCGCCCCGGCCCCGCCCCGGGTGCGGGGAAGAAGCGAGAAGTGAGAAGCGGGAAGCGAGCCAGAGGGGAGACGCGCGGGAGGGCGAGGCTCCTGCAGAGCCGGCCTGCCCCCCGGCTCCCTCGGCCACTTCGACGTGGACGTTCAACGCCGCCTCCGCCATCGGCGGCGTTGGCTCCGGCCCCTTCGTCGCTCCGTCTCTTCGTCGCTTCGTCGCTCTCCGGCCCACTACCCGTTGCGACTTGGGCGTACCATCGATCATCATGCCCGAGCGGAAACACGACGCACACCTGGTCTTGGTTGGGTGGTTCCATACCCATCCATTTTTCGACTCGGACCCGAGCCCTGCGGATGAGGGAATTTCAGATGATTGGGGCGTTCCCGGCATCATAAGGCGGGCGAGCGGTCTCAAGTTCTTCGGGCCGGACGAGAGTCCCGACGTGCGAGGTTGATCGCGCTCAACTTGCAAAGGTCCAACAGATGCGACATCGTGCTGATCATCGTCGTCACCTTGCAATGACGGGCTTCGCCGTCGCCTGCCTGGCCTTCGCCGGAATTTCCCTCCGCGCCCAACCCGGGCCCGCCACGGGCCCCTCAACCCAGCCAACGACGCGCATGTCAGATCCGACATTCTCCGAACTGGTCGAACGAGCTGAGGCGTTTGCAAGACAACGGCATCCGGAAGTTAAGTATGATTTCACCTTGCCGGCCAGGATCACGAGGCATGATGCGCACTGGGAGGTCACCTGGATCTTGACCCACCCGCGCGCCGCAGGCGGAATGCCCGTTGTGAGGTTGAGCAGGGCGACCCTGGAAGTCGTGTCGGCAGAGTTCAACGAGTGAGGCTGGCTGACAAAGGCGCACGATGCAGGGGACAGGCGCCAAGGCGTATCGGCGTTCGTCGCTCTCCGGCCCGCTACCCGTTCTCCTGGATGATCTCTTCCGCCCGCGTCAGCAGCTTCTCCAGGCTGGCGGGCTTGTGGAAGTAGTCGTTCACGCCGCGGGCCTCGGCGTACATTTGGTGACGCATCCCCTCGTTGGCCGTCAGCATGATGATGTACGGCTTCTCGCTGGGGAGCTTGTCGGCCTTGAGCTTCTCGAGCACGAGAAACCCGCTGCGCCCGGGGAGCATCATGTCGAGGACGATGAGATCCGGCTGCTCGCGCTGGGCGACCTCGATGGCCTTGTTGCCGTTGCGGCTGGTGTAGAGCTGGCACCCGGTCGGCTCGAACGCCGCCTGGAGCGTCTGGAGCACGTCGTAATCGTCGTCGACGAGGAGGATCTTGCGGCCCTTGAGCGGGCTGGGGTCGTCGTTCGACCGGCGCGCGGGCATGTTGGCGGCGGGAGTGGCGCTCATGTGGCGTGATTCTCTGCGTGCATTCTCCGACAAGTCAAGCTAAAACAGGAACAGGGTCGATGTCAGGCAGGAGCGGTCCGAAACCCCTTCGGCCGCCACGCCCGCCGACCCCCCGGGCGGCCCATGGACGGGCCGGCGCAACACGCGCAAGGACTGCGCAGATGAATGCCTCGCCAACCCTCGCACCGGCGGCAAGCCCGCTGGCTCCCATCCTCCTCATCGACAGCGGCCTGGGCGGCCTCACCGTCGCCCGCGCCATCCGGCGCGCCCTGCCCCACGAGAAGCTCCTCTATTTCGGCGACACCGCCCGCGTGCCCTACGGCACCAAGAGCGGCCGCACGATCACGACTTACGTCGCCCAGATTCTCCGATACCTCGCCGGCTTCGAGCCCAAGCACGTCGTCATCGCCTGCAACAGCGCCAGCGCCGTCGCCATCCCCAGCCTGCGCCAGCAGTTCCCCGGCCTCAGCATCGCCGGCGTCATCGAGCCCGGCGCCCGCGCCGCCGCCCGGGCCGCCGCCGACAACCCGCGCCCCGTCTTCGCCGTCATCGCCACCCCGGCGACCATCCGCAGCCGCGCCTACGAGAAGGCCATCGCCCACCGACGCAGCAAGGGATCGATCGTACAGAAAGCCACGCCGCTGCTGGTTCCGCTCATCGAGGACGGCCGCGCCGGCGACGATCCCCTCGTCACCCTCTGCCTGAAGCAGTACCTCCTGCCCCTGAAGCAGCATCGCCCGCAGGTGATGGTGCTCGGCTGCACGCACTACCCGATCCTCCACGAGCCGATCCAGCGCATCATGGGGCGGGACTGCCGCGTCGTTGACTCGGCGGAGGCTTGCGCCGAGGATGTCGCCGCCCGGCTTACCGCTGCCGGCCTGCTCCGCCCGGCCATGGCCGATGCCCTGGACCCCCAGCCGTCGCTGCGGCTCTTCGCCAGCGACGAGTCGCCGAGGCTGGCGGAGATGGCTCACCGGTTCCTCGGCGAGCCGGTGGCGGAGGCGAAGGTCGTCTCCCCCGACCGGCTCTACGAGATGAGCCGGCCCGGCGGCAGGGCACGTGCCGCCGCCCAGGACAAGCGCCGTCTCTCCGCCTGATGCTCCGAACGATGGCTCACCCTGTTCCAAAACTCGCCGCCGGCCTCGTCTCCGCGCTCCTGCTGTGTTCCGGGTGCAACCAGACAGCGGCGAGCGATCCGTTCGCCCGGCAGGACCCGAATGTGGAGCTCCAGGGCCTGGCGGTCGTGGCGGCGGGGGCGCTGGGGCAACTGGGCATCACCCTCAATGACACTGCCGCGGCGCTGCGGGGGGATTCGCCGCGGTACCTGGAGTGGGCCCAGACGCTCAACAGCCCGGACTCGCGCGCGGACGAGCTGCGCGAGGCGATGCTGGGCCTGGTGCGCTACGAGCACGGGCGCGAGCCGCCGTACACCGATGCCTACATGCATTTCGCGGACAACTCGCCCCACGGCCTGGTGCGCGCAAGCGCCATCCGCGCCCTGAACATCAGCCGCAACGAGTCGGCGACGCCCCTCTTCATCCGGCGCCTGTCGGACGAGGAGGCCCGCGTGCGCCTCGAGGCGGCCAAGGCGCTTGCGAACATCCCGGACGAGGCGGCGGTCGAGGCGCTCACCGCCCGGGCGACGGATGTGCAGGAGAACCTGGACGTCCGACTGGCATCGGTCGCGGCGCTGAGCCGGTACCAGGCGCCCGGCTCGCTCCAGGCGCTGGTGCGCCTGCTGGAGGAGGACGACTTCTCCCTCGCCTGGCAGGCACGGCGCTCGCTCGTGACGGCGACGGGGCAGGATCACGGCTACAGCATCGACGACTGGCGCCGCGCCGTCGGTTGAGCAGGTTGATCATGAACGCCCTGGTCTTCGACGGTCAGCTCCGCCTCGACCCGCACCGGCCCGACCCCGGCCGCGCCGACGGCGACACGCTCATCCGCGTCCGCCAGGCCGGCATCTGCTCGACCGACCTCGAGATCGTCAAGGGGTACATGGGCTTCGCGGGTGTGCTGGGCCACGAGTTCGTCGGCACGGTCGAATCGAGCCCCGATCGCGCCCTCGTCGGCAAGCGCGTCGTCGGCGAGATCAACTGCGTCTGCGGCCGGTGCGACCTGTGCCATCGTGGCCTCTCCTCCCACTGCCGCGAGCGCACCGTCCTCGGCATCCTCGCGCACGACGGGGCGTTCGCGGAGTGCGTGCGGCTCCCGGCGGGGAACCTCCATGTCGTTCCTGACAACGTCGATGACGACATGGCCGTCTTCACCGAGCCCCTGGCGGCGGCTTACCAGGTCGTCAAGCAGCTCGGCGCGCAGCTCGACGAGAAGACCTGGGTGACGGTGCTGGGGAGCGGCCGCCTCGGCCTGCTCGTGGCACAGGTGCTGCGCGAGGCGGGCACGCAGGTGCGCGTTGTCGGCCGCAACCCGCACACGCTGCGCCTCGCCGAGAAGTGGCAGATCCGCAGCCGCCTCGCGGACGATGTCCAGCCGCGGCAGGACCAGGATGTCGTTGTCGACTGCACGGGCAACCCGGAGGGGCTGGAGATGGCGATGGCCATGTGCCGCCCGCGCGGAACGCTTGTCCTGAAGTCCACGACGGCCGCCGGGAAGGCGCTGAACCTGGCGCCGGCGGTAGTCAACGAGATCACGATCCTCGGCAGCCGGTGTGGCCCGTTCCGGCCGGCGCTCAAGGCGCTGTCGGAGCGCTCGGTGGACGTCGTCAGCCTCATCCACCGGCGCATGAAGCTCACCGACGGCGTCGCCGCCATGGAGCTGGCCGCGCAGCGCGGCGTGCTGAAGGTCATCCTGACGATGTAGCTCGGCCGGCCCGCACGCGGTTGGGCAAAGTCTGTACACTGGCCCCGCCATGGAAAAGGAACCGGCCATCCTGCTCACGGACGGATCGCTGGAGTCGGCGGTGCTCTGCGCCATTGCCCGCCAGCAGCACGAGGTGATCCTCGCAGATGTCAGCCCTCCCGGCGATGCTGCGGCGACGGAGGCGGTGGCAAGGCAGATCGACTACCTCCGCCCGCGCCATACGCACCCGCTGGGGCAGGAGCCGGCCGCGACCGATCCGTCGGGGTTGTTCACCTGGACACGCGCGCTGGCGGCCGCGGCGCCGCTGGTGCGGCAGCACCGTGCCGCCGCGCTGTACGTTCCGCTGCGCGCCGGTGAATCGTCGGCGTTGTTCGGCCAGGCCGGGGAGTGGGTGCAGATCTGGGAGGAACTGCTTCGCCACGGGCTGGAGCTGGGCGAGGTGCGGCTGCTGGCGCCGCTGCTCGAGCTGGAGTCGTGGCAGGTGGCGGACCTGTCGGATCAGATGCAGGCGCCGGCAACGGCGGCGCATGGCGAGGCGAATCACGAGGCGTTCGTCCGGGCGGGACGACCCCGGCCTCAGGCGACCGGAGCGTAGCCATTCACATGCGCTCGGGGTGGGCGATGCCGAGGAGGTCGAGGCCGAGCGAGAGCGTGCGGCCGGTGAGCTCGGTCAGCGCCAGGCGGCTGCTGCGCACCTCCCCCGCGCTTCTTAGGACAGGGCAGTTCTCATAGAACGCGCTGAAGCGCTTGGCGGTGTCGTAGAGGAAGGTGCAGAGCATGTGCGGCTTCAGGTCGCGTGCGACCGCCCGCACGACGTCGCCGAAGCCCAGCAGGTGCTTGGCCAGCGCCACCTCTGCGGGCTCCGCGAGCACTGCCACCGCGGTCGAGGAGTCGATTCCCTGCTCCGCCGCCTTTCGCTGGATGGAGCGGATGCGCGCGTGGGCATACTGGAGGTAGGGGGCGGTGTTGCCGTCGAGGGCGAGCATCTGGTCGAAGCTGAAGACGTAGTCGCCCGTGCGATCCTTCGAAAGATCGGCGTACTTCACCGCGCCGATGCCGACGGCACGGGCCAGCTCCGCCTTCTCGTCGTCGGGCAGTTCGGAACTTTGCGCCTCGACGACAGCGCGCGCCCGCTTCTCCGCCTCGTCGAGCAGGTCCGCCAGCTTCACGTTCTCCCCCTGGCGCGTCTTGATGGGCGTCCCGTCCTCCCCGAGGATGCTCCCGAAGCTGGCGTGCTCGAGACTCATCTCCCTGACGCGTCGCCACGAATCCATCTTCTCCGCCGCCGCCTGGGCGGTCGCGAACACCTGCTTGAAATGCTGCGACTGCCGCGCGTCCACGAAGTAGATGACGCGATCGACGCAGAGCCCCTTCCGGCCGTACCACTCGAGGTCGTCGCACCGCGCGCGGAACTCGACGGCGGCCAGATCCGTCGTGCCGTAGCCGAATCCGCCGTCGCTCTTTCGGATCATGAGCGGCGCCTTGAACCCGCCGGCGAAGCTGACGACCGCGCCCTCGCTCTCCTCCGCGACGCCGGCCGCCTTCAACTCCTCCACGATCGACGGCAGCCGCGCGTTGTAAAAGGATTCGCCGCGTTCGTTCTCAACGGACAGCCCCACGCCCATGCGGCCGTAGTTCGACTCGAAATGCGCCCGCGACTCCGCGACGAGCGTCTGCCACGCCGCCCGCGCATCGGGATCGCCAGACTGAAGCCGCACGACCGCCTGTCGCGCCGCATCGGCGAACGACGGGTCGGTGTCGAAGCGTTTCTTCGCATCGCGGTAGAAGCGCTCCAGGTCGGCAATGTGGAAGCTCGACCCGTCGCCGCTCGCCTGGACGTCGCGGAGGTTCTCGATCAGCATCCCGAACTGCGTTCCCCAATCGCCCACGTGGTTCTGCCGGATCACTTCGTGGCCGAGAAACTCCAGCACCCGCGCGGCGCAGTCTCCGAGAATCGTCGAGCGGATGTGCCCCACGTGCATCTGCTTGGCGATGTTCGGGCTGCTGTACTCCACCACCACCCGCTCCAGCCGCTCCGCCGACGACACGCCCAGCCGCTCGTCCGCCAGCGCTTCAGTCGCACGGGCGGCGACCCAGCCGGGGGACAGAGTGAAATTGATGAACCCCGGCCCTGCGATCGCGGGGGCCTCGGCGAGCAGCTCGGCGCCGTCGAAGGCCGCGACGATCCGGTCGGCAATCTGACGCGGATTGGCCTTCTCCCCGCGCTCCTTCTTCAGGCGACCGGCGATCTGCATCGCGGCGTTCGACTGATAATCACCGAACTGAGGGTTCTGGGACGGCGTCACGGCCGCCTCCGACGCAGGGCGAGGGGCCTCTTCCATCGCGCCAGCGATGGCGGAGACGACGCGGCGCTCGATTTCCTGTAGCGGGGTAAGCATCTCGGGCGACAGTAGGGAGGCATTGGCCCGCCGCGCGTGGCGTTACAAGGCCGGAGGTCCGGTAGTGAGGTGGTCGGCCCGGCTGCAACTCGCGTCGGTACGCCGAATGCTTCTGGATGGGACGGCCCCGAACCCGGGGGTGGTGGAGGACTTGCTCACCGGATCAGGGCGGGTTCGGCAGGGCGTTTGCGGGGGCGATTTGGACGTTCCGCCTCCAAACAAGCCGGGCGGCTGATCGTAGAATGGAAGTGGTCTATGTGTCGGTGAACCGGCGGTTTAACATGGCTCGCGTGCCGTTGCGCCCCCTCACCGAAGCTGACTCACCGGGAAACCTGCTCATGACTTTTCGCAGTTCGACGAAGCAGTTCGAAGGCTCAAGGACCCATACCCGCCGCTGGCTGAGGGCGGCCGCGTGGTCGGCGCTGCTGAGCCTGCCGGCCCTCGCCGTCATCGCGCCCGAGGCGGGCCCGACGGTTCTGGCGACGCAATCGCAGCCGGAGCAGGTCGCCTCGGCCGACGTTCTGAAGGACCAGGCAATCGGCGCTCTCAAATCGGGCGACTTCGATGCGACGCAGAAACTGATCAGCGAGGCGCTCCAGCTTCGGCCGGACGACCGCACGCTCCAGCAGATGGGCAAGTGGGTCTCCAGCTTTCAGGAGAAGCGGGAGGCGATCCGAGCGGAGCGCCGCGAGGCGTTCGAGCGGCAGGTGAAGGACGTCAAGCTCCTCCAGGAGCACGGATACCGCTCCTACGCGATCTCCGCGGCGGCACTGGCGCATTCCTATGCGGAGGATGCCGACCGGTTCCCGCAGGAGCCGTGGGTGCGCACCCTGATCGCCGAGTCAGCGGAGCTGGGCAAGCAATATGAGCGCAAGGGGCAATGGCTCAACGCGATGCGCGTGTGGGGCGATCTGGCGAGCATCGAGAAGATGAACCCGGAGTGGAAGACGCGCCTGAAGGACGCCACGCGCCGCGTGCGGCTCCTGGCGGTCTACACGCCGGAAATCCTCGAGGAGCTTCGCGACAGCACCCAGGAAGAGCGCGACGCCGTGGACGCGCTCCTGGCCGAGTCGCGCAAGGCGGACGAGCAGAACGATCCGGCGGATGACCCGGATGCGTCGGACGGGGAGGCGATGGACGTCGCCGACGGGGCGACCACGCGTCCCACTGGCGCACAGGCGTCGGACGATCCGTCGTCGGAGTTGGACGAGTCGTTCCGGACCGACTGGCACGACGCGGTGCAGGGAATCACGCGCGGCATGCTGCGGGACGCCCTCGTGGATGCCCAGCGCTACTACGTGGAGCCGGTCGCCTACCGCGACATGCTCGTCGGCGGGTTCGACGCTCTCGTCGCTCTGGCCGAGACTCCGGGCCTGGAACGGGCGTTCCCGACATTGAACGAACGCGACGCGCGGGACAAGTTCGTCGCAGCGATGCAGGCGGCGCGGAAGACCCTGGCCGATGCGGCGCCCGGCCGGATCGACGATGGCGAGCTGAACCGCCTGCTGATGGCGGTGGCGGTGGCCAACTCCCAGACGCTCCGGCTCCAGGAGGAAGTGATCGTCAGCGAGTTCGCCGACGGCGCGCTGGGGACGCTGGATCCGTTCAGCAGCATGATCTGGCCGAGCCAGCTCGCGGAGTTCACCAAGGGGACGCAGGGCGAGTTCGTCGGCGTCGGCATCCAGATCCGTTCGGAGGAGAACGGTGATCTGCTGGTGGTTTCGCCGCTGCCGGATTCGCCGGCCTACGAAGCGGGCGTGCAGCCGAGCGACGTGATCACGCACATCGACGGCAAGAGCGCCAAGGGGCTGAACGACTCGCAGGCGGTGAACTTCATCACCGGCAAGCCGAACACGCCGGTGACGCTGACGATCCGCAGCGTCGACGGCACGGTGAAGGACTACACGCTCCTGCGGCGCAAGATCAACGTGGTCAGCGTCAAGGGATGGAAGCAGCTTCCCGGCGGCAAGTGGGACTACTTCGTCGACCCGGAAGAGAAGATCGCCTACCTGCGCCTGACCAATTTCCAGAAGTCCACCGGGGACGAACTGGCGGCCGCGGTCAACCAGCTCCAGCGGGAGGGCGCGCGCGGGGTGATCCTGGACCTGCGCTACAACCCCGGCGGCCTGCTCCAGAGCGCCGTGGAGGTCAGCGACCAGTTCCTGGACGGCGGACTGATCGTCCGCACGAAGGGCGACCGCGAGGTCGAGGTGACGCCCCAGGCGATCCACCACGCCCGCGCGCAGCGGTCGGACGTGAAGCTGCCGCTGGTGGTGCTGGTCAACGAGTACAGCGCCAGCGCCAGCGAGATCGTCGGCGGCGCGCTGAAGGACCATGAGCGCGGTCTGGTGGTCGGCACGCGGACGTTCGGCAAGGGAAGCGTGCAGATGCTGTACATGATCGGCGCCGACAGCAAGGCGGTGCTGAAGCTGACGACCGCCCACTACTACCTGCCCAGCGGCAAGAACATCCACAAGGACGAGTTCGATACCGAGTGGGGCGTGGATCCGGACGTTCCGGTCGAGATGACCCCGCAGCAGATGCGCGACTCCATCACCGCCCGGCAGGCGCTGGATGTGCTCCGGGAGGACGGCACCACCGCCCAGACGAAGATCGACGACAAGCTCGTCGATGCCGAGACGGCGCTGCTCGATATCGACGCCCAGCTCTCCGCGGCGCTGCTGCTCCTGCGGATGCAGCTGGCCGGCGAGAGCGTGATGTGATCCGCTCGCGCTGAACCGCAATTGAACACGCCCCGGCCTGGCCGGGGCGTGCTTCGTTGGGTCACTCGACGACTGCGGTCACTCGCTGGCCGTCGCCTCGCTGAGCTGGAGACCGGCCAGCGCCAGGGGAACGCTCTCGACGGCGTTGAAGAGCTTGTCCAGCCCTGCGACGCGGAAGGCGTTCCAAACCTCCGGCCGGACGGCAGCGAGCATGACGTGGCAGCTCGTATTGCCCAGCGCCTGCCGAAGGCGGATCAGTTGCGAGAGATTGCTCGAGTTCACGAAGCCGACGGCCGCCAGGTCCAGCACGACGTGCCGGGGATCGTCCGCGCAGCGGCGAAGGAGGTTCTCGACCTCCTCGCTGAAGGCCGGATCCTCCGCCAGGTGAACGATGTAGACGTTGTCGCTCCAGTCTTCGGCGGCCATGGTTCTCGCACCATACCGACCGGCGGGGGCCATCGCAATCATCGAACATCGCCTGTCCGGGGCTACCGCTGCCGGATGAGCCGCTCATCCTCGATCCGAAGCCTCCGGCGAAGGGGGCCGATCTCCTCCAGGAATCGCAGCCCGTCGCTCCAGTAGCCGGCCGTCGGCTTCAGCTCCGGCTCGTGCTGCCGCCAGAAGGCGTTGAATCGTCCCATCAGCCGCTCGCGCAGGTACTTGGCGATCATGGAGGCCATCGCGGTGGGGAGGCAGCCAGCGTCCGCCTTCTCCATAAAGCTCAGCCGTGCCACCTTCTCGCCCTGCCGCAGCAGGTAATGGGCCTCGGTTTCCTCGAGGATCGTCAGCTCCCACTCCTCGAACATCAGCCGCAGGAGCGGGCCGTAGTGGCTCCGCCCGCCGTGGCGATCGCACACGATGTGCAGCGGGCCCTCGGCGGCGTGATTCTTCAGCAGGTGGTCGATCTGCTCGGCCGCAAGGGAGAAAAGGACGGAGGACTTGTTCCGGGTCGCCGCAGTCATGCGGTTGAAGCTTTCCTCCATCAGCAGGGAAGCGCGCGGCGGTAGCAGGGAGATGTCCTGTCGGCGGCACTCGTCCTTCAGGGCATTAGCGGAGATGGCGACGGCGGGGCCGCCCGCCTGCGCGGGGTGGGTCTCCCCTTCGTGTCCGGCATACCAGGCGACGCGTGCCATCTCCTCGACGACCCGTGGCGCGGTCTGGCGCACCAGGGCATCCAGGCAGTCGCACGGACCTGAGGCGGCGGTGCACCAGGCCAGGACCGACCGCTCGAGCTCGCCCAGGCCGGCGGCGGGGGAGTAGACCTGCTTCGAGTCGTTGATGTGGAGCTTCCTGCCTGTTCGGTCGCGCTTCTTCGCCACGCAACGCCGCAGGAGCTTCCAGAGATCGGGAATTGCGGCCTGCTCGAGGGAGGCGGCGTCGTTGCCGGGCAGGCGAACGGCGCAGCAGGCCACGGAGAGCGGCCCCAGTATGGGGCCATAGCCCGCCTCATCTATGCCGGCCAGGATCATGCGCCCGGCAGTATGGGCCAGGCGCCCTCAGGTGGCCAGCCCTTGTCCCGGGCGCGCCAGGAAAGTCGCATGGACTCGCCTCACTCGCCGAAGACCGCTGCATGAAGCAGCTCCACCGGGTGGAGGAGCTTGGCCGGTCGCCCGTCGGCCTCCGCCTGGGCGCGCAGGTGGAGGTTGCACCCGATGTTGCCGCTGACGACGAAGTCGCAGCCCGTCTCGGCCACGCGGTCGAGCTTGCGGCGCGCGAGCGCGGTGGCCATTTCCGGCTGAGTCAGGTTGTAAGTGCCGGCGGCGCCGCAGCAGACGTCGCTCTCGGGCAGATCGACCAGTTCCAGACCCGGCACCGTCTCCAGCAACCGGCGCGGCGGGCTTGTCACCCGTTGGCCGTGGGCGAGGTGGCAGGCGTCGTGATAGGTGACCCGCCCGACGAGGCGTTGCCGCATCCGCGGCAGGCCGAGCTCGACGAGCACTTCGCTGATGTCGCGCACCTTCGCGCTGAAGCGACTGGCCCGCTCCGCGTAGATCGGGTCGTCCGCCAGGAGCTCGCCATACTGCCGGAGCATGGCGCCGTCGCCGGCGGTGCACGTGACGATCCAGTCCAGCTCCGGGCCGCCCTCGGGCAGGAAGGTGTCGATGTTTCCCTTCGCCAGCTCGATCGCTATCTCAGGGTCGTTGTTGTGCAGGTGAATCGCGCCGCAGCAGGCCTGCTGCGG
>JAEZED010000099.1 GCA_023417885.1 Planctomycetota bacterium
GGTCGGCGCTGCGCGCCTTGCGGATCGGCGCTGATTGGCTGACGATGCGGCGATGCCGGCACTGACCTACTCGAGCTACCTGAAGATCGACGAGCTGCTGAGCCTTCAACAGCCGCGTTCGGCCGACGCGCCCGGGGGCGGCGAGCACGACGAGACGCTCTTCATCATCATCCACCAGGTGTACGAGCTGTGGTTCAAGCAGATGCTCCACGAGGCGGATCACCTGCGCGGGCTGATGGAGCGCAACGAGCACGCCCGCGCCAGCGCGACGATGAAGCGGATGCTGACGATCCTCAAGACGCTGGTGGCGCAGATCGACGTGCTGGAGACGATGACGCCCGTCTCGTTCAACAGCTTCCGCTCGCGCCTCGATTCGGCCAGCGGTTTCCAGTCGGCGCAGTTCCGGGAGCTGGAGTTTGTCCTGGGCAAGAAGAGCAAGGGGTCGGTCGCGCACTACCCCGAGGGCTCGGACATGCGCCGCCGGCTCGAGAAGCGCTTCGGGGAGGCGACCGTGTGGGACGCCTTCCTGGGCATGCTCGGCGAGCGCGGCTACGCGGTGCCTGCGGACCTGCTCGGACGCGACGTGACGCAGTCGCCGGTCCCCTCGCCGGCGCTCCAGGAACTGCTGGTGCGCATCTACCACAACGACCCGATGACGATGCAGGTGTGTGAGCTTCTGGTGGATCTGGACGAGGGAATCCAGGAATGGCGCTACCGGCACGTGAAGATGGTGCAGCGGACGATCGGGATGAAACAGGGCACGGGCGGGAGCGCCGGCGCCGGCTACCTGATGACCACGCTCATGACCCCCCTCTTCCCAGACCTTTGGGAGATCCGGACGTCGCTGTAGGTAACATTCAGGCATGTCCCCTTCACCGCCGGGGCCACCCCAGCGCGTGGCGCTCCGCATCGAGCAGGACGTTCCCTGCCCGGACTGCGGCTACAACCTCCGCGGGCTGCGCATGGACGGGCGATGTCCCGAGTGCGGCCGTCCCGCCGTCGATACGTTCGCCCGCCCCCTGAGGGCGGCGACGGGCGTGCTGGCGGAGATGATGATGCGCCGCTCTTCGCGGCTGGTGATGGTGCAGCTTGCGTGGTGGCTCCTCGCGCAGCTGGTGGCGTCGGCGCCCGGCGGGCTGAGGCCGATCGCCTTCACGCTCGTCACGGCGCTTGCGGGCGCCTTCGTGGTCTACAACCTCGCAATGGTGGCGCGGCTGCGGCGGCAGGCACAGAGCAAGCGCGGCGGGAGCAGCAAGCCGCTGCAGGACGTGGCGGGCCTCTGGTTCTGGCTACACGTGCTGGCGTCGCTGGGGACGGGGCTGCTGATGCTCCACGCGGCCGGTCCGGTCTTTGGGATCCCGCTGCCGGAGGTTCCGCCGCTGGGGCTCATCATCGTGCTGTTGGGGACGGTCGGTGCGGCGGGCGCGTCGCACGTCTTCGCCACGAACGCCGCCGCCACGGTGCTGAGGCGGCTGGCGCTGCCCTCGCCGACCACGGCGGTGGTCGTCTCCGCGGTGGCGCTTTCGGGGCTGATCGTCGCCTGCCTCGCCCCTTCGGCGGGCGTTGCGCCGCTGCTGGCCGGCCGGGCGGCGGTCGGGCTGGCGTCGTGGGTGGTCTGGGCTCTGTCGTCGCACCGGGTGATCGCGAGCCTTCAGGAGGCGCAGGGGTCGGTCGTGTCGCTCGGCCGTGCCTCGCGCCGATGAAGGCGTTATCCTCGCGTCGGCCGCGACGACGGTCGCCGTTGGGCGGATTTTCAGCGCGTCCCTACCATCTGCCGCATGACCAGCCATCAGAAGAAGAACGTTCTTGTCGGCCTGACCGTCCTGGGGGCCTTCTTCGTGATGGGGTGGATGATCATCCAGTTCGGCGGGCGCCTGGGGAACCTGACGGCCGGCGCGACCTACGTGGTGCACATGGTCGCGCCCCAAGCCAACGGGCTGAGCGAGGGCGCGCCGGTGCAGTACCTGGGGATGCCGGTCGGCCGGGTGGACTCGATCCGCCTGAACAGCCGGCTAGACGGGTTCGACGTTCAGCTTCGCATCGAGCAGGAGCTGAACCTGCCGGCGAACGTGACGGCGACGATCCGATCGATCAACCCGATCAGCGGCGCCGCTGCCGTGGTGCTGGAGCCGACGGACGTGCCGCAGGGGTCGCTGAAGGACGTGGCGGGCGATCGCGTGATCGAGGCGCAGGTGAGCTCGTCGAGCCTGGTGCCGGACGAGGTCTCGCGGCTGGCGGAGGAACTGCGCCTGGCGGTGCGGGAGTTCCGCGAGTCGGGCATGATCGGGAACATCAACCGGCAGGTGGAGGAAGTGGGCCGGCTGGCCCGTTCGATGGAGGAGCTGGTCGGGGACGACGCGCTGCGCGGGGACATCCGCGCCAGCGCCACGAGCATCCGGGAGGCGGCGGCGTCGGCGGAGCGGATCGGGAAGCAGCTCGAGGAGTTCACGACGCGGCTGGATTCGATGCAGGAGCAGGCGACGGACGTGCTGGCGCAGGTGCGTGACACGGCCCAGAGCGCGGATCGGACGATCCAGACGACGGAGCAGCAGGTCACTGCAGCGGGCCGGAACGTGGATGAGATCTCGAAGGAGCTGATCTCGCGACTGGAGCAGATGAACCAGGTGCTCGCGAACATTCACAGCATCACGCGTTCGATCGACCAGGGCGAGGGGACGGTGGGCAAGCTCGTGAAGGACGATCGGCTCTACGAGGCGCTGGTGATCAACATGCAGATCCTGGAGCAGACGTTCCTGACGACGAACCGGCTGCTGGAGCAGTGGGAGCAGGAGGGGATCAGGCTGAGGCTGTTCAGATAAACGATAACGACGAACGAGCGGGGCTCGTTCGTCGTTCGTTCGTGTCTTGGCTCCTCGCCGCTTAAGCGGCGAGGCCTCGTTTTTCAGGCAGCAGCGCTCTGAGGCTGCTGGATGTGGGGGCGCGCCTGGTTGACGATCGCCTCGAAGGTGGCGGGATCGGCGATGGCGATCTCGCTGAGCATCTTGCGATTGAGCATGATGCCCGCGGCCTCGAGGGCGGGGATGAAGCGGCTGTAGCTGATGCCGTGCGCCCGGAGGGCGGCGTTGATGCGCGTGATCCAGAGCTGCCGGAAGCTGCGCTTCTTGTGCTTGCGGTGCTCGGTGGCGTAGGCGCCGGCGCGCCGGACGGCGTCCTTGGCGATGCGGTAGTTCTTGCTGCGGGTTCCGACGAACCCCTTGGCCTTCTTGAGCAGGCGTTTGCGCTTCCGGGCCTGCTTGGGCCCGCCAGTGATGCGTGGCATGGTGGTGTGTTCCTGGAGCTAGAGGCTTTGATGGAGGCGGCGTGCCTCCGCTTAGCTGTGCCGGCGACGCGCCGGCAGCTTTGTTGGATTGGGTCAGGCCGAGGCCTTGGCGGCCTTGACGCGCCGCAGGTGGGCTGCGCGCTTCGGATTGAGCTTGGAGAGCCCCATCGCCAGGCGGAAGTTGCCGGCGTGGGTCTCGCTCATGATGTCGGGGCGAGCCATCTCGCGCTTCTTGTCGCCGGAACGGCCCGACAGAAGGTGTCGGCGGAGGGTGCGCTCGTGCTTGAGCTTGCCGGTTCCGGTGACACGGAAGCGCCGTGCGATGCTCTTGCGGGGCTTGAACTTGTACGCCATGACTGAAGGCTCGTTTCTCGTGGGTGTCTTAGGGGGGACGGGATGATAGATCCGCTCCCCGACGCGGGCAACAGGCTCCGAAAGCCTCCTCTCGCGGCTCCCGCCAGCCCCAAGCGACGAGCCCGCTCCGGCGGCTTTCCGCTGGAGCGGGCCATCGATGTTGGTTGTGCCACGGCCCGGCTAGCGGGCGGTCGCGGGCTCGGCCCGGGATGCCGGCGTCGCCGGCTGGGCGGCGCCGGAAGGCCCGGCGGCATCCTCGACGTCGAGGCGGACGCCCTTGGTGCCGACGGTGATGCGCTCGCCCGGGGGCGGGGCCTTGACCTTGTTGGGGTCTTTGCGGTCGGGCGCGAGCACCATGGTGCCGCGCCGGCCCATCATGCGGAAGTCCTGCTCGACCTTGCTGACCATGAAGAGCTCTCGCTTGACGCGGTCCATGATCTCGAGGCCGAGTTCCTGGTGGGCCATCTCGCGCCCGCGGTACTGGAGGCCGAACTGCACCTTGTGGCCTTCCTCCAGGAACTTGCGGGCGTTGTTGACCTTGATCATCAGGTCATGCTGATCGATCTTGGTGGTGCGGATCTTGACCTCTTTGAGCGTCGAGTGACGCTGGGCCGCCCGCTGCTTGTCTTCCTTCTTCTGCTGCTGGTACTTCCACTTGCCGTAGTCGAGGATCTTGCAGACCGGCGGGCGGACATTCGGAGCGACCTCGACGAGATCGAGCCCGGCGTCCTGCGCCATCTTCAGGGCCTGATCGGTCGGCACGACGCCGACCATTTCGTCGTTCTGATCGATCAGCCGCACCGGGGAAATGCGGATCTGACGGTTGTGTCGAAAGAATGTGCCTGTCTTGTGGGAAGAGCTGCGATTATTCCTCATGGATGCCTCTACGGCCTTTGTGAATCCGCCGGGGGGAGCAGAAGGAAATCTTGGCGTCGCTCCCGCCGGCACGCTGTCGGTCGTGCCGCACTGTCTGAAACTACCAAACCCGCGTCCGCCGCGGCAAGGACGGATGCGCGTTCACGTTCAAATCACCCGCCGATTCTAAAGTGCCCCCGCCATCCGGTCACCGGGGCAACCGGCGGACTACCAGTATAACGCCCCCGGAGGCCCGAAGTTCGCCTTTCAAGATCCGCCCGCGGGCTGCGTCGCCGGGCGGGTCGCAGGCGACGGACCCGCCTCCGGGCGCTGCGACTCCATCTGCTGCTTGATCGCCTCCGGATCCATCGGCTGCGGCCGGATGGCCTCGAGGCGCCGGCGAAGCTGCTCGGCCAATATCGGCTGGGAGACCTCGAAGTTCGGGCTCGCCAGCATTTGCGCCACGAGGCGGCGAAGCTGCGACGTCACCACCAGGAGCTGCTCCTCCGTCACCACCTTCTTGAGGTCCTCCTGCACATCCTCGAATTTGACCGCCTTGGGCGGAATCCGCTCCTGGAGCTCGAGGATGTGGTAGAAGCCCCCCGCCTCGACCGGATCGCTCACCTCGCCGGGCTCCATCTCGAAGGCGGCGACCTTGAACGATTCCGGCACGTCGCTCTGCATCGAGAACGCGGGAAACAGGCCGCCCGAACGCTTCGTCTCGGTGTTGCGGGAGACCTCCTGGGCGAGGGTGGCGAAGTCCTCCCCCGCGTCGAGCCGGCTCCGGATCTGCGCGACCTGGGCCAGGTTCTCGAGCTGGATATGCCGCACCAGCACCTGCTCGCCGTAGCGGATATTGAAGGCCTTGCGGAGGTTCTCCTCGGTCAGCGCCGCCTCGATGCGCGGGCGGGCCAGCGCCTTCAGGTAGGCGTTGGTCGCCATCACGACATCGAACTCGACGCGCGAGAGCTGCTGCTCGGTCAGGAGACGGTCCAGGAGCTGCTCGTACTGATCCTCCGGGACATCCTGCCCCGCAAACGCCTGCTGCAACGTCCGGCGCTGCTCCTCGGCGACATCCTGCCGCGTGACGGCGATCCCCTCCTGCGCCGCCAGCGCCCGGGCGATCTGGAGCTGCATCAGGTTGAGCATCGCGTCAAGACCGCGCGACTGGAGGAGGAAGTCCAACAGCGTGTCGCGCGTCAGCGTCGCGTGCTCGAAGCGGGCGATCACCTCGTCGCCCGGCCGCGTCGTCGCGCCCGACAGCAGCCGGTCGAGAATGGCCGATTCATCCGTAGTCGGCGGAGCCGTCTGGCGCTCCGCATCCTGTCCAGCAAACGCGGACGCCCCGCCGCATGCCAGCCCTGCCGCAAGAACCACCTTCAGCACCAGTCGATCGGCCATGAGGCAAGTGTAAGGCGCGGGCGCCCGGCAGACGAACGCGGCCCGGCAGGCGGTGCGGCCCCTGCCCGGGACCTCGGCCCCGGTGATATCATGCGGCCATGCCCATCGTCGGCCATGGGATCGACATCGTCGAGGTGGAGCGCTTCCGAGGCCTGATCGAGCGTCACGGGGAGCGATTCCTGGGGCGTTGCTTCACCCCGGAGGAGGTGGCCTACGCCGGCCGGCGTCCCCAGCGGTTCGCCGAGCATCTCGCCGCCCGCTTCGCGGCCAAGGAGGCGGTGCTGAAGGTGCTGGGGACGGGCATGCGTCACGGCATCGGCTGGTGCGACATCGAGGTGGTGCGGCTTCCGACAGGCCAGCCGACGCTGCGCCTGGCCGGCGAGGCCGCCCGGATCGCCGGGGAGCGCGGCATCGTCTCGTGGCACCTTTCCCTTTCCCATATCGCGACGCACGCCACGGCCAGCGCGATCGGGCTGGCGGCGCTGCCCAGGTCGGAATAAGCGGCCTTCCGCGGGCGATTTGTGACGGGGCGCAGGCAGCGCTCGTCGTTTACACTCGCGACCGCGGGTGGGTCGGGGTGTGGTGAGGGGGCGTGGGTGGCGTTCCAGTCCTGTCCTCGAAACCGCATCGGAGAGATTCACATGCCCAGCCAGATCCCGTTCAACGGTCCGTCGCGTCGTTCCATCCTCGGCGCCGCCGGCGCGATGGTCGCCGCATCGGTCGCGCCGGTCGCCCTTGCGCAGCAGCGCAGCGGCGTTCAGGCCGCCCAGCCGCCGGCTCAGAGCGGAGGCGAGGAGCTGCTGATGCGGACGATTCCCTCCAGCGGTGAGAAGATCCCGTCGATCGGGCTGGGCACGTCGCGCCAGTTCGACGCCGACCCGAACGACCAGGCCGCGATGGAGGAGCTCAAGGCGGCGCTCCAGGCCTTCCTGGACAACGGCGGAACCGTTGTGGACAGCTCGCCCATGTACGGGCGCGCCGAGGAGGTCGTCGGCAAGCTCTCGACGGAGATGGGGATCAACGACCGGTTGTGGCTGGCGACGAAGGTCTGGACGCAGCGCGGCCAGAACGGCCCCGAGCAGATGCAGGAGTCGATGAAGCTGATGGGCCGCGAAGGCGGGCCGATCGAGCTGATGCAGGTTCACAACCTGGTGGACATCGAGGAGCACCTGCCGCGGCTGAAGGAGATGAAGGAGAGCGGCACGTACAAGTACATCGGGATCACCAGCTCGGCGCGCAACGTCATTCCGGAGCTGACGGAGTATGCCGAAGGGAAGAAGGGGGACGGCGTGAAGCTCGATTTCATCCAGCTCCCGTACAACGTCGAGCTGCGCGAAGCCGAGGAGCGCCTGCTGCCGGCCTGCCGCGAGAACGGCGTGGCGACGATGATCAACGTGCCCTTCGGCAGCGGGCGCATCTTCCGCGAGCTGGGGGACAAGCCGCTGCCGGATCACGCGAAGGAGTGGGCTGACAGTTGGGCGCAGGCGATGCTGAAGTTCAGCCTCGCCAACGAGGCGGTGACGGTGATCATCCCGGGCACGAGCGACCCGAAGCACGCCATCGACAACACGAACGCCATGCGCGGACGGCTCCCGACGGAAGAGGAGCGCCGCCGCCTGCTCGAAGCCGTCGGGGCGTGAGTTTCGCGACGTATCACAGTCGGTTCTGACCACCAGCCCGGGGCACCCGCCCCGGGCTGTTCTTCTGCGCAACCGGCCCAAATGCATGTCAAGTTAGCTTGACATCATGTAAAGGGGGCTTTACAATGCGCGCAGACTTCACGGAGACTGCCATGACACATTCGTCCGGACCGATCCGCTCCCGATCGCCGGGGGCCGTGCTGTACGGGCTCTACGTCGTCGCCCTGTCCCTCTGCCTCCTCGGCAACCTCGTGATCCGCCTCGGGCAGCGCGGCGGGTGGCTTCCGGAGTGGGGGCAGCTTGCACTGGCATTGGTGGCTTGCCTCCCGCTTGCTGTCGCCGCCGTGTTGTTCTGGCGACTGCTGAGGCGGGAACTCGACGAGATGCTCCAGCGCATCGTGCTGGAGGGGATGGCCTTCGCGCTGATCGTCTTCGTGCCTCTCTCGGCGCTCTATGTCAACCTCCGCACCGCCGGCGCATGGACGCCGCGCCTGGATCCGCCGGACATCCTCCTTGCCCCGGCCCTTCTCGTGGCGGTCGGGATTGCGATCGCGTGGAGACGATACCAGTGAAGAACCGGCTTCCGGAGCTTCGCGCCGCCCGCGGGTGGAGCCAGGAGGAGCTGGCGCGCCGGCTGGAGGTGTCACGGCAGACAGTGAACGCGCTGGAGCGCGGGAAGTACGACCCGAGCCTTCCGCTGGCGTTCCGGATCGCGCGGCTTTTCGGGCAGCGGATCGAGGAGATCTTCCACCCTGACCGCGATCGCTGAGGCACTCACGGATTGAGCAGGCTCTTGCGCCAAGTCTCTGCGTCGCGCACGTAGAGCTCGCGCTTGTGCATGCGGAACTCCACCTCCGTCCAGATCTCCACGCGCTCGGGCGTTAGCCGGAACCCGCCCCAGTGCGGCGGGCAGGGAACGTCACGTCCCTCGTATCGCTTCTCCATCTCCGCGACGCGCGCCTGGAATGCCTCGTAGCTCTCCAGCGGCCGGCTCTGCGCCGACGCCCACGCCGCAAGCTGGCTGTTGCGCGGGCGCTGCGCGAAGTACTCCGCCGACTCCTGCGGCGAGGTTCTGGCGACGCTTCCTTCGAGGCGGATCTGCTTCTGAATGGTGTTCCAGTGAACGCAGATGGCGGCGCGGGGATTCTCGGCGAGGTCTCGCCCCTTGCTCGACTCGTAGTTCGTGAAGAAGGCCACGCCCATCCGCTCCCCTCGCGGGACGATCGAGCGGAAGAGAACCATGCGCACCGCCGGCCTTCCCGAGGCGTCGGCGGTCGCCAGCGCGCACGCCTCCGGCCAGGCCTCGGTCTGCTTTGCCCGCTCATACTCCGCCGCGAAGATCGCCAGGGGGTTTTCCATCGCTGGTCGATCTTACACGGATCATGTCTTGAGCATGCGCGCGACCTGGGTGGGGGCGAGCTGGTTGAATCGGGTGGTAGGTG
>JAEZED010000136.1 GCA_023417885.1 Planctomycetota bacterium
GGCCCGGACCGCCCGGGCCGGGAAACGAATGCCGACATCGACGCGAGCCAGCGCGATTCGCCACGAAGGCGACCCGGCTCGTGGTGGAGAAGCGCGAGATCGGCGCGCTGTCACGTGACTTTCGCCAGGCGCCGCATTATCGGCCACCGATGGACACGGATGCCCACGGATGAGGAAGCTGGCAGTGACGCGAAGCGGCACGTGCCTGGTCAATTCCGCCTGGACAATGCCCGAGGTCTCATGCGGATGATGTCTCGACCCTGCGCGACGATCTGATTGCTCCCGAACGGCGCTCTCAACGCCTCTCCCCTCGGGAGAGGTGCCGAGGCCGCAGGCCGAGGCGGAGAGGGCGCCTCCCAAGACGAACCGCTGAGCGCCCTCTCCGTCCGCTCCGCTTGGCGCTGCGCGGCCACCTCTCCCGGAGGGAGAGGCGTTCAGACGCTCTGATCATCCGTGTGCATCCGTCTTCATCAGTGGCCAACACTCCGGCTCCCGCCGCGGGCGATCACTCCTCGCGAACCGCGCTGTTGTCGGGGTCGGCCTGCCAGGCGTTGTTGAAATACCCCGCGGCGTCGGCGGCTTCGTAGCCCGATTCGTAGACGGCGGGTCCGAAGACCGTCCAGTCCGGATAGTGCACGCCGCTGGTGAAGTAGGGGAGGCGGTCGGTCAGCTTCATGCCGACGAGCCCCGTCCCGCCGACGACGCCGACGAGGGCGCGCTCGCTTCCCGCGCGCGGATAGCAGAAGACGATCCCACGGTCCTCGCCGTCGTGCGTGAAGACATCGCCGACCTTCACGTGCCCGCGGCGGAGTTCGACGGGCGCCTCGCCGAGCAGCGCTGTCCAGTCCTCGTGCGTGTCGGCGTTGCCGTAGAGGATGACGCTGTGGTCCGGGTCGAGCTGCGGGTCAAAGTCGACGTCCGCCACGACCGCGATCGACCCGTTCCCGCGGTAGTAGAAGCTCTCGGCGTCGTACCGAGCCTTGGCGCGGGCCCAGGTAGTCTCCTCGGGCGTGCCCTTCGTGCCGTAGACGAAAACGACGCGGTTGTCGAAGGCGTGCTTGAACGGGCCAGTGCGCTCCGGCGTCTCGGCCGGCGGCTCGCACATGCTGGACGGGATGTGCCACCCGTTCTCGCCGTCGCGGTGGAACTGCACCGGCACCTGGCGGCCACCCTCCATGAACCCAACCGCGCCGTTCGGGAACGGAAGTTGGACCGTCTGCCCATCGAGCACGAGCGTCTCAAATCCCCTCACTTCGTCGATCGTAAGTCCGCCGGCGGAGAATGACGCGCGGGCGGTCGGCCGCGTCGTCGGCACCGGCGATGGCCCCGGCGGCAGGATGTTCGGGTCGAGCGTGAGCAGGGCGACGTTCTGTGTCGTCCCCTCCACGCGCCGCCGCTGCGGGTCCACGCGCAGCGACACGCGACTCGGCTTCCCCGGATCAGTCTGCGCGTAGATCGTCACCCACTCGTTCTGCGACGACACGCCCACGTTCGTCGTCACGAACTCCACTGTCCGCACCTCATCCTCAACCGGCAGCCGGTGCCGCGCGAACATGTCGAACATCGCCGGCCAATCGACGCATTCCGCGCCCGGCTCGTCGCTGCTCTCCCACCAGTGCCCGGCACCCGCCTGCTCATGCGACTCGAACGCGATGCCGAGCTCCGTGAGCTTCGTCGCGATGTCGCGCGCCTCGCGCACGGGGACGTTGTCGTCGGCGTCGCCGTGGAGGATGTAGATCCCCTTGCCCTTCAGGTTCGACAGGCGCTGTTCCGTGTCGCTGATGCGCGCCGCCCGCGCGAAGATGCCCGCGACGCCGTCCGTGTGCTCGAAGAGCTGCGGATGCCTAGCCCCGGTGTACGTGCCGAAGCTCAGCCACCCCGCCGAGGGCGCGATCGCGGCGAAGCGGTAGGGGTAAAGGGTGCCGATGGCCCACGTGCCGTGTCCGCCCATGCTGTGGCCGGTGAGGTAGACGCGCGACGGATCGCTGTCCAGGTGGCGCATCGCGTCGTCTAACACTTCCATCGCGTCGATGCGTCCCCAGTCCTCCCAGTCGAACCCGAACGGTCGGCGATTCGTCGGGCAGACGATGTCGCACCAGGTCTTGGGCGCATACGCGTTCGCCTGGTTCGTCGCCTCCACGCTCGCGCCGTGCAGCGACAGCACCAGCGCCGGGCGTTCCCCTCCGGCGGTGCCACCGGCGCCGGGAATCTTCGGTTGCACGGCGTAGTACTGGCAACTCCCGTCGATGCGGCTCAGGAACGTTCGCTTGTACATCTGGCCAGGTCCCTTGATCGACAGCTCGACCTGCCTCGTCGCTCCTTCATGCTCGCCGAAGCCGAGCGTCACGCGCATGGTCTCCCCGTCACGGCCGTCGTAGTGGACGGGGAAGACAACCTTCCGCACGCTCATCGCCGGCACCGTCATCTCCGCCCCCTCGATTCGCGCGTGCTCCCCTTCCTCCCCGGTGCTCGTCCACGGCGCCGCCGTCACCGGCTCGTCCGTCGCGTTCACCACCACCGCGCCCAGCGGAAGCGTCTCGTCGCTGCCAAGCAGGAAGTCGGGCGCGGTCACGTCCGCCTCCTGGATGAACACGTCCGCCGGCGGAACGAGCAATTCCGCCCGGAGCGCGCCCCGACCGTGCTGGAAGAGCAGAATGTTCTGGCCCGCTTCCAGGCGCACGGGAAGCTGGAGGTTGCCGTAGCCGTACGGATCCCCCGGCCGCGGCTCGCCGTTCACGTAGACCATCCCGTGCCCGCTCGCCTTCAGGAGCATGGTCGCCGGCTCGTCGGCTTGGACCATGAACGCGGCATACATCCCGCCGCGCACGCGGTAAGCGCCGTTCTCGGCGCGCTCGACGGCTTCCCAGCCATCTTCGCCGGCTCGCGGTGGGGCGAGATCGCCGCGCGCGATCGCGAGGGCAATGGAATCGCCCGAGAAGGGCACGCGTCCTCCGGCAGTGCGGTCGGGGCGCTTCTGCACGCCCTCATCCGGCATCTGCGGCGGGGCGGCGATCGCGGGGAGCGCGATCGCGAGGACGAGGGCGGGAAGCGTGAGCGTGAGGAGGGATCTTGGCGAAGGACGCATCGCCACAAGCTAGCGGAGACGGACGTTGGCGTCGATTCGGGCTGGGGGCTGTTGCCGTGAGAGGCGGTTTGCGGTGTCCTGTCCCTGACCCGAGGCGTCGCGATGCTCAGTCTCGGCTTGGGGAGGGGTCGTGGACGTGGACTCTTGCGGCGGCGGTGGTGCCGAGGGTGACGGGGGCGTGTCCGTCGGCCTGGACGGTCTGGCTGTCGGCGAGCGCGTCGCGATGGAGCACCGTGACGGTGGCGCCCGGCGTCAGGCCGTGCTTTGCCAGGAATCGCAGGAAGGGCGCATCCTGTTCGATGATCCGCGCGATGGTGGTCGCGGCGCCCTCGGGCACGTCCGGCAGCGCCCCGCTGGAGGCGCAGCGCGGCTCGCGCGTGGCACTGGCGGCGGGGATCGGGTCACCGTGCGGATCGACCCGCGGCCGGCCCAGGACCGCGTCGAGGCGCTCCAGCACCTTGTCGCTCACCACGTGCTCGAGCTCCTCCGCCTCGTCGTGCACCTCGGACCAGTCCATCCCGAGCATGTCGACGAGGAACGCCTCGATGATCCGGTGCCGGCGCAGCACGTGCAGGGCCAGCGCCCGGCCCTGCGCGGTCAGGCGCACGCCGCTGCGCGGCTCGTAGTCGACCAGCCGCGCCTCCGCCAGCGTCTTGACCATGCTCGTTGCGGTGCCGGGCACGACCGCCATCAGCTCGGCGAGCCGGCCCATCGGAACCAGCGCCTCCTCGCCGAGGCGCTGCTGCTCGGCGTAAAGGCGCTTGATGTAGTTCTCGACGGTCGGCGTCGGCATGGCGCATGGATCAGCCTACTCGCTCCACCGGCGCGCGCAAAGCCCGCACCACCGGCAGTCCAAATCCCACGTTCCTCATAAGCTCACGCCTGCTGCTCCTCCCGGATCACCAGCAGCCGCACCTCCGTCATGTCCTCGATCGCGTAACGCACCCCCTCGCGACCGAAGCCGCTCTCCTTCACCCCGCCGTAGGGCATGTGATCCACGCGCCAGCTCGGGACGTCGTTCACGATCACGCCCCCGACCTCCAGCGCGTCCCACGCCTGCATCGCCCGGTGCAGGTCGCGGGTGAATACCCCCGCCTGGAGGCCGAAGCGGCTGTCGTTCACCGACGCCAGCGCCGTCGAGAAGTCGGTGAAGCGAGACAGCATCGCAACCGGCCCGAACGCCTCCTCGCGCCAGAGGTCCGCGTCCGGCGGCACCTCCTCCAGCAGCGCCGCCGTCATCATCGTGCCGTCGGGCCCGCCGACCTCGCCGCCGCAGAGCAGGCGCGCATCGCGATCCACGGCGGCATCGATCCTCTCGCGCAGGCCCTTGGCCGCTTCCGGGCGGATCATCGGGCCGATGAACGTCTCCGCATTCGCCGGGTCGCCGTGCACCAGCCCGCGCACCTTCGCCAGCAGCTTGTCGCGAATGTCCTCGTAGATCAGCTCGTGAACGATGATCCGCTGCACGCTGATGCAGCTCTGGCCCGACTGGTAGTAGGCGCCCGTCACCAGGCGCTCCACGACTTCATCCAGTTCGCCCGCCACCGTCTCGTCGATCACGCAGGCGGCGTTTCCGCCCAGTTCCAGGACAACCTTCTTCCGCCCGGCGCGCGCCTTGAGCTGCCAGCCGACCTTGTCACTCCCCGTAAAGCTCAGCAGCCGGATCCGCTCATCCTCCACCAGCGCCGCAGAATCATCGATGCTCGCCGGCAGGATCGACCAGGCACCCTCCGGCAGATCGCACTCGGCCAGTACCTCGCCCACCAGCAGCGCGCCCACGGGCGTCTTGTCCGCCGGCTTCAGTACGAACGGACATCCCGCCGCGATCGCCGGGGCGATCTTGTGTGCGACGAGGTTCAGCGGGAAGTTGAATGGCGTGATGAAGCTGCACGGCCCGACCGCAACACGCTGGGTCATCCCGCGATAGCCGCCGGCGCGCGGCGTCACGGCCAGCGGCAGCACCTCGCCCGCGTCGGCGCGGCTGGCCTCGTCGGCCGCCATCCGGAATGTGTCGATCAGGCGATCGACCTCCCCCTCGGCGTAGGTGATCGGCTTGCCCGCCTCCACGCAGCAAGCCTCCGCCAGTTCGCGACGCCGCTCCTGGAACCGGCTGACGCAGTGACGCAACGCCTCCGAGCGGCGGTAGGGGGGCAGCCGGCGCATCTCGGCCGTTGCGCCCTGGGCCGCGGCGATGGCGCGGTCGATGTGCTCTGCATCCGCCAAGGGCACGCGGGTCGCGGTTTCGCCGGTGTACGGGTTGATCACCGCCAGGTCATGGTTCGGCTCGAACGGCTTTCCGGCGAGGTAGGCGGGGTACGTTTCTCGTAAGCTGATGGCCATGGCGCGCTCCGCAGAAGTCTACGACGTCGGCGGCGACTGGCCCGGACCCGGCCAGGCCGTGCTTGATCTCTCCCGCCGCGGCCTGCTCGGCCAGCACCTGCGCATCACCCACTGCCTGTCGCAGCTGTCGGATGCCCAGGTGTGGTGGCGCCCGCGCCCGGAGCTGAACGCGATCGGCAACCTGCTCCTGCACCTTCGCGGCAATCTCGGCCAGTGGATCGTGGCGGGCGCCGGCGGACGGCCCTTCCAGCGCGACCGCCCGGCCGAGTTCGCGGAGAAGGGAAGCATCGGCAGGGCGGACGCCGAGGCGATGCTGAGCGAGATGGTCAATGAGTCGGCGGATGTGCTGGCAAGCATTCCCGCCGAGAGCCTGCTGGATCGGCGGCGCGTCCAGGGTCATGAGACGACCATCCTGGGCGCGATTCTTCATGCGACGCGCCACTTCGAGGGGCACGCCCAGGAGATCATCCTCCTCACGCGGCTCCAGCTCGGCGAGGCCTACCGCTTCCTCTGGGTGCCGGAGACGCCCGAGGAGATCTCCGGCGCATCGTCTGCGTCTCCATGACTAGGGGGAAGGCTTCGCGCACTGCGGCCGACCTGTGCCGTGCCGGTCAGCCAATGACTCATGGGAGGCGACATGCTCATGCAGCCGACCAGGCGGGCGATCCTCGAGACGATGGAGGCGCGACGCCTTCTGGCAAGTGTGCCGGCGGGCTTCGCGGACGGCATCTATGCCTCCGGCCTCGACGACCCGACGAGCATGGCCTTCGCCCCCGATGGGCGCCTGTTCGTGACCGAGCAGGGCGGTGCCGTGCGTGTGATCACCGACGGCACCCTGAAGCCTGCGCCGTTCACCACCGTCGTCACCGACCCCACCGGCGAGCGCGGGTTGCTCGGGCTCGCCTTCGACCCCGCCTTCGAGGACAACGGTTTCGTCTACGTCTACTACACCGTTCCGGGCACACCGGCACACAATCGCCTCAGCCGCTTCACCGCCGACGGCGACGTCGCACTGCCCGGAAGCGAGCAGATCCTCCTTGAGCTCGAGCCGCTCAGCACCGCCATCAACCACAACGGCGGGGCGATCCACTTCGGGCCGGACGGCAAGCTCTACGTCGCGGTCGGTGACAACGCCAACAGCGCCAATGCACAGAGCCTGGCGACGCGGCTGGGGAAGGTTCTGCGCATCAACGCCGACGGCACGATTCCGCCTGACAACCCCTTCTTTGACGAGGCCGAAGGAGACAATCGTGCGATCTGGGCCATGGGCCTGCGCAATCCGTTCACCTTCGCCTTCGATCCGCCATCCGGCCGGATGTTCATCAACGACGTCGGGCAGAACCGCTTCGAGGAGATCAACGCCGGCGCTCCCGGCCGGAACTTCGCTTGGCCGCTCGTCGAAGGGCCGTTCAGCCCCTCGCCCTCGCCGGAGCTGGAGAACCCCGTCTACACCTACGCCCGCGGGACGGGCCCGACGCAGGGGCGCGCCGTTGCCGGCGGGGTCTTCTATCGCGGCGATGAGGGCGATGCGGCGGCCTTCGGGCGGGACTACGACGGCGACTACTTCTTCAGCGACTTCGGCGGCGGTTGGATCCGCCGGCTCGAACCGTTCCACCACAACCGCACCAGCGACTTCGCCGAAGGAATCGCGGCGCCGGTGGATCTGGACGTCGGCCCGGATTCCGCCCTCTACTACCTGGAGCGCGGCGCGGGGCGCATCGGACGCATCGCGTTCGGCGAGGAACAAGTCCCGCTTCCGCGACTCCAGCGTCAGGCCGCTCCACTCATTGCGACGTCCGGATCGATGTCCATCCAACGGTTCAGTGGCCGCCCGCCGCGCCTGGCGCTGGATGTGCTGGATCTGGAGGAGTCACGCTGAAGCCAGTCACCGGACGAGCCGCGCGCCGGAGCGACTGGCGAGCGACTCGTCCTGGTGCAGGTCGGCGGTGCCGCTGACCTCGAGCGTCCTCCCGACGAAGGCGCCAAAGAAGCCGCTCGTCCCGCTGAATCGGATCGGGGCGTCCGGGGCGTAGATTTCGCCGTAGAAGTCTGCCGTTCCCGACATCTGCACAGGCCCGCTTCCGACGACGCGGATCTGGAGGTTCTCGGGATGCTCGGCCAAAGTCGTGATCCGGCCGCTCATCGAAACGGAGCCGGTGATGAAGAGCGTCACCTTCCCCGTGACGTCGAGCGTCGCCTGACCGCTCATCGTCAGGTCGCCCGCCACGTATGTCCCTTCCGAGAGCACCAGGCTCTGCTTGCCAGACAGGTGGACGTTGCCCAATGCTGTCGCACCGGCAGCCCCGAAGTCTTCGGGCGAGGGCGCTTTGTACGACATCGGCATCGGAAGCGAACTCCTCCCCTTCTTGACGCTTCCGCCGGTGACGCTGTGACCCGGTCCGGCTTTCGCCTCGCCGTCGATCCGCGTCGCGCCGCTCATCGTGATCGGACCGTTGCTCATCACGACCGCCGAGTCGCGCCGCGTGGACGAGTAGGTACCCAATCCCGAGTCGTAGCTGTCGATACCCGCGTTGCCGCTGATCTTGACCCACTCGATACCAACGATCGCCTTGCGCGTCGTCCCGGCCGCGGCAATCGCCTGCGCGCTCGCGTCGCGGTCCGACAGCCCCACGATCGCCCCGAACTGGAGCCGCACGCCGGTCCCGCGCGACGACTCGCGGCGCGCCGACACGCGAACCGCGTCCGCCGATCCCCAGTTAGATGGCGGCAGCGGAGTGAAGACATCCTGATGCTCATCCCACGTGCCGAACGTCACATCCCCGTCCACCAGAACCAGCGGCGATCCGAGCACGGGATTGCGCAGCGCCGCCTCCGACGCCGCGGCGAGTGCCGCCTCCGGCCCATCCGGCAGCCGTGCCGCCGCCGCCATCGCGGCAGCGTCCGCCGCGCTCTGAAGCTCTGAACGCGCGAGATAGATCCGCCCGACATCCACCGCCAGCACCGCCATCACGAACACCATCACCATGCAGGCTGGGAGAAGCGCAACCAGCCCCCCGCGGCGCCGGCGGGCGAGGAATGCTGACGAACCACGATCGGCCCGGATCGGCCCTGATCCGGCCCTGCAACGGCTTTCCATGCCCTTCTTATCGAATTCCCCAGGCCCCGCAATGAGTTCCCGCACCGAAGATGCAAGTGCCTGGTCCTTTATTGGCCGGAGGGACGATCCGGGAACATTATCTGGACTGCCTCTGCCCCTTCCGATGGACGGCGTCGGCCGGTACCATAACGGCATGAAAGCAGAGCTCACCGCGCGTTTGAGGCGGGAAGCACGAGGGGAAGTGGAGCGGGGGGAGCGATCGATCGAGGATCTCGCGTTCGGGTCGGACCTTTCAGTCACGACCCTTCGCCGTTTCCTGGAGGACGGCGAGCTTTCGACGTCCGCCGTCATGCGCCTGGCGATTGCCATGGGCATGGCCCGGCGGATCGAGATGCGGAACCAGCCCAGCTTCGGCGGAGCCTTCGCCTCCGCGCCGGCCCGGCCGCAGGTGCGATACCCCGGCTGAGCCACCGCGCACCGTCATCGCAAAAAGCGGGCGACCGGTCTCGAACCGGCAACATCCAGCTTGGAAGGCTGGTGCTCTACCAATTGAGCTACGCCCGCGATCGTCGCACAGTGTAGATGCCACCACCGGTCGAGTCACGCCAGGGCCGGCAACGGGCAAGCCCCCGCTGGCATGCACCGGCGGCTGGGTGGTACGCTCCGGGACGGAGGCCACGTGAGCGTCGACGATTCTCAGCAAGCTGCGTCCGCGACCCCCGCCGGCTCGCCCCGCATGCTCGATTACTCGACGCCGCGGAACCGGCGCCCGGGCATCGTCACCGCCGTCGGCATCATCAGCATCATCGTGGCGTCGCTCGGCCTGCTTCGCAGTTCCGGGCAACTCCTGTTCACCGCCGGCATGCTCCTGGCCGCCCAGGTGGGGTTCACCCCCGGCGCCGGGAGTGCCGTCACCGACGGGGCCACACTCTCCCCTGAAGATATCGAAACGATCATCTCTGCGCTCGACCCGGGCCAGGCGCTCCCCACGGGCGATCGCCAGATGCTTGCGACCGCCCTGGCCGGCGCCGACCTTCCGCTTGCCAGTCCGCCCCCCGGCCAGCCCTGGACGCAGCAGCACGTCACCCAGCAGTTCACATTCGCCACCGGAGCCGTCGCCACCCGTCCTGCAACCACGCGAGCGAGCGACGGCGGCGCGGGGCGGGGCAATGTCCGCCGGACCGGCACCACCACCTTCAACACTGCGGGAGGCACCATCACCATCGGCCAAACGGTGGTCATCACGGCGAGCCTGCCGACCGGCGGCGTTTCCACCACCACGCTGGACGCCAGGGGATCGATGAGCCGCGTCCAGATTGCCACCAATATGGTCGGCGCGCTGAGCCTCCCGGCCGCCCTCGCGTCGCTGGCGGCGGAGTTGTTTCACCTTGGCCTGTCGGTGCTGCTGCTCGTGGCGGGGATTCTTGCCTTGCGTGCGTCAAGCCGCTCGCCCGTATTGCACCGGCGCTGGGCCTGGCTGAAGCTGCTCGCGATCGCCCTCGGGACTGCCGTGGGCATCTGGGCGTCGCTCCAGATGTGGGATTCAGCAGGAATGAGAGTCACCACGACCACCGCCGGCGGCGCCGCGGTGACCACGAACCCGATGGCCGGCGTCCGGTGGGCGATGGTGGCGCAGGCGGTGGTGATGGCGCTGATCGGGTGCATTTACCCGATTGTCGTCCTGGTCGTGCACCGCTTGAGGCAGGTGCGCGCCTACTACGCAGGGTTGGACTGATGCAGGCACTCGTTGGTCGCGGATGGTTGTTTGGGTAGGCTGGCCGGGAATGGATGCTCCGCCTCCTCCGTCCATGATGCTCCAGTACGCGACGCCCGCGACGCGTCGGCCGGGTCTCGTCACGGCACTTGCCATCTGCAGCATCGTCTTCGGCTCGCTCGGAATCCTGTTCAATCTCATGGCGGCGGGCGTGAGCGTCTGGGACCTCACCGGCTGGAGCGTCGAGACGCCGATGCTTCCCAACACCTCCGCAGACACGACGCCGGCGGGGGCGTTGACGGAGGCGGACGCGACAATCATCGTCGAAGCGCTCGCGGCGATGGAGCCGATGAGCGAGCAGGAGCAGCAGCGCCTGGCCGACGCACTGGTTCGCGTGGAGTCGCCCGTGGCCCCGCCGCTGGCGGGCGTGCCGTGGAGCCGCGCGCACGTGACGCCGCAGATCGTGGCCAGCAGCTCGACCTCACCGGAAGACGCACCGGTCGAGGACGCGGAAACCGATCCTGGCACGGCCGAGCGGGAAGTGCACTTCGACTTTGGCGCCAACGGCGACGTCTGGATCTACGACGGCGAGATCCAGTTCTGGGCGATCCGCATGGACGGCACATCGGTCTGGTCGGACGTCGCCCTCGACGGCACCCTGAGCGTGGAGGATGATCGCGTTTCCACGCCCTTCGCCTGGTGGTTGCAACTCTGGGCGATGCTGCTTACGGAACTGGCGGCGATCGCGCTGGCGGTCGTGCTGCTGATCGCGGGCATCGGCACGCTGCGCGAACGCCCGTGGGCCGGCCGGCTTCACCGGTCGTGGGCCTGGTCGCGGATCCTGCTGGCGGTGCTGGCCACAGGCGTGGCCGCCTGGGGCGTGACGCAGATCCGCAATGACCTTGAAACGGCAATCGGTGAGATGTGGGGGATCGTCGCCGTGCTGGGGCTGGCGTTCCAGCTGGTGTTGTGGCTGGCCTACCCGGTGGTGGTGCTGCTCGTGCTCCGCGCGCGGCGCGTGCGCGAATGGATCGATGCGCTGGAGCCGGATCGCGCGGCCGCGACCGGCCCCGTGTGAGGCAGCGACGGGGGTTCAGCGGCGGTTCAGCACGTTGCCGCCAATCGAGATCGGAACGGGCTGCGGGGCGGGCACATAGCTGGGTTCGACGACTAGCTGGAGCGGCCGGCGCTTCCCGGCGGGGGGCAGGCCGTCCTCGTCGATCTTTCGCTGGAGGGCCATGATGCCTTCCAGGAGCGTCTCGGGACGGGGCGGGCAGCCGGGAACGTAGACGTCCACCGGCATGAACTGGTCGACCCCCTGAATGGTGGCGTAGGCGTCGAAGACGCCACCCGTGCTGGCGCAGGCGCCCATGCTGATGACCCACTTGGGCTCGGTCATCTGCTGGTAGATGTGCTGGAGCACCGGGAGGATCTTGATGGTCACGCGCCCAGCGACGATCATCAGGTCGCTCTGGCGCGGGCTGAAGCTCATGCGCTCCATGCCGAAGCGGGCCAGGTCATACCGGCTGGCGGCCGTCGCCATGAGCTCGATCCCACAGCAGGCGGTCGCAAAGGGCATGGGCCAGAGGCTGCTGCGGCGGGCCCAGTTCACCACCCGCTTGAGCTGCGTCGTCAGGACGTTGTCCGGCAATGCTTGCGTATCCATGGGCTCGTCCTGATGGTAGGTGGCGTCTCCGACGCGGGCCAGAGGCGAGCGCCCGCGCGTTCACGCCTTTCACGCTGACAGGAGCATCACTCGAACTTCAGAACGCCCTTGGCGATGTCGTAGGCGTAGCCGATGAGAATCATCCCCGTGAAGACGAGCATCCCCAGGAGCATGATGCCCGCGAGGCCCGCCGCGGCGTCGCCGGCGGCGACGGCACGGGCGAACGTGCTCGCCCACGGCCAGAGGATGACGATTTCGACGTCGAAGGCGACGAACAGGATGGCGACGAGGTAGAAGCGGACATTGAAGCGCTGCCGCGTCGTACCGATGGGCGCCATGCCGCTCTCGTAGGTCGTCTCCTTGCCCGGGCCGGTGCGCTTCGGGCCGATCCAGAGGGAGATCAGCACGTTCGTCGCGGCGAAGCCAATGCCCATGACCAGCAGCAGGGCCACCGGCAGCCAGCCGTAGCGCGGATCGCGCGCCGTCTGGGCGAGCAGGGCGGGCATGAGAATCGTGCCGAGCGTCGAACCGATCATGGTGCCCCGAGAATAGCCGCACCCGACAGGGGGTTCAAACCGCCCGCGGGCGCAGCGCCGGATCCCGGCTCAGATGTCCGACAACAGGCTCTGAAGCGAGGTGTAAAGCACCTCCACGTCCTCGTCCCGCTCGTCGCCCCCGTCACCCAGCGCCCGGTCGAAGCCCGGGCCGCCGATGAACACGTCGCGGAAGACCGGGGCCTCGTCGGCGGTGTCGCTGTCGGCCAGGAGCAGGTCGAAGCCATCGCCCCCCTCCAGCCGGTCGGCGCCGCGCCCGCCCACGAGGATGTCCTTGCCCCCGGCGCCGAAGAGCGTGTCGTCGCCGTCGCCGCCGAAGATGTAGTTCGCCTGGTCGTTGCCGGCGATGTTGTCGGCGTGGCGCGAACCGACCACATCCACGAAGAGGACGTCATCGGCCGTATCGGCGTCGTTGCCGGCGGTGAACGTGCCGGTGGTGTCGGACAGGTCCGCCACGACTCCCGTTTCGTCGCCGCTCGTGTGATCGACGAACGACAGGACGTTCAGTCCGCCGGCGTCGTCATAGGCGTCGTTGCCGTTGCCGCCGGCGAAGGTGTCGTCGCCGATTCCGCCGGAGAGGGTGTCATTGCCCGCTCCGCCGACGAGGTAGTCGCCGCGGCGGCCTTCGGGCACGCCGGCGGTGTTGAGGTAGAGCGAGTTGATCTGGTCGTCGCCGTCCATGCCGAAGAGGGCCGAGTCCTCGTCGCGCGAGCCGGTGAGCGTGTCGTTGCCGGCAAACCCGCGGGCGCGCAGGAAGCCGAACAGGTCGTCGTTCCCCGCGCCGCCCCACGCGATCTCCACGTCCGATGCCACCTCCACCGTCGCGTCGCTGTCGCCGAGGCTGCCGCGGATCAGCACGAGCGCCGCCGTCGCGGCGCTGTAGTCGAGCGTGTCGAAGCCGTCGCCGCCGACGACGGTGTCCCCCTCGTCGTCGTCGGCCCCGGGAACGAAGCGGTCGTTACCCGCGTTGCCGACGAGGCTGTCGGCGCCGGGGCCGCCCGCGATCACGTCGTCGGCGCTGCCGCCGGCGAGCGTGTCGTTGCCGCTCCCGCCGAAGATCCTCACCGGGATTGTGACGCCGCCAAGCTGCACGTCGTCGTCGCCGTCCTCCACCTCGATGATGACGATCTCGACGTCATCGGCGAAATAGCGTGCCGTGACCGGGCCACCATCGTCAACGCGGGTGAACGCAAGGACGGCGCGGCCGTCGATTTCCTCGTCAGCGAACGTCAGATCGTCATCTCCGGCCGTGCCGGTGAGCGTCAGCGTTCCGCCGTCGAGGCTGGCGAACCCGGAGACGTCACCGATGCCGTCGTCGTCGTCATCACCGCCTCCTCCGTCACCACCGCCGCCATCTCCGCCACCGCCGCCGTCTCCGCCACCGTCGCCTCCACCATCTC
>JAEZED010000181.1 GCA_023417885.1 Planctomycetota bacterium
AGGGGGCGTGGGACGAGGACGGAAAGGGCCCGTCGATCTGGGACACGTTCGCGCACACCCCTGGCCAGATCAAGAACGGCGACACCGGCGACGTCGCCAACGACCACTACCACCGGTACAGGGAGGACGTGAAGCTGATGAAGGACCTGGGCGCGACGGCGTACCGGTTCTCCATCTGCTGGCCGCGCGTCTTCCCCGAGGGCGTCGGCAAGCCGAACCCGAAGGGCCTCGACTTCTACAGCCGGCTGGTGGACGAGCTGAAGGCGGCCGGCATCGAGCCGTTCGCCACGCTCTACCACTGGGACCTGCCGCAGGCGCTCGAGGACAAGCACAAGGGCTGGCAGTCGCGCGACACGGCCAGGGCGTTCGGCGACTACGCCGGCTACATGGCCGAGAAACTCAGTGACCGGGTCCGACACTTCTTTACGATCAACGAGTTCCGCTCCTTCACCGAGGCCGGCTACAAGGGGTTCGAGGTCCCGTCGCCCGGCGCGCCGGGCGGCAAGCGGACCGTCCACCTCGCGCCCGGGCTGATGCTGCCGCCGGGCGAGGTGAACCAGGTGCGGCATCACGCGGTGCTCGCGCACGGCCTGGCGGTGCAGGCGATCCGCGCGAACGGCAAGCCCGGAACGAAGGTCGGCCCCGCCGAGAACATCGAGACCGCCGTCCCGTTGATCGAGGGCCCCGAGCACATCAAGGCCGCGCAGGCGGCGACGCGCGAGGGGAACGCGCCGTTCCTCACGGTCATGCTCGAGGGGAGGTACACCGACGAGTACCTGAGGAACGCCGGCGCGGACGCGCCGAAGTTCACCGACGACGACCTGAAGATCATCGGCTCGCCGCTCGACTTCGTCGGGATCAACGTCTACTGCCCGATGTTCTACGTCGTCGCGTCCGATCAGGCCCCGGGGTGGCGGGTGGTTCCGTTCGCCAAGGGGCACGCCAAGGCCGCGATCAACAACTTCCCTATCGGCCCGGAGTGCCTGTACTGGGCGCCGAAGTTCGTGCAGTCGCTCTGGAGCGCGAAGGAGATCTACATCACGGAGAACGGGTGCGCGGGCGACGAGACGATCGCCGACGACGGCAACATCTACGACACCGACCGCATCATGTTCGTCCGTGCCCACCTGACCCAGCTCCAGCGCGCCACCGCCGAGGGTGTGCCGGTCAAGGGGTACTTCTACTGGAGCGCGATGGACAACCTGGAGTGGACCGCCGGCTTCGGCAACCGCTTCGGGCTGGTCTACGTGGACTTCCAGACGCAGGAGCGCCGGCCGAAGATGAGCGCCGCGTGGTTCCACGAGGCGGCACGGCGTAACGCGGTCGTGTAAGAGGCTCGGCCGGCATCCCCGGAAAGTTCGCCCGCGCGCCAGGCAAGCTCGGGAACGCGGTCAGCTGCGACGTCCGATCGCACGCGGCGCGGGGAGTTGGCCATGAGAACCGTACTGATGGGCTCGCCGTGCTCGTGGGGGTTGCCGGGTATGCGCTCGCCACCCCATTCGTCGCTGCGCGGCTGACGTGGAATTTTTTGAGTCGCTGCTCACGAGACTGGAAACCACATGACCTCGTTGCGAATCCTGACGACCGTGGTCGGACTGAGCCTTCTGTGCGCCGCGTGCGCGACGGCGCAGCAGCCGCCTGCGACGGCCGCCGCCGGGGAGGACGGGTCGCTGCGCGACGTCCCGGTGAGCGTCACGCTCTTCCAGAACGTACGCATCTTCGACGGCAAGTCTGATCGCCTGAGTGGGCCGACCAACGTGCTCGTGCGCGGCAACGTGATCCAGACGATCAGCGCCGAGCCCATCCCCAGAACCTTGTGGTGATCATGAAGGACGGCAAAGTCTATAAGAACACGCTCTCGCCCCGGTAGCCCGGTCGCCGGCGCCGTGTCGCTCCGCGACGCCGCGAAGGGTGACAGCGTCACGCTCCGGAACTCGCCGGTGCGCGAGGTGCTTCCCCGGCCCGGCCGACTCCTTCCCCGGGCCGGGCGATGGCTTCGCCGGCCGGGGCGATTGCCTCGCCGGGCGTCGGAGTCACTGGCGCGGGTGGCGCGATAACCCTCCCGAGGAAAGCGGGACTGACCGATCATCTATGTCACCCGCCCTTGCACTCTTTGCAGCGTTTGTCTCCCCCCGTCAGCGGGACGCCGGACACTGCCCCTACTATGCCGCGGCTTCGGCATGGATGCGGCCGCCTTCGCCCACCTGGTCGAAGCGCACCGCCACCTTCTTCGACACGCCCTGCTCCTGCATCGTCACGCCGTAGAGCACGTCCGCGACCTGCATCGTGCGCTTCGAGTGCGTGATGATGATGAACTGGCTCTCGCCGAGGAACTCCTCCACGATCCGGTTGAAGCGCACGTTGTTCGCCTCGTCCAGCGCGGCGTCCACCTCGTCCAGGATACAAAAGGGGCTGGGCTTGCTCTTGAAGATGCTCATCAGCAGGGCCACGCACGTCATCGTCTTCTCGCCGCCGGAGAGCTGGCTGATCGTGACCGGCTGCTTGCCCGGGGGGCGGGCGATGATCTCGATGCCGGCCTCCAGCGGGTCGAGCTTGCGCATCACCGCGACCAGCTTCCCCTCGTCGTCGCGATGCTTCTCCTCCACCTCGGTCTGGAGGAAGATGTCCGCCTTGCCCCCGCCGAAGAGCTTACGGAACATCGTCTGGAAGTGATCGCGCACGGCCGTGAAGGTCTGCTCGAAGCGCTCCCCGCTCTCGCGGTTGATCGTGTCGATCAGCTCCTCGAGCTGCTTCTTGCCGTCGGAAAGATCCTGAAGCTGCTCGGCGAGGGTGTTCTGGCGCGACTCCAGCTCCTCCTGCTCGGCGATGGCGTCGAGGTTGACGTTGCCGAGGCGCTGGATGCGGCCGCGCAGCTCCTTCATCTGCTCTGCGATGGCGGCCCAGTCCTCGTCGGCGGGCTGGTATCCCCCCTCCTGCTGCGCGGCTTCGGCGTAGCGGGCGGGCAGATCCAGCTCCGTCTCCTCGGCGGCGCGGGTGACGAGCGTCTCGAGGCGCACGGCCAGCTCGGCCAGCGCCGTCTCGGCCTCGCGCACGGCGGACTCGGCCGCGTCGTGCTTCTCGCGGCTCTCGTCCACGGCGATGGCCAGCTCGCTGACGGCAGAGCGCGCCGCCTCCAGTGAGGCGCCCAGCGTCTCGACGCGCTCGGTGAGCTCGCCCGCCTCCACCTCGAGGCGCCGGCGTTCGGCCTCGGCGGCATGGCGATCTCGCGCGATCGCCTCGCGCCGCCCGCCCAGGCCGGCGAGGGAGGCGGCGATGCGCTCGATCTGCTGTGAGAGCTCCTGCTCGCGCCCGGTGTGCCGCTCCACGCCCCGCCGCGCGGCGATCTGCTGCTCCTGCACCTGCCCCATGGCGACGCGCGCCGCCGTCAGCGCCTCGCTGGCCGCGGCGATGCGCTCGGCGACGGCCTGCTGCTCGCCGGCGATGCGCTCGACCTCCGCCTGTCGCTGCGCCTGCTGCGCCTGGAGGGCATCTCGCCGCTCCACGAGGCGCGCCTGCTCGGCGGCGAGCCCGTCGCGCTTGGTCGAGAGCTCGGCGAGCTCCGACTCCACGCTCGGGATCTCGCGCTCGAGCGCGGCGACACGATCCTGCTCGGCGGCGAGCTTTCCGCCGGCCTCGACCTTGGCGGCATTGAGCTCGTAAAGCCGCTCGCGCACCGCGTTGAGCTGGGCCTCCAGCCGGCGCGACTGCTCATTGCCCTGCGCGAGTTCCTCGCCGAGCCGATGAAGCTGGGCGTCGGCCTCCTCGATCTGGTGCGCCAGGGCAGCCAGCTCGCTGCGGCGGGAGAGGATGCTCATGCTCGCGCCCAGCGGGCCCGCGCGCAGCGTGCCGTCGGCCTCGACGACCTCGCCGGCCCGGGTCACGTAGCGGATCCCGGGCGGGCCGTCGCGGTGAAGGTGCATCGCTTCGCGCAGGGTGCGGACGACGACTGTCTTGCCGAGCAGCAGCATCGCCAGCGGCCGGTCCTGCGGCTCGCACTGCACGAGATCGACCGCGAGGCGCACCGGGACGCCGTACTGGTTCCACTGGAAACGGTCCGCCGTCATCCGCTGCGCGAGCAGGGAGATGTCGCGCGGGCCAAGCTCACCGGCCACGGCGGGCGCTGCTTCGGGGGGCACGTCGTCGCCGAAGCGGCGGAGCATGTTCACGCGCCCGGGGAGGAGCGCGAGCAGTTCGGAAGCGGCGCCGAGATCGGCGGCGGGATCGGCGATGAGCCACTGGTCGCGCCCATCGAGAGCGGCCTCGATGACGGCGGCGTGCTCGACATCAACCTGGATGAGGTCGGCGACGAGTCCCATGACGAAGCCGAAGCGCTCCTCGCGCTCGCGTAGCACCTGCTTGACGCCCTCGCCCAGCCCCTCGCGGCGGGCCTCCAGGTCCTGGAGGACTTTCTGCCGGCTCGACAGGCCGCTGCGATGCTCGCGCGCCGAGACGAGCTTCTCCCCGATCTCGCTCACGCTCTGGCCGTGCGCCGCGGCTTCAGCGCGCTTGGCCTCGAGCGCGGCCTGTTCCGCGGCTGAGGCGGCGGTGACCTCGTCGAGTCGCTCCTGGAGCTCGTCGCGCCGCCGGCGCGCGGCTTCGAGTTCCTGGTTGACATACTCGCGCCGCTCGCCGAGGCGCGCGGTGCGGTCGGTGATCGACTGCTGCTCGATCTCGAGGTTGCTGAGCCGGCGCTCCGTGGAAGCAAGTTCCCCCATCGCGGAGAGGACGGCGCTCTTGAGCTGTTCGAGCGTGCGGGCGGCCTCCGCCTGCTCGAGCTGGGCGGTGCGATGCTCGGCCTGCTTGGCCTCGATGGCGGCGCGCGCCTCCTCGAGCTGCTGCGTGGCGCGGTCGAGGGCGGCACGATCCTGGGCGAGGGCCAGGGCGTTCTCCTCGCGCAGGCGGTTGGCCTCGTCCTCCTCGGCGCCGAGACTGCGGGCCTGCTGCTCGAGCTGGTGCATCTGCTGGGCGGCATAGTCGAGGCGCTGGCGGGCCTGCTCGATGCGCCCCATCGTCTCCACGAGGGAATACTCCGCCTTGCGCCGCGCCTCGCCGACCTGTTCCGCCTCCTGCCGGCGCTGCGCCAGGGCATTCTGCGCGCGCTGGAGGCCACCGGAAACGTCGTCCAGCTCGAACTGCGCGTCGTCGCGACCCTTCGTGAGCTCGGCGCGGCGCGTGGTGAGCGTGTGGTAGTCGTGGAGGACCGACTTCAGCCGAAGCTCGGCGAGCTGGGCCGACAGCTCCTGGTAGTTGCGTGCCTTGCCCGCGGCGAGCTTCACGCTGCGGAGCCGCTTCTCGACCTCCTCGACAATGTCGGTGAGGCGGAGCAGGTTCTGCTCGACGCGCTCCAGCTTGCGCTGGGCTTCCTTCTTCTTGACCTTGAAACGGCTGATCCCCGCCGCCTCCTCGAAGATGGTGCGGCGCTCGGCGCTGCTGGCCTCGAGCATCTGCGAGACGCGCCCCTGCTCGATCACGCTGTAGGCGTCCACGCCGACGCCCGTGTCCAGGAACAGGTCGCGGACGTCCTTCAGCCGCGCGTTCCGGCCGTTGAGCTTGTAGTGGCTCGTCCCGTCGCGCAGCAGTTGACGCCCCACCGCCACCTCGTCGGCATCCATCTCCAGCGGGCGACGCCCCTCGGCGTCGGCGGGGTTGTCGAAGACGAGCGTGACCTCGGCGAAGCTGCCCGGCTGCCGGCCGGCGGCGCCGTTGAAGATCACGTCCAGCATCGCCTCGCCGCGCAGGCTCTTGGCCGACTGCTCGCCCAGCACCCACTTGACGGCATCGACGACGTTGCTCTTGCCGCAGCCGTTGGGCCCGACGACGCCGACGATCGGGCGGTCGAAGACGAACTCCGTCCGGTCGGCGAAGCTCTTGAATCCCTGGACGATGAGCTTGCGCAGCCGCAGGCGCGGGCCGCCGGCGGGCTGTTCGTGCTTCGCGTACGCCAACCGCCCCGGCTCAGGGGGGGTGTCGACGTCGGTGGGAATGCGGTGGGGTGACTTCAATTCGCTCACAAGGTCCTCCCTGACCGTGAGGGCAACACACGACAGGCAGACGAGATAGCGTCGCCTTGATTGTACGCAAAACCACCCGTTCCGTCGCGCCACCGCCCGCCCGCATCATCCTAATCGCGAGTGGTCGAAACGCGCCCCGACCCGGTCTCGTCAGTGCCGGCCCCCGGCTGCGGGGCCGTTCCGGCGGGGTCGGCAGGCTCCCCGTCGGAGGCCTGGAGCTCCTCCAGGCCCGGGATGCTCGGGGCCTCGTCCACCAGGCCCGTCGCCAGGTCCTCCAGGATCATCTTGGCCGCCCGGCCTCCGGAGACGATCTGCCCGTCGTCCGCCATCTGCTTGATGACGGCGATCACGTCGCCGTACGCCAGGCGGATCGGTACGTTCCCCGGCCGCGTCTCCCCGCCCAGCGTGGCGATGAGCTCCACCACGTCCGGCACGATGTCGATGGAGCTGTTCCGGTCGACGAGGGGACGGTGGACGAGCTTCGCCGGCTGATTCGGATCGGTGGCACGGATCGTGAGCCGGTCGCCGAAGGCCGTTACGAACGACGGCGCCTTGATCTCCGGCCGGCTGCCGATGATGGCGATGCGCGGCGTCCCGGTGCGGCTGGCCCAGATGAGCGGCGGCGCCTTGCTCGGCACCTGGTCGAGGTAAAACTGCTTGCCAAGCGTCTTGTCGCCGATCGCGTTGGTCACGATCGCCCCGGCACGCGTGGAACCGGAGCCGACAACCGTCTGGTCGCCCAACCGCAGCAGCGACTGGTAGGCGGCGATCCGCACGTCCGGAGCGTCCACGTCCAGCAGCCGGCGCACGTCGCGGATGAGGCTGGAGTTGGGCTTGAGCGCCCCCAGCGTCTGCGCGGCGCGGACGGCATAGGGGTTCTGCGGTTCGGCGGCGATGCGCACCAGTGTGTTCACGGCCGACGGCTCGCCGTTGAAGGCTGCCGCCCGAGCCGCCCAGTAGGCAACGGCGGGGTTCGGATCCGTGAAGAACGGCACGAGCTTCGGCACGGCGACCGAGCCCAGCCCTTCCCAGGCGTAGCTGATTCCCTCGAGCGATTCCTCGTCTATCCCCGGCGCCTGCGCCGCCTTCACGAGGCGCTCGGCCTGCTGCGCGGCGAACTCCTTGTTGATCGAGTAATAAAGCGTCGTCGCCACGCCAAGGAAATGCTCCCAGTCCTCGCCGAACTCCTCGGGAACGGCGAGGTAAACCACCGCCTCATCCTGCGCCGCGGCGACGGGCCGGCCGAAGTGGAGGTTGATCCGCTTTTCGATGGCACGCGACGTCCGCCACGAGGGCTGGCGCAGCCGCAGGATGATCGGGCGATCCCGGTCGAAAATCCCGCCATCCTGGATGTAGGCAGTCCGAAGCGAGGCCTGGGCGCTCGGGTCGCTGCGCACCTGGAGCGGATCCTGAAGCGCGTAGACCGGGTTCACCGAGAGTCGGCCGCGCGCCTGGCCCGCGAGGTTCACTCGCTCGCCCGGCGACTGGGGCGTCACGATGCCCGTGTGCAGCTCCGTGCGGTACAGCTGGCCGCGCGCGAGGCTGGTGGTCGTGTTGGTGTCGAGGGCGGCCACGCGCACGTCGATGCGCTGCCCGCGGCGGGCGCCGGGGGGAACGATGCCATCCACCCGGACAACGGCGTTCCGCGGATCGGCCAGGAAGTAGGTGGCCGTCATGTCGCCCAGGGCGCCCTCGGTCAGCTCGCTGCCGACACCGCGGCCGACCGCCGTGCGCACAACGTGCTCCCGGATGGCGGCGGGAATCCCGTCGTCGCGGCCCGTGTTCTCAAGGTTGACGACGACGCCGTAACCCGAGACCACCTGCGGGGTAATGCTGTGCACATCCACCTGGGCGAGGACCGTGTCCGCCAAGTAGTCGGGGATGTCGGCCTTAGGGCCCAGGTCGCGATACCGGGGAACCGGATCGGGCGTGGGGGCCTTGCGCGTGCAGCCGGCGAGCCCGGCGCCGGCGACGAGCGCCACCGCGAGGAGGGCCGGGGCAACGTGGACGGCGCGCAGAACCGGGCGCGGCGTGTCTTGACTCATTCGACGCTCTCTCATGGCTGGATCGGTACGGTTTGGCCGCGGCGGGCGAGACGACCGGGGTCGGCGGGGCCGCATTATCGCGGATTTTGCCCCGATGTCACGGCCGGGGAGCCCCGAAAACCGCTACGCCGCCCGACCGTTCGACGTTCAGATCCCCTCCGCGTTCCCCGGAATCGCCCTTCCCGTCGTGCCGACTCCGCTCCTGACGACCGCGCCTGGGAGGGAGGAGGGTCGGTCCGCCTCGTCGCTCCGGCGCCCGTGCATCCCTCCGCGTGCTCGGCTTGCCCGGGTAGCTACGTCTTATGAACCGTCGCCCACACCTCGCGGCGGGCGTCGAGGTCGCGGAACTGCTTGCGCCCCGGAACCAGGTCCGCCATGATCGTCGCGATCTCGCGCGGCCGCATCGGGAAGCGGACCTGCCACCACGCCAGGCCGCTCCCCCTGGCCCAGGCGGGTGGTTCGGCGGGGGTCGCCTCCAGCCAGGCCGTCCCGGTGTCCGCCTCCTCGCCGGGCAGGACTTCCCCCAGCAGGTTGGTGCGGGCGACAAGGGCGACGGGGCCGGGGAGCTTGAGCGTCACGTTCGCCGCCTCGCCGTTCCACTCGACCAGGCGGATGACAAAGGGGTGCGTGCAGTCGCCGCTCGAGTCGCGCGCCATCCGGTGGCCTGCCCAGTGCTCCAGGTGCTCGCCCGCCTGCATCGACTCCCGCCAAGCCGCGTGGGGGAGCACGCCGGGCGCATCCTCCACCCAGAGCATGCCGAAGGCGGAGGGAAGGTCGCGGGCCACGCCGCTTGCCGTCCCCCCGCCCACCGGCTGCGCGCCCGCGCCCATCGGCTGGGGCGAGAGCTGGTCGTTGAACTCCGCCGCAAGCTGGACGCGCTGCACATTGGCCAGCCCGTCGTGCGGGACGATGCGAAAGCGCGCTCCGTGCTGCCCGTCGCCGCTGTATCGCCCTTCGTCCCACGGGTCGTATGCCGTCAGCACCACGCTCGCCCGCCCCCCCGCCTCGCGGAACCACTGCTGCGCCCCGTCATGAAGCAGCAGCAGGCCGTTCTGCGATCCGGTTGCGAGCAGATCCACCAGCGACGTCGCGGTGAAGGGGCGCTCGACGCTCTCGAACCATTGCGGCGCGGTCATCCAGTCGCCGCCGGGATACTTGCGACGCGCGTTGCCGTCGTAAGGCTCGATCTCGTGCACGGCGTACGGCGAGTCGGTGACGATGCGCACCGTTTCCCAGCCAGTGGCGAGTGTCGCCGTGAGCGCGGAGCGCAGCCCGGCGTCCGGCTTCATGGGGCGGCCGGCGCCGATCTCCTCCACGAAGCGCACGGCGACATCGACGGCGTCGATGGTCTGGGCCAGGGAGATCTCCACCTCCGCCAGCCCGCAGCGCGTCGCATACTGCAGCAGCACGCTCGGCTCGAAGGCCTCCTTCACGACGACCTTCGGCTTCGCGAAGGCCACGGGAGACCCTCCCTCGGTCATCCGCAGCCCGAAGAGGGCCATCTCGCCCTGCTCGCCGACGCGCGTGATGCAGCCGCGCTGCTCATCGACCTCCACGCGAAACCCGCCGCGCGCCAGGATCGCCGTTCCGCTGCGCTTGTGGCGCTTCACGGTCGTCCGCGCCGCCCCGCGCCGGTGCTGGGCGGGCGGTCGCGCGGCGTAGCCGAACGGCGGAACGTGCACCAGGCGTGCCGGATGATCCGGCCCGTCGCTCAGCGCGACGGTCCTGGCCCACCCCAGGCGGTTGAACACCAACCCGTCCGGCCCGGACATTCCCGCACGCCGCGCGAGGAGCCAGGCGGCCCGCCCGCTCACCTCCGCCGCCATCCGCTGGGCCGTCTCGAACTGCTGGTGACCGACGAACCCGCAGAGTCCTTCGCACTCGTGGTTGTCGTGATGCTGCGCGGCCAGCGTGTTGCGCCAGGCCTCCTCCAGCTCCCACGTCGGGTAGACATCCCAGCTCGCATAGGGACGCCCGAAGAGCCCGGCGATCGTCGAGAGCAGTTCCGCCCCCAGCAGCGCGCGCTCGGCGGCGAAGCTTGCACGCGGATGGGCGTCGGCGTTCTTGCCGAGCGTCATGCCGTGCCACGTATCGCCCGGCCGGTAGGCGCGCACGGGAATCGCCCGGCCCGCCTGGCGCGCCTCGGCGTTCAGCTCATCGATCAGCGCGCTTGCGGTGCGCGGGCGGATGTCGAAGCGCCCGTCGGCCATCAGCGCCTTGAGGCGCGGCAGCAGCACCTCGCTGCGGCACATCCAGTCGCGCCCGGGCATCAGCTCCAGCCACTGCACGATCGCGGGAGTGCCGGCATCGTCCGGGCGGCGATGGATCGCGTCGCTCTCGAGGATGCCGTCGAAATCCTCCGGCCACTGGTGCAGGTTCAGCCCGTTGCGCGGCAGCGCGGGGAGGCGCGAGCCGTCGATCCCTTCCCACACGATCAGCGAAGCCTGCTCCCCCGGCAGTTCGGGCGTGTGCCACGTCCACTGGAAGAAGAGCGACGCCCCCGTGTACCCGCAGCCGAGCAGCATCTGCGCCAGTTGCGGGAAGAAGTAGAACTCCTCCTCCCAAAACGTCCGCGGCCGCACGCCCAGCAGCCGGCGCGTGGAACGCACGCCGTACGTCAGTTGCCGCACGTTGCTCTCGCCCCCCTGCAACAGGCCGTAGGGCTGACCGTAAGAGCAGCCGACCGGCTCGACGATCCCCTCGGCGACGGCATCGCGCAGGTCCGACAACGAGGCGGGGCTCTGGGCGGCGAGCTTCTCGTAGCCCACGGCGTCGAAGTTGACGTTTCCGCGCGCGCCCGTCTCACGGCAGAGGCGGAGCATGTCGGCGACGGAGCCCGGGAGCACGTCGTAGCCCCAGAGCCACTCCATGTCGACCCAGTGCATGTGGTTGCCGAACGTGTAGTACAACGGCTGCGCCATGCCGCGAGTGTAGTGGCGGCACTGCCGGGCATGTCCGGGCAGGTGGAGGTCATTTCCTGCTGGTTGCCACCGGCGGGTCCCGGCCGGAGCTTCGGGCAGACAACGCTTTCGGACCTATGGACCAAGTCCGGCCGACCTGCAGGCAACGCTCGGGGCCATGGACACAGATGCTTCGGAAAGAGCGACAACGTCTCCGCGCCGGGGCGATAAGAACCGCGGCGGCGCTGAGAGCGGGCCGTCACATAAAAACGGCCCTGAACGGGCAGTCGGCGTTCGGCGCGGCGCGCTCGGCGCTTGGCGCGGCGCGCTGCGCGCTCGGCGGAAACCGGATTCCGAACGACCGATAGCCCGCGCGCGGCCGTGCATCACGCATGTCGTGGACGAAAAGTCACTTATCGCGAGCGACAGGTCACTTATCGCGAGCGAAAAGTCACTTATCGTTCACGACAGGTGACTTTTCGTTTACGACAGGTCACTTTTCGTTCACGACAGGTCACTTCACCCGCGCGGCCGGGGCGCTGGTGCTTCGAAGAGGTATGTGCCGGATCCCACCTGGAAACCGGCGGTGCCGGCGGGGAGTTCGGCGGAGTCGAGGGCGCGCACGCCCGGGGCGTCGGACGCGCGAACGCCTCCCTCCGTCACGGACGCGGGATCGGAGGTCGGCACGAGAACGTGCGCCCGCGTGTTCGGCGGGATCGTCACCTTCAGCGTGATGCGGCCATCGGCGACCGCCCACTCGCTGGCGATCGGGCCGTTGATCGAGTGGTAGCGCGCGTTCATCGAGGAGAGGCCCGGGCCCGGCGCCGGCGCGATGACGATGCGGCGGAAGCCGGGGCCGGCGCTGCGGATCCCGCCGACAGTGTCGTACATGAACTCGCCGACGCTGCCGAAGGCGTAGTGGTTGAAGGAGTTCATCACCGGCGTCTGGAATCCCTTCTCCGGCGTCCAGCCGTCCCAGCGCTCCCACATGGTCGTCGCGCCCAGCTTCACCTGGTAGAGCCAGGAGGGATAGGTCTCGTCCAGGAGCAGCCCGTATGCGGCCCCTGTCTCGCCGGCGGCGTGCAGGCCCGGCAGCAGGCGCGGCGTGCCGATGAAGCCGGTGGCGAGGTGGCCGTCGAAGCGGGCGATCTCCTCGACGAACCGCCGGGCCGCCTGCTCCTTCTGCGCTTCGGGGATCAGGTTCATCGTGAACGCCAGGGCATAGCCCGTCTGGCTGCTCTGGTGGATGCGGCCGTCATCATCGACGAACCGGTCGGCGAAGACGCGGCGGATGTCGCGCGCGAGTTCCGCGTACTTCCGCGCCTCGTCCTGCTTCCCGACGGCGGCCGCCATCTCGGACATGAGCTGCGCGACATGGGCGAAGTATGCGGTGCCGATGACCTCCGAGCTCGCCCCGCCGCCTAGGTTCACCCAGTCGCCGTAGGCGCCCTGCGTGCGCACGAGGCCGTTGCTGGTGCGCTGGAGGTAGTCGAGGTAGCGGACCATCGAGTCCCAGTGGCGCTCGATGACGCGCGTGTCGCCGTAGAACTGCCAGATCGCGTGGGGGCAGATGATGCCGGCGTCGGCCCAGCCGGTGGCGCCGGCGTTGGTGAAGTCGATGACGTCGGGCGCGACGCTGGCGTACGCACCCTCGGGGCTCTGGGAGTCCTGGTTCAGGTCCACCAGCCACTTGGTGAAGAAGGCCGCGACGTCGAAGTTGTAGGCGGCGGTGCGCACGAAGAACTGCGCGTCGCCCGTCCATCCGAGGCGCTCGTCGCGCTGCGGGCAGTCGGTGGGCACCTCGAGGTAGTTCCCCTTCTGGCCCCAGATGATGTTGTGGAAGAGCTGGTTGACGAGCGGGTTCGAGCTCGCGAGGTTGCCCGCCCGCGGCATGTCGGCGTTGACGACGATGCCCACGAGGTCCTCCGACGTCGGCGGAGCGTCGAGGCCCGTCACCTCCACGTAACGGAAGCCGTGGAACGTGAAGACCGGCTCGAATGTAAATGCGCCGTCGGCGGCGAGGATGTAGGTGTCGGTGGCGTGGGCGGCGCGCAGGGCGATGGTATAGAGGGAGCCATCGGCCTCGAGCATCTCGGCGAAGCGCAGCGTGACCGGCGCGCCCGCCTTGCCCTTCCCGGAGAGGCGCACCCAGCCGACCATGTTCTGCCCGAGATCGAAGACATACCGCCCCGGCCCGGACTCGGTGATCTCGTTCGGCTCGATCTCCTCCTGCCGCTTCGCCGGCGCGCCGGGATAGGCCTGCACGAGCCCGTCGAAGTCGTCTGCCCCCACCTCGACGCGCGACCACCCCGAGTCATCGAAGTCCGGCCGCATCCACGGCTGCTCGCGGCGCGCGTCCCAGGTGCAGCCCATCAGCAGGTCGGCCTCCAGCACCGGGCCGTAGGCGGCCTTCCACGAATCATCGGTGGCGATCGTGCGGCGCGTGCCGTCCTCGAACTCCACCTCCAGCTGCGCCATGAAGCGCGGCTCCATGCCGTACAGCCCCGGGCGCCCGGAGTAGCCGACGTAGCCGGCGTACCACCCATCACCCAGCAGGCACGCCAGCGCGTTCTCCCCCTGTCGAAGGGCGCCGGTCACGTCGTACGTCTGGTAGTAGACGCGCTTGCGGTAATCCGTCCAGCCGGGGGCGAACTCGACGTCCCCCACGCGCCTGCCGTTGACGTGAAGCTGGTAGAGCCCAAGCGCCGTCGCATACAGCGTCGCGCGGCGGACGGGCTTCTCCAGCGCGAAGCCATGCCGGAGTTGCGGCGGGGGTGGAAGCTGGAGCGTCCGCTCGCTCACCTCGCCCCACGGCGCATCGCCCATCGCCGCCGTCTCCTCTGCCGCGGGCCAGGCATCGTCATCGAAGCCGGGCGCCGCCCAATCGTCGCCGGCCTCGGCGGACGCCTTCCAGCTGGCGTCGACATCCAGGAACATCGGATCGCCTTCCGAGAAGTCGATCCGCAGCCGCCCCACCAGCGCGCCCGGGGAGTTCGCCTCGTTCTCCACCGTGATCGCGAGCACGTTGTCGCCGGCCTGGAGGTGAGGTGTGAGGTCAAGCCGGTGGAGCCGCCGCCACGAGAAGGCGCCGCCGGCGGCGTGGCCGTTCACGAAGAGGTCGAGCCGGTTGTCCGCCGTCCCCAGGAAGGTGGCGCGGGTGACGGTGCGATCGCGCGGCAGTCGGATGCTCCGCCGGAAGTAGCGGCGCTCGGTCGCTCCCTGGGGCGCGGGGGCCGCGAGCCAGACCCAGCGGGCTCCTTCCAGATCCAATGCCGCCTCGCGCTCGGCATTCTCCGCCGGCGCGTCGTAGCCGATCCACTTTGCCGACCAGTCGGAAGGCTCCAGCAGCCCCATGGTCCAGCGGGCGTGCGGGCTCCATTCCGACGCCTCGCCGCGCTCATCCCATGTGCGCACCGACCACCACGCGGCCTGGCGCGACGCGAGGGAGCGGCCCTTGTAGACGACCTGGTTCGTCTGATCCGACTCGACCTTCCCCGAATCCCACAGGTCCCCATCGCGCGCCTCGAGCTTCTCGCGACTGGAGGCGACGAGGATCTGGTAGGCGCTCTGCGCCTGCCCGCGCCGTGATGCGTCGGCGGAGCGAAGCTCCCAGCTCAGGCGCGGCTGAGTCTCGTCGATGCCGAGGGGGTCGGTGTGATACTCGGTGCGGAGGTTCACGGGATACAACCCGCCCGACTCCATGACGTCATTCGACACGGCCCCCACCGCCGCGGAGGCCAGGAGGATTGCGAGCATCGCAAGACAGGCAAGGACAGAGGCGCGGGACATGCCGCGACGATAACCGGAAGCGTCCGCCGCATTCCACCTGCGACGGCCGGCATCCTGGGCGGCGGCGCGTCCCGCCTACTTCCGGTCCGGCTCGACCCGTGGCCACGGGACGAAGAGATCGCCCTGGCCCGGGTCGGTGGAGAGGCGATGGTCGATGACGCGCTGCATCTCGCCGAAGAGTTCGTCCACCGTGGCGAACTCGCGATAGACGCTGGCGAAGCGCACGTAGGCGACCTGGTCGAGCTCGCGCAGGCGGCTCATGACGGCCTGGCCGATCCAGGAGACGGGCACTTCCTTCTCGAAGACGCGCTGCGCCTCGTCCTCCACCTCCTCGGCGAGGCTTTGGAGGGCGGCCTCGGGAACGGGGCGCTTGTAACAGGCCCGCTCGAGGCCGGCGATGATCTTCTGCCTGTCCCACGGCACGCGGCGACCGTCTTTTTTCACGACCGTGAGCTTCACGCCCTGCTCGATGCGCTCGTAGGTCGTGAAGCGCTTGTTGCAGCGCAGGCACTCCCTGCGGCGTCGAATGGCGGCGCCGGAGTCGGCGCTGCGCGAGTCGATCACCTTGAGCTGATCCTTGTTGGCCCCGCAGAACGGGCAGTGCATGGGAATGGAGCGTACACCAGATATTGGGGGGATTCGAGGCCAGAGCAACATCAGGGGCCTGCTGACGCCCGCCGCCTCACGCTCGGTGCCTGGCGGGGCCGATAAGCGGGGAGTGCTGCGCATACTGCGGAAAAGGTCTGCCCGTCCGTCCATTCCCTCCCCCGCCACCGTCCCGACCCGGGTCGAGGACGTTGCGGCGCTGCTGGGCAGGCCGGTCGTGAAGCTCGACACGCCGGAGATCCAACGTTTCTTGGCAGGGAAGCGTGTGCTCATCACCGGGGCGGGCGGGAGCATCGGCAGCGAGATCGCCCGTCAGGCGATGCGCTTCTGTCCGGGGCGGCTGGCGCTGCTGGACCGGAGCGAGTATGGCCTCTTCGAGATCGACCGGGAGCTGCGCGAGCGCTGGGTCGGATCGGATCTTCGCGCGGTGATCGCCGACGTGGCGGACGAGGCGCGCGTCGCCTCGATCCTTGCCGACGAGCGTCCGCACGTGATCTTCCACGCCGCGGCGCACAAGCACGTGCCGCTCATGGAGGCCAATCCGGGCGAGGCGATCAAGAACAACGTGCTGGGCACACACATCCTCGCCACGGCGGCGGCGGAGGTGGGGGTGGCGTCGTTCGTGCTCATCAGCACCGACAAGGCAGTGAACCCGACAAGCGTGATGGGGGCGACGAAGCGCTGCGCGGAGATGGTGGTGCAGGGGATGAATATCAGGAGCGACGAAGCGGCGGAGCGACGACGCGACGAAGGGAACAGCGGTGCCGTCTCCTCCGATTC
>JAEZED010000172.1 GCA_023417885.1 Planctomycetota bacterium
GGGGGCCGCGGGCGGCCCCCCCCCCGCCCACCACGGTCGCCTCGTCCGCCCGGCCTTGCTCGACCAGACGCTGCCCCTGGGCTGCCATCGCCTTCTCGTCGTAGTGATTCCCGTGGTGCGCCGCGTAAGCGAGGATCACCAGGAGCATCCCGAAGACGGAGGCACTGACGAGAAGGACGGCGAGCGGCCCGACCTCCCCGGATGTGCGATCCGAGGCGGGGCGGGCTGAGGGTGCGGCAACCTGACTCATGGCAATCCCTGTGATTTCCGACCACCCCCACGGTAATCTAACGGATAAAAGGATCAAGAGATCCTATTTGAATCTGAGCGACAAAACGCCACGACCCGCCCCATGGCCGGCCCAGGCGGCATCCGGAAGAGAATCCCGATGAGCGATCGCAAGTCCCAAGATGCGAGCCGACCCGACCGGCCCAGCCGCGCGCCGCTGCTCCCCGCCATGCTGACCCCGCTCGCCCCCGCGACCGGCATCCCGCTCGACGCGCACCTCCGCTCCGATGCCCTCCTTCACGAGCCGATCGTGCCACCAGCGTCGCGGCGCGCCCCGCGCGTGAATCGAGAGCGCGCTTCCCAGCCGAAGGGTCCGAACGCACCGCGCGACGGCGAACCGTTGCAGGAGCCGTTCTCCCTGTCGACCTTCCGGCTCGCGCATCACTTTGCCTCCCCCGAGCAGCAGATCAGCGTCGCCAAGCTCGGCATGTGGCTCTTCATCGCGACGGAACTGATGATGTTCGGCGGCCTCTTCTGTCTCTACGCCGTCTTCCGCAATCTCCATCCCGCCGCGTTCCGCTGGGGCGCGGGACTCCAGGACCTTGGCTGGGGCGTCATCAATACGACGATGCTCCTGCTCAGCAGCCTGACGATCGCCTTGGCCGTTCACTGCGCGCGCACCGGCCAGCGGCAGCTTCTCATGCTCTTCCTGTCGCTGACGATGGTCTGCGGCATCGGCTTCCTCGGCGTCAAGGTGATCGAGTATCGCCACAAGATCGAGTCCGGCCTGCTCTGGGGCGAGTCGTTTCAGCCGGCGCCACCCGCGCCGCAATCCTCGGCGACAGAGCCGATGGGCGCGGCGCACGAATCACACCCTCATGGCGGCACCGGGGGAAAGCTCGACCCGGAGCGCGGCAGGCAGATATTCATGAGCTCCTGTGCAGCCTGTCACGGGCCGGGCGGTGAAGGGATGGATCGCATCGGCCTGCCGTTGCGCGGAAGCGAGTTCGTGGCCGGCTCCACGCAGGAGGGACTCATCGCCTTCCTGAAGGTCGGGCGGGAGGCGAATGATCCGCAGAGCAGGATGAACGCGCTCATGCCGCCGCGCGGGGGAAATCCATTCATGACCGACCAGGAGGTCGCGCTCGTCGCCGCGTATGTCCGCTCGCTGAATGGAGAGGCGCCGGGCGGCGACACGGATGCCGGCACGGCGGCTGGCTCGCGGGCGGTCGTGACGGAGGCGGACGTGATCGAGGCGATGGTGCCCAGGTGGATCGGCACGCCGAAGCCGCTGAAGGATACAGGCCTTGCTCCGGAGTTCCTCGCGCCCGACATCCGGCCTCTGCCGGAGATTCACGGCCCCGGCGCGCCTCCGCCGCACGCCGCGACCTACTTCGCCATCTACTTCCTGATGACCGGTCTCCACGGCGTGCATCTTCTGATCGGCCTGGGTGTTGTCGGCTGGCTGCTCGTGCGCGCTTCGCGTTGGCAGTTTGGCGCCGCGTACAACACGCCGGTTGAGATGGGCGGGCTCTACTGGCACCTGGTGGATCTGGTCTGGATCGTCCTGTTTCCGCTGCTCTATCTCGTGCATTGATCACGGCGGCTTGCGCATGACGAACGGCCCGGCCTCCTCAGGACGGTGACGAAGCCGGCACGTCGGAATCCGGCGACAACAGCTCAGTCACGTACGCAAGTGTTCGTTCGCCCGGAACTCAAATCTTCCGCGGCGCCCAGGTGTTCAATCTTACGGCGCAGCAAAAGCAGCTTATCCGCCTCATCCGCAACGCGGCCCACCGCCCCCGGCGGACTGCACACCGGCCGCGGTCCGCGGTATGGTAGCCGTGTGCATAGCAGTTTTGAGAAGATAATATTAAGCTTTCGAAACGCGCAGAATCTCGATCTCTGGCCGGAGGCGTCTTACTTGAACGGGATTCCGCAGGGCCGGCGTAGCCCAAGTGGCTCCGTCCGGCTCGACGTTGTGCTAGGCGATCTCGAGCATCCAGAGATGATTTTTGACCTCAAGACCGGCTCCGCAAGACTAACTGTGATCAGCGTGTGAAGGAGATTCGCGCCCAGCTTCCGCGAGGATACCGTAACATCCCGATAAGTGGTATACTGGCTGATTAATAGTGTGTCATGACAAAGAAGCAGATTATCAAGATAATGAGTCGCGTTTCCCAAGTGCATGGGCCGCCATGGCGTGTGCATCGAGATCTGCTCATACTCGACGCGAACCATTGGTTCCTGTCCTGCTTCGCCGGCGGAGGGTCGCGATGGGATCGCGAGCTCTTCGGCGGGATGTTGTACGTGCAGCCACTATTCGACGCTGCGGCGGCCATAGGATCGCGCTACTGCGTTCCGATCGAGGGCGGAAGAGGTATTGGTTGGTCGCTGGAGTTCCTGCCCGAGACGGAGATTGCTGCCGAGTTGCATGAGAAGCTGGCACAGGCGTGGCAGCTATTCCGCGCCATCGCCAATCCAGAGGGATTTGTGGCAAATGCACGGGCAGTCGAGACTCGAAAGCGTCCGCTTCGGTTCGACCCGTTCTGGCCGCTCGAGCGCGATCTGGCGTGCGCGCACATCGTCCTGGGCCAGGCTGACGAGGCGATGGTTCACCTGCGGCGGGCGCGCGAGGGGTTGGAACTAAGCGCGGCGGTCAAGGCGACGCTCTCGCCCGAGGAGCACTTTCCGTTCATTCAGCGCCTGACCGCGGCGGTCGAGGCCGGTGATGGGTCGGCGCTGGCCATGCTTGAGGCGATCCGGGAGGACAACGTCCAAAGACTGGGCATCGCGGAGATTTGCCACTGAGTTTCACGCTCTGCGCGCTGACATTGCCGCCAAACAGAAGCGCCTGTTCCATGCCCGCCGCGGCGGAAGCGCCTCCGATCGACAGGGACTTACAACGAACGGCCCGGCCTCCTCAGGAAGCCGGGCCGCTCTCACGGAAAGTGGCAAGGAGTCGTTACTGGATCTCGATGTCGTCACCCGGGCCGCCGTCGAGGATGTCGATCCCCAGGCCGCCGATGAGCACGTCGTCGCCGTCGCCGCCCAGCAGCACGTCGGCGCCGTCGCCGCCGATGAGCACGTCGTTGTCCGCGCCGCCGTCGGCGGTGAAGCCGATCGCCGTCGCCGCCAGGCCGGAAGCGTCCACTACATCGTCACCGCCGAGCGCGTTGACGACCAGCCGGTCGTTGGCCGCCTCGGCCCCGGTGATGTTCACGGTCGCCGCCGCACCGAGTAGCGTGGTGCCGGAGGCATCGCCGAAGGCGAGGAAGATATCATCCGCGCTCGTGCCCTGGACGATGACATTGTCCGGCTGCGCGTCGCCGCTTCCGCCGGTCGCGGCCAGGTTCAGGTTCAGCTCCGTCACGTCGGTGCCGGCGAGGTCGTTGACCACGACATTGTCCGCGCCGCCCAGGGCGTTGAAGTCGATGCTCTCAGTGTCGTTCAGATCCATCACGACCGATGCCACGTTACGGAAGAAGAGCACGCGGCCGCCGTTGGCGCTGATATCGATGTTCTCGTTGGCGTTGCTCCCGTTAAAGACCATGCGGTCGAAGCCCGCCTGTCCCTCGAGCACGTCGTTGTCGTCGCCGGGGTTCCAGACGAAGGTGTCGTCGCCGTCGCCCATGAGGGCCAGGTCGTCGCCGTCACCGCCGTTGAGCAGGTCGTCGCCTTCGCTGCCGATCATCACGTCGTCGCCGAGCCCGCCGTTGATCGTGAGCGAGAGGGCGTCGGCCTCGAGGCTCGTGGCGTCGATCACGTCGTCGCCGCCGAGCCCATTGAGCGTGAGCCGGTCGTTGGCCTGCTCCGGCGCGAAGATCCTCACGTGGGCCTGGAGGCCGAAGACCGTCACACCGCCTGCGTCGCCGGCCGCACCGAAGACGTCGGCGCCGTTGGTGCCGTTGACCGTCACGCTGTCGGCGGCGCCGTCACCGCTTCCGCCGGCGCCGCGCAGGTCGAGGTCGATATCGGTCACGTCCGTGCCGGAGAGGTCGCCGACGACGACGTTGTCGGCGCCGCCCAGGGCGCGGAAGTCGATCGCCTCGACGTCGTTCAGGTCCATCGTGACGCTGCCGACATCGCGGAAGAAGATGACCCGACCGCCGTTGGCGAGAACGTTGATGTTCTCGGAGGCGTTGGAGCCGAAGAACAGCATGCTGTCCTCGCCCGCCTGCCCCTCGACCACATCGCTGCCGTCGCCCGGATCCCACTGGAAGACGTCGTCGCCGGCGCCCATCAGCGCGACGTCGTTGCCGTTGTCGCCGAAGATGAAGTCATTGTCGTTCCCGCCGAGGAAGACGTCGGCCCCCTGGGAGCCGAGCAGCGTGTCGTCTCCCGCGCCGCCGTCGGCCGTCAGCTTGATGACGCCGGCCGGCATCGTGGTGGCGGTCATGCCGTCATCGCCGTCCAGGGCGTTGACGACGAGCGAGTCATTGGCGCCCTCGGCGTTGGCGATGTTCACCAGCGCCGGCAGGCCCACGACGGCGACGGAACTGCCGGTCCCGAAGATGTCAACGATGTCGTTCCCGTTCGTGCCGTTGGCGATCACCACGTCCGCCGCCGCATCGCCGGCCGAGCCGCCGAGCGTGCCGGCGAGGTCGATGTTGAGCTCGTCAAGGTCGGTGCCGGACAGGTCGTTGACAATCGCGGTATCGGTGCCCCCCAGGGCGTTCAGATCCATCGATTCGACCTCGTTGAGGTCCATCACAATGTTGCCGAGGTTGCGCGTGAACTGCACGCGGCTTCCATTGGCCGAGGCGGTGAAAATCTCGCTGCCGGCGCTGCCGTTGAAGCGCATGGCGTCCTGGCCGTCGCCGCCTTCGACGATGTCGGAGCCGTCGCCCGGATCCCACTGGAAGACGTCGTTGCCCTCTCCGAGGAAGGCAACGTCGTTCCCCTGCTGGCCGTCGATGAAGTCATCGTCCGCGCCGCCGATCAGGACGTCGATGCCGTTCGAGCCGAGGAGTGTGTCGTTCCCCGCGCCGCCGTCCACGTTCACCTTGATCAGCGCTGCGAGGTTGCCGGTGGCGCTGAAGGCGTCGTTGCCGCCGTTGGCGGATAGGACGAAGTTCTCGCTCGTGCCGATGTCCAGGGAGAAGGGAGCCGGATCCAGCCGGTCGAACCGCACCCGCGTGCCGTTGGCGGTCAGCGTGAACACCTCGGCGCCGCCGCCGCCGTTGACTTCGACGGTGTCGGTGCCGGCGCCGCCCTCGTTCAGGTCGGTGTCATCGCCGGGATTCCAGATCATCCGGTCGTCGCCGGCCTCGCCGAACACGAGGTCCTGCCCGTCGCCGCCGAGAAGCTGGTCGTTCTCGGAGCCGCCGAAGAGGAAGTCGCTTCCGCCGCGCCCGAGGAGCGTGTCCTCGCCGCCCTGTCCGAAGAGCTGGTCGTTGGAGCTTCCGCCGGTGATCGTGTCCCGGCCCGTGCCGCCGAACATGTTGGCCCGGGGCAGGGCGCCGTTGCCTTCGTCCATGAGGAGGTTGTCATCGCCTCCCTGGCCGAAGACCTGGATGACCGCGGTGTTGGCGACGGTGGACGCCCCGCCGAGGATGGGGACGGCGCCGTTGTTGACCTTGATCGTTCCGCCGGCGTCGCGGCTGACGACGATCGTGTTCGAGGCGTTGTCGCCCATGACGGTCAGGATGCCCTGACTGGGGACGAAGCTGGCGATCACGGCCAGGTGCGTCCGGCGTTCGAGCGTGTCGAAGAGATGCGTAGACATGTGAGTAGCGCTCCTGCCGCGACGGACTTGCCGCCGTGGCGCTTGGGGTGTGTTCTGGTGAATGTGAACCAATGCGATATGCGGCGCCCGCCCACGTGCCGCGGCCGCGAAGGCGGCCGGTTGATCGTCAGATGGTCATCGTTCCTCCGCCTCTAGAGGCGTCATACCCGGGCGGCAGGTGCCAACGGCTCTGCAATTTGGGCTCCACCGCCCTTTGGAAAGGGCATGTCAACTTCTTGTGAAAGAAATCGGGGACCCGTGGGTAGAATGTGGCCGTGACGAGCAGCGGAGAGATAAGCGGGGAATCGCTGCCGACCGAGGCGGCGGCGAATCTGTACGGTCGGGAGGCAACCACCTCCTCCGAGGTCACACGGCTCCTGCGGGAGTGGAACCAGCACGAGAACCCCGCCGAGGAGCTTCTCCCGCTGGTCTACGCCCAGCTCCACGCCATGGCGCGGAGCCGGATGCGCCGTGAGCGCGCCGGGCACACCCTCCAGGCCACCGCGCTCGTTCACGAGGCGTACATGAAGCTCCTGGAGGTGGACGGCGGGGCGCCCGCTTTCGCCAACCGCAGCCGCTTCTTCCTGGCCGCGGCGGAGGCGATGCGGCGGATCCTGATCGACCACGCCCGCAAGCGCCGGACAGCCAAGCGGGGTGGCGGGGCGGTGCGCATCTCGCTGGACGACCTGCACGCCGACCCGTCGGCCCCGTCGCCCGGCATGGCGGATGCCGATCGCCTGGTGGCGCTCGGGGAATCGCTGGATGTCCTGGAGGCGGAGGATCCGCGGGCGGCGGAGGTCGTGAAGCTGCGGTACTTCGCCGGTCTGAGCGCCGAGGAGACGGCCCAGGCGCTGGAGATCTCGGAGCGAACCGTGCACCGAGAATGGGCCTACGCCCGCGCCCGCCTCCTGGAGTTGCTCGAGGAACAATGAGGGCGGGGCGTGGCAGCCGTGGGGAGGCGGATTGCGCCCATGAAAGATGTGGCCAGTGAATCAAAGAGCCGGCCCGACCGTACGAAGCGCCTCTTCATGGAGGCGACCGAGTTGCCGCCGGACCAGCGGGAGGCGTTCCTTGCGGACCAGTGCGGCGAGGATGCCGTCCTACGCGGGCGGGTCGAGCGCCTGCTGAACAAGCATGATGGCGCCGACGGCCTGCTCGACGACTCCCCGGCGCGCCTGCTGGGAATCGACCTTGAGCGTCGCGGCCCGGCGACATCCGCCAGCGCGATGCGCTTGGCGGGGCAGTCTCCGGTACTGCTGACCCGCACCTCCCGCTACGACCTGGTCCGCCAGATCGGAGAGGGAGGCTTCGGCGTGGTCTGGCTGGCGGTTCAGCGCGAGCCGGTGCGGCGCCGCGTCGCCGTGAAGCTGGTGAGGCCGGGACTGATCGGGCTGGCGATGGGGGCCGAGGGGATGCGCGAACTGCTGGGCCGCTTCGAGCGCGAGCGCCAGGCGATCGCGGTGATGGAGCATCCCGGGATCGCACGCGTCTACGAGTCAGGGACAGTGGAGGAGGGTCCGCACGCCGGGCAGCCCTTCTTCGCCATGGAGTATGTGCACGGCGAGCCGCTGCCGATCCATGCCGACGCGCGTCGCCTCGACCTGCGCGGCCGCGCGGCGCTGCTTGCCGAGGTGTGCGACGCGCTCCACCACGCCCACATCAAGGGTGTGCTCCACCGCGACCTGAAGCCGGAGAATGTCCTGGTCGCCGGGGAGCCTGGAGAGCGGCCGACCCCGAAGGTCATCGACTTCGGCATCGCCAAGCTTATCGACGAGGCCGGCGCCGGCGCCCCCAGCATGGCGCTGACGCGTGAGTCGCTTTTCATCGGCACGCCGCAATATGCCCCGCCCGAACAGGCCGCCGGCGCTCCCGTCGACACGCGCGGCGACGTCTATGCGCTGGGAGCGCTGGGATATGAGCTTTTCGTGGGCGTCCCCCCGCGCGATCCCGACCGCCTGCGCGAGGCCTCGCCCGCTGAGTTCCGTCGGATCCTGTGCGAGGAGGAGCCACTGCGTCCGGCACGCCGGTTCGAGCAGATCGAGCCGCGCCGGCGCCGGGAGCTGGCCGAGTGCCGCAGCGCCAGCTCGTCGGTCGTGCGGCGCGCGCTGGAGTCGGAATTGGGCTGGATCATCTGCCGGGCGATGGCGCCGGAGCCGGAGCGGCGATACCAGTCGGCCAACGCGATGGCGGAGGATCTGCGCCGCTACCTGAACGGCCAGCCGGTGGAGGCCGCGCCGCCCGGAAGGCTCTATCGCGCGCGAAAGTTCGCCATGCGCAACCGCACCGCCCTGGCGATGGCGGCGACGGTGGTGGCTGCCCTGACGCTGGGACTGGCGGTAAGCACCTTCGGCCTCTGGCGCGCCCGGGCGCAGGCGTCGGAGGCGCAGCGACAGGCCAGTGTGGCCGAGGCGGTGAACAAGTTCTTCCTCGACGACCTCCTGGCCGCCGCCGTTCCCTCGACGCGCGAGGGGCAGGGCCGCGACGTGACGGTGCTCGAGGTGCTCCAGGCGGCATCGAAGGAACTCGCCACCGCCTCCGGCCCGGGAGGGCGGCTTGAGCACCAGCCGGCCGTCTCCGCCGCGATCGGCCGGACGCTGGGCAATACGTTCCTGGCGATCGGCCAGTCGGAGCCGGCGGCCCGGCACCTGCGGGACTCGGTCGCCCTGCACGAGAAGCTCTACGGCCCGGACCATGAGCGAACTATTCTGGCGATTGCCGACCTTGCGCACGCGCTGTTCGAGGAGGACGAGCTTGCGGAGGCCGAGGCGCTGAACCGCCGAGCCCGCGCGCGCCTGCGCGAGCTGCGGGGCGACGCGGACGTGGTGACGCTCCAGGTCTCCGAGCGCCTGGCGACCACGCTGATGCACGCCGGGCGCCACGATGAGGCGGGGGAGATCCTGGAGGAGACGCTCGCCGCGCTGGCGCGGGCCGGCGGCGTGCAGGATCGCGATTCCCTCGTCGCCAGCCGGCTGGTGCGCCACCAGCGGGCGATGCAGCTCGTGGAGGCGGGTGAAATGGAGGCGGCGGGGGAGCTGTTCAAGGCGCAGCTCCAGGAGTTCCGCGACGTGCTGGGGCCGGACGACATGCAGACGCTCTCGACGCAGTACCGCGTCGGGCGCTACCTGCTGGGCACGCAGAAGTATGCCGAGGCGGTCGCGCTGCTCCAGGATGCCACGATCCGCCTGCGCCGCATTGCGGGGCCGGCGCATCCCGAGACGCAGGCTGCGGGATTTCTGCTCATCGAAGCACACATGGCCTGCTCCCGACCGGAACTCGCCGCGGCCCTGGCCGACGATATGGCCGCCACTGCCGCGGCAGCTGGAAAGACGGACGCGGCCACCGGCTTCCGCAAGCTCGCCGAGCAGGCCCGCGCCGCCATCGTGAACACCCCGATCCCGCAATGAGTCGGTGCGTCAGGGTCGCGCCGCCTCGAAGGCCTCGTCCGCGGCGGCTGCCGGATCCGACTCGCGATCCACCTGCCGGAAATCGCCCCGCAGCGCGCGCAGGGCATAACGCTCGGCGGCGATTTCCTCCTTCGTACGTACGCCCGCCTTGCGGAAGAGCGGAAGCGGCGGGCACCAGCCCTGGAGGGCGTGCTGGAGGAAAAAGGTCTGCACGATCGCCGGCAGCAGAAGCCACTTGCGACTGTGAAAGATTCCGAGGGCCAGGCCGGCGAGGGAGAGGGCCGACGAGTTCACTTCCAACCAACGTTCGATGTCCCATTCCTGGTCAAGCTCGCGGAGCCGCTGGTCGATACGGCCGGGATTCGCGGCGTGATGACCGACGCTGGCCCGGGTGCGCTCCCGGATCTGGCGATTGTCAGCGGGACTGGTCTGCGAATGGGCGCGTTTGGCGGCGGTTGCGATGAGGGGCATGAGTTTCGCTCCTTTGCGTGAGGGGGTGGCGACGTGTGTTCCGGGGTCGGGCCACAAACGCGGTGCCACCCGTCGCCAGGGCCACGCGAAGGGTTGGAAGCCGGCGGCCGAGGTGTTAGCTTGAAGCGGCCATGGCCGATTTCCCGACGCTCAACCTGCACAAGTGGATCGAGGAGAACCGCGACGACCTGAAGCCGCCGGTCTCGAACAAGCAGCTCTTCACGGGCGTTGCGCAGGACGTGATCCTCTTCGTCTCCGGCGGGCCGAACACGCGCAACGACTACCACGTGAACCCCACCGAGGAGCTTTTCTACCAGCTCAAGGGAGACATCGCCGTGCGCGTCCGCCCGCTCGACGGTTCGCCGCCGCACGATGTCATCATTCGCGAGGGGGAGCTCTTCCTGCTGCCGCGCTGGGTGCCGCACCGCCCGCAGCGGCCGGCGGACACGGTCGGCCTGATCGCGGAGTTTCCGCGCGGCGTCGATGAGCAGGGCCGCCCGCAGGAGGATGCGCTGCGGTGGTACTGCGACAACTGCGATGAGCTGGTTTACGAGGCGAAGTGGGTGCTGAAGCAGATCGATCAGGACCTGAAGGTGATCATGGAAGAGTTCTGGGGCGGCCCGGAGGAGCGGCGGACGTGCAAGAAGTGCGGGGAGGTCGTGCAGCGCGGCCGGCCGATTGCGTTGAAGGGGGACAAGGTGGTACTGGCGGGGCGGTGAGGCGGAGCCGCAGTGCCGGGTTCAGTTGAGGCATGAAGTGAACGACTCCCCGCAGCCCGACGAAGCCGACGCGAAGATCAGCTATTCGGCGATGCTCCCGGAACTCCGCGCCGGTTTGCGGCACGCCGCTGAGCGGAGGGCGAGGCAGGCGTTCCCCGGCGTCCGGTTCTGGGAACTGACGCTCGCCGGCGGACTTTTCGGCGGCATAGGCGTCTGGCTTGCCGCCGAGCTGCCGCTGCTTCGCGCTTTCGGTTGCGCCGGCGGACTACTGTCGCTGGGAGCGTTGCTGGTGCTCGGGTGGTGGTGGAGCAGGCTGATCCGGCGATGCATGCGCGAGGTGCTGCTCGACCCGCGCCGCTGTCTTCGCTGTGGCTATCCGCTGGCGGGACTGGAAGGCCCCAACTGTCCGGAATGCGGCGAGCCCTTTGTCCGCGAGCAGGCGACGATCTGATTCGCGATCGTCTCAGTCTCGGTCGTCGACGGGTGCGCATGGTGGGCGAGCCAACCACCCGGTCCTTATCAGCAGGGAAAGCAGTGCGGCGAGGATACACGCGAGCCGCCGGATCACCTTTGCGGCCCAGTGTAACTAATCCGTCACCAGCCTGGGGCCGGCGGGCTGGTCCTCGAACGTTCGCCGCGGCGGGGGGTTCACGACGATGCAGTAACGGCTGAACATCGGGGCGTCTTCGTCATCGTCGATCTCGTCGGCCTCGATCCAGTCGCGGACCTTCTGGAGCGCCTCGTCCAGCGTGGCGAAGTCGAGCCGGGCCTCCCCCGGCTTCAGGCGGTAGGTGCCGATGGCGGCGTACATATTCGTGCTATCGGCCGTCCGCGTCCGCCGGTTCAGGCAATGTGCTGTCCGTTCGCTCCCCTGAAGGGTCGCCGGCGCGGGATCGGCGGGGCGCATGGAGGCCGCTCCACCAGATCAGCCCGATGAACAGTCCCTGGAGGGCGATCCGCGGGAGGAGCGGCGTGGGTGGCCGGCCGCGCAGCGGGACTTCCGCCAATGCCGCGTGGATGTTCGCCGGGAGCACCGCCAGCAGGAAGAGGATCAGTGCGATCGCTGCGAGCCGACGCGTGCGCGGCAGGAGCAGGCCGATCGCGCCCGCCACCTCGCAGATGCCCGTGAAGGTGACGACCAGTGCCGGGTAGGGCACCTGCGGCGGAACCATGCGGATCAGGTCGTCGCGCAGGCCGGGCGCGAAGTGGGCGGCGGCGGTGAAGAGGAACATGACCGCGAGCCCCGCGCGCACCGCGGCGGGCCAGTCATTGAGCGCGCGGAGGCCGAGTCGGCCGGCGAGGCGTGCCGCGAGCGTTGCGGCGACGAGGACAACCAGCGGCGCCATGCCGAAAGGGTAGTCGCGGCGGGCGCGCCGGATGCTGGCACCACCTTTGCACGAAGCCGGGGAACGTGCGGGCGAGCCGGCGCGCCGCCGGGGCGTGCCGGACCTGCTCGCGGGACTGGACCACTGTTTCGAAAGGACCTCCACATGACACGGACGCTCAGCGACTCCGCCCGCCGGATGGAAGGCAGCTACGCCGAAGGCGGGCTGGCACGCCCCCTCGACAAGGTGACGGGGCAGATTCCCAGTGACACGTTTCTCTGGCTTGCCTACGGCGCCATCGCCACGAGCCTGACGCTGAAGATCATGGGGCGCGATAAAGACGCCCTGTTCGTCGGGCAGTGGGCGCCGACGTTCCTGATCCACGGGCTCTACGTCAAGCTGGTGAAGCAGCTTGGCCACGACCGCTGGGATTGAACGCGGCGGGACGATGGGACGTGACGCAGAGCGAAAGGGTGCGGCAGACGCTGCGCCCTTTCGCTGCTGCGCGCAACGCGCGTGGGGTGAGGCTGCCTGTCGCTCCTGCCGCTCGCCCGTAGTGCCAATGATCCGACATGGCTACCAAATCAGAATCGGACATGTTTCCAGCCGCCTCGCGCGAGCTCGCTGAGCGGCGGAGGAGCCTTGCGCCGAAGCAGGCGGAGGCCTTCAAGGCCTTCACGCAGAGCGTCTTCGCGGACGGCGCGATCGACGCCCTGCACAAGGAGCTCATCGCCGTCGGTGTGGCGCACGTCACGCAATGCCCTTACTGCATTCGCGCGCACACGAAGGGGGCGATGCTGAAGGGGGCGACGCCGGAGCAGATCATGGAGGCGATCTGGGTCGCCGCCGAGATGCGCGCCGGCGGGGCTTACGCACACGCGAACCTCGCCCTCGATGCCGTCGCGGAAGTGGAGGCGAGGAAGCGTTAGCGGCGGAGGGGTGGACATGGCGGCGGCGCGGCCATCGCCCGCCCCGTGTTCGTGGTACGCTGCCTGGGGCGCCGGCTACAGGCTCCAGCCACTTACCATGATTCATATCAAGCGCGTCTACGAGGAATCGTCGCCGGAGGATGGGATGCGGGTGCTCGTGGAGCGTCTCTGGCCGCGCGGCCTGACGAAGGAAAAGGCTGCGGTCGATCTGTGGCTCAAGGAAGTCTCTCCCAGCCCCGGGCTGCGAAAGTGGTTCGCGCATGACACGGCGAAATGGGCTGAGTTCCAGGAGCGCTACGAGAAAGAGCTGCGCCAGAACACCGAAGCGGTTAAGCTGCTGCGCGACAAGGCGAAGCAGGGCCCCCTCACCCTCGTCTACGCCGCCCGGGACGAACAGCACAACAGCGCGCTTCTCCTGAAGCGCTTCCTTGAACGTCGCCGGTGAGTGCGCCTGGCAAACAGGAGCTCCGTCATGACACGTCTTCCGCCCATCGCGTCTTACCTTCCGGCATGGCTCGCCCTCGGGCTCCTGTGCATTGCCGGTTGCACGGGCAAACAGGGAAACGGCGGCGGGGCGGGCGGGAGCAGTGCCGAGCGCATCGAGAACGTCGCGTGGCGCATCGCCGAGATCGACGGCCGTCCGGTGCAGGCGCCGGACGCGCCGCTGACGCTCATGCTCTCGACGATGGACGGGCGCGTGGCAGGATTCGGCGGCATCAACCGGTACAGCGGCCCGTACGAGCTCCGCGGGCGTGATCTGAGCTTCGGCCCGGCGATCATGACGCGTATGGCCGGCCCGCCCGAGCTCATGGATCAGGAGATGGCACTGGCACAGGCACTCGAGGCAACGGCCGCCTGGCGTCCGGCGGGCGAGGGGGCCATCGAGCTGCTCGACGACGGCGGCGCCGTACTGATGCGGCTCGAGGCAGAATGAGCATCGCGGGATGAGGAGCACAACCCGGACGTCCATGCGCGCGCAACGCGCCGCGGATCGTGTAGACTCCGGCGGTGCTCAAGGTCGATCTTCACACGCACATTCTTCCCGAGCGCTGGCCAGACTGGGCCGAGCGAACGGGCTACCCCGGCTGGATCCGCCTCGATCATCACAAGCCCTGCTGCGCACGCATGATGCAGGGAGAGAAGTTCTTCCGCGAGATCGGCCACAACTGTTGGGATCCCGCCGTCCGCATCGCCGAGTGCGATGCCTGCGGCGTCGATGTGCAGGTGCTTTCCACCGTGCCGGTCATGTTCTCGTACTGGGCGAAGCCGCAGGACGCCTATGACCTCTCGCGCCTGCTGAACGACGACATCGCCGAGAAGGCGCGCGCGCACAGGGATCGCTTCGTCGGCCTCGGCACGATCCCGTTGCAGTCGCCCGAGCTTGCGGTGCGCGAGCTGGAGCGATGCGTGAAGGAGCTCGGCATGGCCGGCGTGCAGATCGGCACGCACGTCAACGGCGACAACCTCGACGATCCGAAGCTCCTCCCGATCTTCGAGGCCGCCGCGCGGCTCGGGGCGGCGGTCTTCGTTCATCCCTGGGACATGCTCGCGAAGGAGCGGATGCCGAAGTACTGGCTGCGCTGGCTCGTGGGCATGCCGGCGGAGACGTGCCTGGCGATTTGCTCGGTGCTCTTCAGCGGCCTGCTGGATCGCCTGCCGAGCCTGCGCATCGCCTTCGCGCACGGCGGCGGGGCTTTTCCCGGGACGATCGGCCGCATCGAGCACGGCCACACCGCGCGGCCGGATCTGGTCGCGGTCGATTCGGCGCGCGCCCCGCGCGAGTGGCTGGCCGATCCGACGACGGGAAGGCCAGCGCGCTTCTGGGTCGATTCGCTGACGCACGACGCCGACGCACTGCGGTCGCTCGTCAGGCTGATGGGCCCGGAGCGGGTGGCGCTCGGCAGCGACTACCCCTTCCCCCTCGGCGAAGCCTGCCCCGGCCAGATGATCGAGGAGATGCCGGACCTCTCGAACGAAACCAAGGCCCTCCTCCTCGGCGGGGCGGCGATGGAGTTCCTCGGGCAACCGGTGGTCGTGGAACGACGTGCCGCAGGCGGTACGGTGCAAAGCTCTCAAGCCTGAGCGTCGCGCCCCGCCGGCTACGAGCCCGGCTGGGAACGGCGCGATGTCGCGCGCCGCTGAGCCAGCTCGCGCGCCTTGCGTTCGTACTCCGCGGCCACTTCGGGTGCGGTCATGACCCGCCGGCATCGCCTGTCGCTGTCTCCTTGAACTGTGTGATGTCCGCCGCGCTGGCGCGCCGGGCGGTGATCGGCTGCTCGGCCCACATCGCGCGGTCGTCCTGATGCTCGGCGATGAGTCGCGCGAACTCCTCGGGCGAGACGATCCCTTCGAACGGCGGGAATGAAGGGTTGAGGCTAGTGGCGATCAGCCGGTCGCTGGCAAGTTGGAGGCGGAGGACGAGATAGCGCGTCTCGGCCTCCTCCCCCGGCAGCGGCGCCAGCGCCTGTACGTCCTGGAGCGTGAAGAATGTCTCGTCCTCCACCGTCGTCAGCCATCCCTTGAGGATTGCCTGCTCGACGCGGCCCCCCTCCTGGTCGTTGATGGTGATGAACTGCACGTGGTATGTCCGCTCGTCCCACGGGCGGATGATCGCGAGGTGGCGCTGGCCGCTGCCGTCCCATCGCCAGGCGCCGACGTACTGCTCCTGCACCTTCGACTTCTCCGGATCCCCCAGCGGCACGGGGAAGCAGGAGACGAGCCCCAGCATCACGAGGAACAGCACGGCGACGAGCAGGGTTTGGTGGCTTGTTCGCACGAGGGTCTCCTTTGTGAAAGGGCGCCTGGAGTCGCAAATCGGGCCGGGTTCAGTAGGATAACGCACCCGCGGCATCGTGCTGCGGCAAGTCACCGCGCCTGTTCGGGCTTTTGGGAGTCTCGGAATGAACGTCGATCGTCGCCCCGCACGTGGCTTCGTCGCCGGCCTCGTCGCGCTCGCCCTGTTTGCAGGCGTCGCGTCGGAGGCTTCGGGTCAGGCCAACCCGCTCAAGCAGAACCGGCCCGGACAGCAGCAACAGCAGCAGGGCAACCCGCTCGCTGCCGACCCGGGCGCGAACGTCGGCAAGCTCTTCGTGCCGGACTACATCAAGCCGGGCGTGCGGCTGGTCTATTCCAGCGGATCCTCGCAGGAGATGGACGATCCGACCAAGCCTGTCTCCGCCGGCACCGGGCTGACGCGCTGGGATGTCATCGCCGTGACCGACACGCACGTCCTGATGGTCCAGTCCACCTACCTCGACCGCCCGGCCGGCCGCGTGTACATGGCGTCGAACGTCGTGGCGGTGAACGCGATGCAGGTGATCGGCGGGACATCGCTCTGGACGAGCCCGGAGGCGATGGAGGCGATGCGGACGCGCGGCGACCTCCAGGTGGCCGAAGGGCCGATGGAGATCGACGGCGTGACCTACGACGCGGTCACGTTCACGAAGATCGACACGCAGACGGCGATGCGGCAGTTCTTCGACAAGGGCACGGGCCTGAAGCTCGCCGAGCAACTCGGCCAGGGCCCGCCGCAGCGCGGCGGCGACCCGACCGGCTTCAACCGGAAGATCAACAGCCAGATGCAGTTCCAGACCTACCGGGAGATCGAGCTGCCGTGGCTGGGCGCGAAGGATCCGGAGTGGGCCCAGAAGGTGACGGCGATGCACTATCGCGGCGGGCAGACGATGACGCAGCCGAACGGCCCGCCGCTGACCCTGCCGTTCACGTACTCCGTGCGCTTCGACCAGCGCGGCGACGGTTGGGCGCTCGGGAAGGCGACGATCCAGTTCCAGGGGCAGTCCCCCTCGACGACGCCCACGCTCACCGGCCGCGCCCGCGTCGGCGCTTACTGGATGAGCCCTGCGGCGCTGGCGGAGATGAAGCCGGGGATCATCGATCGTGACGAGTCGCTCGGCAGCACGCTGAGCTACGGCGTGCACGAGGGGAACATGGGGCGGCTGGGCGTGCTGACGGACGAGGGGCCCGGCTATCGCATGGTCTACGGCTACGACCTGAACGACGGCGCGCTGATGTACGCGATGCAGCACAACGCGGAGATGAACCTGACGCTCGAGATGGGCCTCGCCGGGCGCGAGTGAGGGTCAGCCCACGCCGCCGGCACGCCGATGCGTTACGATGCCGGCATGGCCGAGCCGTCTTTTCAGTTCCGCGCTGACGAAGCCTTCGCCCGCGACCTCGACGCCGTCGAGCCGCTGCGGCACACGCGCGAGCTCTTCCACATCCCGCCGGCGGGCGCGGAGGCGGGGGGCGGGGATGTCGTCTACATGACGGGCAACTCCCTCGGCCTTCAGCCGAAGGCGACGCGGGCGCTGATCGAGCAGGAACTGGAGGACTGGGCGACGCTGGCGGTCGAGGCGCACCTGCACGGCCGCGACCCGTGGCTGCCGTACCACGAGTGGTTCCGCGAACCGGCGGCGCGGCTGGTAGGGGGCGTGCCGGGCGAATGCGTGATGATGAACTCGCTGACGGCGAACCTGCACCTGCTGATGGTCTCGTTCTACCGGCCGACGCGGGAGCGGTACAAAATCATCATCGAGGACACGGCGTTTCCGTCGGATTCGTATGCCGTCGCGAGCCAGATCCGGTTTCACGGCTTTGATCCCGCCGATGCGCTGGTGCGCATCAAGGCCGGGGCACGGCGTGCCCCGGGTGCTGGCAGAGAGCAGGAGCGAGAGGCTTCCGGCGGCACGGCGGTGCCAGGGCTGGAGGGGGACGCGCCGCGCCCGCTGACGACCGAAGAGATCCTCGAAGTCATCGAGCGCGAGGGGAAGCGGACGGCGCTGGTGATGCTCGGCGCGGTGAACTACCTCACCGGGCAGTGGTTCGAGATGGAGAAGATCACCGCGGCGGCGAAGGCGCAGGGGTGCGTGGTCGGCTGGGACCTTGCCCACGCCGCCGGGAACGTCCCGATGCGCCTGCACGACTGGAACGTCGATTTCGCCGCCTGGTGCACGTACAAGTACCTCAACAGCGGCCCCGGCGCGGTGGCGGGGGCGTTCGTTCACGAGCGGCACGCGCGCAGCTCTGATCTTCCGCGCTTTGCCGGCTGGTGGGGGAACGACCCGGCAACGCGCTTCCGCATGGGCCCGGACTTCACCCCGCGCGAGGGGGCGGACGGCTGGCAGCTCTCCAATCCGCCGATCCTGGCGCTGGCGCCGGTGAAAGCGTCGATGCGCATCTTCGACGAAGTCGGGATGGATGCGATCCGGGAGAAGTCGGTAAAGCTCACGGGTTACCTGGAATACCTGCTGGATGCGACCTGCGTGGCCCGGGCTTCCAGCCCGTCTGATCGTGCTTCAAGGGACGGGCTGGATGCCCGGACGACGCAGGTCCACGTCGTCACGCCGCGCGATCCGGCCCGGCGCGGCGCCCAGCTTTCGTTGCGCCTCCCCGGCGTCGGTCGCGATGCCGAGGCGCGACTGAAACGGATGGGAGTCGTCGTGGACTATCGCGAACCCGACATCATCCGCGTCGCCCCCGCGCCGCTGTACAACACGTTCCACGACGTCTGGCGACTCGCGCAGGCACTGGCGACCCTGACGGGATAAACAGTGCTCCCGCCGCGTGCTGATGTCGCAAGGAGCCATAGGAAGGGCAACAGTGTTCAACTATGACGGATGACGCCGCTCCCCGAGTCCTCATCGTCGGCGCCGGCCTCGCCGGGTCGCTGATGGCCTGCTATCTAGCCCGCGCGGGTTGGCGGGTGAGTGTCTATGAGCGACGCCCCGACCCGCGGGCGGCGGGGTACGTCGGGGGACGGTCGATCAACCTCGCGCTATCCGCCCGCGGCCTTGCGGGGCTGCGCGGCGTGGAACTGGACGAGGTGGTGCTGGCGAACGACGCGATCCGGATGCCGGGGCGCATGATTCACCCGGCCAGGGCGGGAGCGGACCTCGCCTTTCAGCCCTACAGCAAAGACCCGAACGATGCCATTCACTCCGTCTCGCGCGGCGGATTGAATCTGACCCTTCTCAACGCCGCCGACGCACACGAGAACGTCTCGCTGCACTTCGATCACGCCTGCCTGGATGTGGACGTCGAAGCGCCCGCCGCGGTCTTCCAGGCGCCGGGAGGCGAGACGGCGCGCGTCGAGGCGGACCTGGTGATCGGCGCCGACGGCGCCTACTCGGCCGTCCGCTCCCGGCTCCAGAGAACCGATCGCTTCGACTACAGCCAGAGCTATCTCCAGCACGGCTACAAGGAGCTGCACATCCCGCCAGCGCCGGGCGGCGGGTACGCGCTGGAGCCGCATGCTCTTCACATCTGGCCCCGCGGGGCGTCGATGATGATCGCGCTGCCGAACCTGGACGGCAGCTTCACGTGCACGCTCTTCTGGCCCTACGAGGGCCCTCACAGCTTCGCGAACCTCAGGACGCCTGATGACGTGCTCGCCTTCTTCAAGCAGCACTATCCCGACGCCGTGCCGCTGATGCCGACGCTCGTCGACGACTACTTCCGCAACCCGACAAGCTCGCTCGTGACCGTGCGCTGCTGGCCATGGCAGCACGACGGGAAGGTCGTTCTCATCGGCGACGCGGCGCACGCGATTGTTCCCTTCTACGGCCAGGGGATGAACGCCGCGTTCGAGGATTGCCTCGTGCTGGCGGAGTGCCTGGCGGAAGGCGCTGAGGCACGAAGGCGCGAGAGCACGAAGGACTCGGAGCCGGAGGGGGAAGCAGGTGCGCACTCGGGCACTACGCGCCTCCGTGCCTCCGTGCCATCGTGCCCTGACGAGCAACGCGAAGCGCTCGAGAAGTTCCAACACGCACGCAAGCCCAACGCCGACGCCATCGCCGACATGGCGATCGACAACTTCGTGGAGATGCGCGACAAGGTCGGCGACCCCGACTTTCTCTACAGGAAGCAGGTTGAGCAGGCGCTGCACGGGATGTTTCCCGACCGCGTTTTCCCGCAATACAACCTCGTCAGCTTCTCCACCGTCCCCTACACCGAAGCCCAGCGCCGCGGACGGGAGCTGGAGGCCGTGCTCCAGCGGATCATGGCCCGCCTTCCCCGCGAGTCGGCGGCCGGTCTGGCCGATGAAGATTGGAAGGAGCAGCTCCGGGTGCTCGCCCAGGAGGAGCTGTAAGTCGCCCCTTCAGAACCTGGAGTCGACATGGGCCACGACTTCCTCTTCGAGACGAACCGGTTCAACCTCTCGCAGGTCAGGCCGCATTTCATCAACGACTGCTGTTTCGGGGAGGACGTCGCCGAGTGGCTCAGTGCGAACCTCGCCGAGGCCGGTTTCACCACGATCGCGCCGGCCCAGGAGGACTGGGGCTGGTACACCGAGGCCAGCCGGGACGGCCGCTCCTACTTCATCGCGATCGGAGGCAATGCGGCCGAGGGCGCTGCCGATCCGAACGAGGGCGAGTGGCGCATCGGCCTTGACCGTCACCGGACGCTGATGGACAAGCTGCGCGGTCGGAATCGGATGACGCGCGACGATCCGATCGTCGGCGTCGTCCGCGCGATCCTTGAACAACAACCGGACTTCAGGAACGTGACTGAAGAACCTGCCGCATGAGCGGCGGCGCAACGCCGCGTCCCTGTCGCTGCGTCACATCTCCTGCAGCATCCGGTCGAGCCGCTCGTAACCGGCCTCCATGCCGCGCTCCATGCCGCTTCCGAGCACCAGGTCGCGACCCTCGGCCGACTCGAGTTCCATCACCATCGTCAACATCGTGCGGCCGTCCTGTTCCTCGAACGTCGTCGTCACGATCGCCTCGCCCGGATACCACGGATCGTCGAACGACTCGGTATGGACGAGCCGCTCCGGCGGAACCACTTCGCGGAACGAGCCACTCATCGCCATCTCCTGGCCCCCCGCATCGCGGCGCCAGACGTAGCGAAGGCGCCCGCCCGGGCGCAGGTCGATCTCGCACACGGGCATGCTCCAGCCGTCGGGGCCGAGCATCCACTTGCGCACGAGCTCGGGCCTGGTATGGGCATCCCAGACGAGCTGCCGCGGGGACTCGAATACGCGGTTCATGACGAACTCGCGCTCTCCGCGCGTCTCCAGCTTCAACGAATTGGTTGTGCTCACGTGAATTCCTTGAACGGAGTGATCTGTTCGACGGTCGGTTCAGGGCTGCGCCCCCGACCCTTGCCCCCACGCGACCGGGAAGCGCTGAGGCGCGGGGGGCGAGAGTGCGGTGGGCGAAGCGGCGCTTCTTCTCGGATCAGGACATGGTCTCCAGGAGCTCCTCGAGGCGGTCGTACGTCTCCGAGGCGCCCTGCTCCATCCCGGAGGCGATCATGCCGTCGCGATCCTCCTTGCTGGCGAAGACCGACCGCGCCGTCATGATCGTGCGGCCGTCCTTCTCCTCCAGGGTCATCGTCTCCGTCGAGACATGCCCCGCCATCGGCTCGAACTCGAAGGTCTGGACGATGCGGTGGGGCGGGTCGATCTCGAGGTACTCGCCCCGGAAGGCATACTCAGTGCCGTTGTCCTCACGGCATACGAAACGCCACGCCCCGCCCTGGCGGACTTCCATCCGGTCGACGCGTGTGCTGGTGTTGCGCGGGCCCCACCAGCGGGAGACGAGCGCGGGGTCGGTGATGACGCGGAAGACGAGCTCCCGCGGTGCGTTGAACTGGCGGGTGAGGACGATCTCGGTATCGGAGGGTGTCGTGATCGTGAGCGTGTTTGCGGCAGCGGATGACATGGCTTCTCCTTCGGGAGACGGGGTATGGCACGGTGGGGTGGAGCCTCAGGCCTTCCTGGCGGCGCGGGCGCGGCGGCTCCTGGTCGCGACACGCTTGCGGTCCTGCTCCTTGCTCGCCGGAACGGGCTTGCCGTCGGATGGGGCGGGCTTCACGGCGGCCTGCATCTCCTCCAGCAGGGCGTCGAGGCGTGCGAAGCGTTCCTCCCAGAGGCGGCGGTAGTTCTCGAGCCAATGGTCCGCCTCGGCGAGGCGCTCGGGCTCGAGCCGGCAGGGGCGGCGCTGGGCATCGCGCCCGCGCGAGATCAGCCCGGCCCGCTCGAGCACCCGGAGATGCTTTGAGATGGCTGGCTGGCTCATCTCGAACGGCCTGGCCAGTTCGTTGACGGAGGCCTCGCCGCTGGCGAGTCGGTTGAGGATGGCCCGCCGCGTCGGGTCCGCCAGTGCCGCGAACACCGCGTCGAGCCGCTTCGATTGTGCCGTCGGTGAATAACCCATAAGATATATAACCATGAAGTTATCAAAAGGGGCGCAAGCGGTCAAGGGAAAAATCTCGCGTTGCTGTTGCGCACCGCGGAAAACGAGCGCTGTTGCCGGCCGCGTGCCCGTTACCGGGCAGCCAAGCCATGGCGGTGCGCGCCAGCGGCGCCGCCGGCGCACCGCCGCAGGCAGGGTGTGAACACCATTCTTCCCAAGCCAGGCTCAGGCCGTGGCGATCACCTTGATCTCGAAGTGAATCGGCGTGTTTCCGCCGGTCGGGAGGCGGCTGACCTCGACGGTCGTCCGACACGGCTGGTTCGGCCCGGGCGGGAAGTGCTCGGCGTAAACGCGGTTGTATGTCTCCCAGTCACGCTGCATGTCGGTCAGGAAGACGGTGATATCGACGATGTTCTCCCATCGCGAGCCGGCGGCCTCGAGGATCGCGCGGATGTTCTCGAAGCAGGAGCGCATCTCCTCTGCGATGTCCCAGCCGGTGAGGTTGCCGGCCGCGTCCACTTGCGCCCCCGGCACGTCACGGCTGCCGCGCTTGCGCGGCCCGACGCCGGAGAGGAAAAGGAGGTCGCCCACGCGCCGGGCGTGCGGATAAGGGCCAACCGCCTCGGCGGCGCTCTGACTGTCGATGCGGCTGTGGGTCATGTCGTCCTCATCCTCCTACGCCTCGACGAGCACCTTGAACCCGCCGTAAGCCATGCGCTTCGGGTCGAAAGGATTGGTCTTGTTCTGCATCATCTTCTCGATGCGCGGGTCGGCCATGATCTTCTTGTTCACGCGGTCGCGATGTGCCTTGGACTTGAAGACGACCCAGGAGAAGACGACCGTCTCGCCGGGCTTCGCCTTTGCCATCTTCGGGAACGGCACGCCGAAGCTCGCCTGGAGGTCATCGCCAATGCACTCGCGGTACTCCAGCGCGCCATGCTCAATCCAGATCTTGCTGGCGGCGCGGGCGATGCGGCGGTACTCGGGCAGGTTCTTCTCCGGCATCGGGATCACGAATCCATCGACGTAGGCCATCTGGCGGTCCTTTCGGTAGAGGTGGCAGGCGAGTCGTCACAGCTTCACGCAGACATTCTTCGGCTCGGTGAAGAACTTCACGGCATCCCACCCGCCCTCGCGGCCCACGCCGCTCTGCTTCATCCCCCCGAACGGCGTGCGCAGGTCGCGCAGCATCCAGCAGTTGATCCAGATAATCCCCGCCTCGAGCCCCGCGGCGAAGCGATGCGCGCGCGACAAATCGCTCGTCCACACCGTGGCGGCCAGGCCGTAGGGCGTGTCGTTGGCGCGCGCCAGCGCCTCGGCTTCGCTGTCAAAGGGGGAGATCGTGACGATTGGGCCGAAGATCTCCTCCTGCTCCACGCGGCAGTCGCGCGACATGCCCGTGATCACCGTCGGCTCATAGAAGAAGCCCTCGCGACAGCGCTCCGGCAGGCGCTCCGCCGCCACCGGCGCTCCGCCGCACTGCACCTCTCCGCCGAGCTGGCGCGCGAGCTTCACGTAGCTGTCCACTTTCTCCAGGTGCGGGCGACTGACGAGCGCGCCGTGCTGCGTCGCGCCGTCCAGCGGGTCGCCGATGCGCATGGCCCTGGCGCGCTCGATCATGCCGGCCACGACCTCGTCGTAGATCTCGCGCTCCACGAGCAGGCGCGAGCCGCAGAGGCAGATCTGCCCCTGGTTGCTGAAGGCGGCACGCGCGGCGGTGTCCAGCGCGTCGGGCATCTTCGCGTCCGCGAAGATCACGAACGGGTTCTTGCCGCCCAGCTCCAGCGAGAGGCGCTTGAACATCAGTCCCGCCTTCTCGGCAATCCATTGCCCGACCGCCGTCGATCCGGTGAACGAGATCGTCGGAACGTCCGGGTGCGTGATGATGGCGGCCCCCGCCTCGGAACCGCGCCCGTGGACGATGTTCAGCACGCCCGGTGGAAGGCCCGCCTCGTTGCAGATTTCCCCCAGCAGGTGAGCGGTGACCGGCGTCACTTCCGACGGCTTCCCGACGGCGGTGTTGCCGGTGGCGATCGCGGGGGCGATCTTCCAGGTGAAGAGGTAGAGCGGCAGGTTCCAGGGAGAGACGAGCCCCGCCACGCCGCGCGGGCGGCGGAGCGTGTAGTTGAGCGCCTGCCCGTCGGTGTCGTGGAAGGCGGACTCGGTGTGCAGGATCGCGGTCGCGAAGAACCGGAAGTTGGCGGCGGCGCGCGGGATGTCGACGGCCTTCGCGACGGCTACCGGCTTGCCGCTGTCGATCGACTCCGCCTTCGCAAGCTCATCGAGGCGCGCTTCGATGATCTCCGCGATGCGCACCAGGACGCGCGAGCGGTGCTCGGCTGGCGTCGCGCTCCAGGGGCCGAAGGCTTCCCGCGCCGCGGCGACGGCGGCTTCGACATCAGTGGAATCGGAGTCGGGCACGCGTCCGTAGACGCGGCCGGTCGCCGGCTCGACGTTGTCGAGATATCGCCCGTTGCGGGGCTCGGCATGCCGGCCGTTGATGAAGTTGGCCAGGGTCGTCACGCCCGGCATCCTACCCGCCCGCGGCGCGGCGGGCGCGACCTGATGTTCCGCGGCGTCGTAGCTCCGTCAGGCGCCGCGACCCAGGCGCGACTGCGTGAGCTTCTGAAGCAGGATGAAGAGCAGGAGCAGCCCGCCGATCGTGATGCGGGCGAGGTAGGCGTCCAGCCCCTCGAACGCCAGCGTCGTCTGGATGATCCCGAGGATCAGCACGCCGACGAGCGTGCCTGCCACATACCCCACGCCCCCAGTCAGCAGCGTTCCCCCGATCACTACGGCGGCGATCGCGTCGAGCTCGAGCATCTCCCCCGCGACCGCGTGTCCCCGGTTGTTGTCGAACGTCCAGATGATGCCCGCGAGCGCGGCGCACAGGCCGCTCAGCGCGTAGATCAGCACCTTGCTCCGGCGCACCGGCACGCCCATGAGGATGGCCGACTGCTCGTTGCCGCCGATGGCGTAGGCGGAGCGGCCGAAGCGCGTCTGGTGGGCGATCCAAATGGCTACGACCAGCGCCAGGGCGAAGAAGGCGATGGTCGGGGGGAAGAAGTCGAAGCCGATGTCGGCGACGCGGTCGTAGAGGGCGTTGTCGATCCCAATCGACTGCTCAGAGATTGCGAACGCCAGACCGCGCGCCAGGAAGAGCCCGGCGAGCGTCACGAGGAACGGCGGAAGGGAGAAGAAGGCGATCAGCGCGCCCTGTCCCGCGCCAAAGAGCGTGCCGAGGGCAATCGCCATCGGCAGGACGATGGCGGGTGGCAAGCCGGCCTCTTCCATCAGGCGGGCCGAGCCGATGCTCACGAGGCCGACGATGGCGCCGACGGAGAGATCGATGCCGCCGGAGAGGATGACGAAGGTCATGCCGATGGCAGCCAGGCCCAGCACGACGTTGCCGCGCACCAGCACGTTCACGAAGACGTTGTAAGAGAGGAAGTTGTTGTAGCGGATCGAGGCGGCGACATAGAGGGCGACGAAGCAGAGAATCGTCGCGAGGATCGGCACGTGCGGCCGGATGCGGGAGAAGAGGCTCGCGGACCGCCCGTACTCGAGCAGCCCGCCGCGTCGCGGCGCGGGGGAGCCGGCGCTGATGGAGGAGAGGTCGTCGCTCATGCCGCGGCCCTCCTGAGCACGAAGCGCCTGCGGAACTCGGGCGACTGGAGCAGGCAGACGACGAGCACGACGGCGGCCTTGATGACCAGCGCGTACTGCCACTCGATGTTGCTGCGGTAGATCGTGATCGTCAGCGTCTGGATGAGCAGGGCGCCCAGGGCAGAGCCCACGAGGTAGAAGCGCCCGCCGGTGAGGGCGGTGCCACCGACGACGACGGCCAGGATCGCGTCGAGCTCGAGGTAGAGGCCGGCCTTATTGGCGTCGGCGAGGCGGATCTCGCTGGCGACGATGAGCCCCGCGATGCCGGCGCACAGCCCGCTGAAGACGTAGACGGCGAAGGTGACCGTCCGTACCTGCACGCCGGCGAGCCGGCTGGCGAGCGGGTTGTTCCCGACGCTGCGGATGAAGAGGCCCAGCGCCGTTCCGCGCGTCAGGGCGAGCGTGGCCAGGAGGACGGCCAGCGCCATCGTGATGGCGAAGGGGAGAAAGGCGAAGTGGTCGTTACCGAACTTGCCGAACGGGTTGGCCGGATCGATGGGAACGTTCTGCCCGACACCCTGCGCGATGCCGCGACCTGCGACCATGAGGATCAGCGTCGCGACGATCGGCTGGACGCCGAGGAGCGACACGAGCATCCCGCTGATCGCCCCGCAGGCGCAGCAGACGAGCAGCGCCAGCGCCACGGCGGCGGGCATCGGCATGTCGAACCCGCGGGCCGGGTCGGCGATCATGAGCGTTGCGGCGACGGAGCCGCTGATGGCGACGACGGCGCCGACGGAGAGGTCGATCCCGCCGGTGGCGATGACGAGGGTCATACCGAGGGCGACGATCGCCAGCGGCGCGGCGCGGTCGAAGATGTCGATGATCGGGCCGTACAGGTTCCCGCCGCGCGTCGTGATGCTGAAGAACCCTTCCGTGAAGATGCCGTTCCACGCGAACAGGAGCAGCAGGGCCAGCGCCGGCCAGACCAGCGGCGACCAGCCGGCGCGCGCGCGGCCGGGAGCCGGTCGCTGCTCCAGCATGGTGGCCGGCGCGGATGTCGTGCGGGCATCAGGCATGAACCGCTTCCTCCGCGCTGGCTTCGCCGGCACCGGCGATGACGCGCATGATCGCATCGGCGCCGATCTCGTCCCCATCCAGCCGGCCGACCTGGCGGCGGTCGCGCAGGATGGCGACGTGATGGCAATTGCGCGCCAGCTCATCCAGCTCCGAGCTGATGAGCAGGATCGCCATCCCCTCGCCGCAGAGCTTGCCGATGAGCTTCTCGATCTCCGCCTTGGCGCCGACGTCGATCCCACGGGTGGGCTCGTCGAGGATCAGGAGCTTCGGCTGCGACGCGAGCCAGCGGGCGAGGATCGCCTTCTGCTGGTTTCCGCCGGAGAGGGTGCGGATGGGCCGGTCGGCGTCGGGCGTGCGGATGCCCAGGGCCGAGATGTACGACTCGGCCAGCGCCTGCTGGGCCCGGCTGGAAAGCTTGCGCCACCAGCCGCGCGACGCCTGGAGGGAGACGACGATGTTCTCGCGCACCGACAGGTCCGGCAGGATTGCCTCGGTCTTGCGATCCTCGGGAGCGAAGCCCAGCCCCAGCTTCATCGCCCGGCGCGGGGATTGAATGTCCACGGCCTGACCGTTCAGGCGAATCTCGCCGCGATCCGGGCGATCGACGCCGAACAGGAGCTTGGCGGTCTCCGTGCGTCCAGAGCCGAGCAGGCCCGCGAGGCCGACGATCTCCCCGGTGCGGATGGTCAGGTCGATCCTCTCCAGCGCGCCGCGCCGCCCGAGGTCGATCGCCTCGAGGAAGGGGCGGTGCTCTCCCGGCGCCGGGCGGGCGCCGTGCTGGCTGGTGAGTTTCTCAACGGTGCCGATGTCGCGCCCGATCATCTCGGCCACGAGCTGGAGGCGCGAGAGGCCGGATGCATCAAACTCCCCGACGCGCCGGCCGTTGCGCAGGACGGTGATCCGGTCGCTGACCGCGTACACCTGGTCGAGAAAGTGGGTGACGAAGACGATGCCCAGCCCCTGGCCGCGCAGCCGGCGCATAACGTCGAAGAGCCGGTCCACCTCCGCCTGCGAGAGGCTGCTGGTGGGCTCGTCGAGGATGAGCACCTTCGTCGCCTCGTTGTCGATGGCCCGGGCGACGGCGACGAGCTGCTGAACGGCGATCGAGCAGGTGCTCAGCGGTCGGGAGACGTCCACGTCCACATCGAGCCGCGCGAGAGCCGCGCGGGCCCGCTCGCGCACCTGGCGCCAGCGCACCTTCCCCAGCCGCGTCGGCTCGCGCCCGAGCGCGATATTCTCCGCGACCGAGAGGAAGGGAACGAGGTTCACCTCCTGGTAGACGGTGCTGATGCCCAACCGCTGCGCATCGTGAGGCGAGCGGGGGCGGATCGGCTGTCCGTCGAGCAGGATCTGCCCCGACTCCGCCGGGTAGACGCCGGTGAGCACCTTGATGAGCGTGCTCTTGCCCGCGCCGTTCTCCCCCATGAGGGCGTGGATCTCGCCGGCGCGGAGGGAGAAGTCGACGTCGTCGAGCGCGCGCACGCCGGGGAAGCTCCTCGTCAGACCGCGCGCCGCGAGCAGCGCGCCGGGCGGCGGGGCGGGGTTGGACTGGGCTTCTGCGGGCACGATCAGGTCAGGTGGCGGGCGGACAGGGCGTGGCAGGCGGCGTGGCGATCAGTACTTGCGGCCGGCCAGCACTTCCTCCGTCACCTCGTCGCGCGTGTAGATCTTGTCTTCGACGATCTGCCGCTTCTCGAGCGTCTCGCCGGCGACCGCCTTCTCCACCGCGTCGAACGCGTAGGGCCCGAGCAGGGGGTTGCACTCGACGCTGGCGTTGAGCTTGCCGGCGAGCATCGCCTCGAAGGCGCCGCGCACGCCGTCGACGCTGACGATCAGGATGTCCTCGCCCGGCTTCAGCCCCGCCTCCTCGATCGCCTGGATGGCGCCCAGCGCCATGTCGTCGTTGTGGGCGTAGACGACATCAATGTCGGCGCTCTCGCTCTTGAGGATCGCCTCCATCACTTCCTTGCCGCGGGCCCGGCTGAAGTCCGCGACCTGGCTGCGGATCACCTTCAGGCCCTCGTGCTGATCGACGATCTCCATGAAGCCGCGCTGCCGCTCGATCGCGGGGTCGGAGCCCGCCTCGCCCTGGAGTTCCACGATGTTCCCGGTGCCGCCGGTCTTCTCGGCGACGAAGCGGCCTGCCATGCGCCCTTCCTCCACGAAGTCACTGGCGATGAGCGTCGCATAGAGCGATTCGTCGGCGTCCACGCCGCGATCGACGAGGATGACGGGAATTCCCGCCTGCTGCGCCTCGCGAAGGGGCTGCTCCCAGCCGGTGGTGACCTTCGGCGCGAGGATGATGGCGTCGACGCCCTGGGCGATGAAGGCGCGGATCGCGCGGATCTGGTTCTCCTGCTTGCCCTGCCCGTCGCTGAACTTGAGATCGACGCCGCGCTTCTCCGCCTCGTCGCGGATGCTGCGCGTCTCGGCGCTTCGCCAGGAGCTCTCCTCGCCCACCTGCGAAAAGCCGACGACGAGCTGATCGCCGTCACCGCCCGCCGAGTCGCCGCTGTCACATCCGGCGAGCGTGGCGAAGAGGGCGAATCCGCCCGCGATGGCGGCACGTCGGGTGAGGGTGGTCAAACGCATCGTGGAGGTCTCCTGGTGGGTCGTGGTGGCCCGCCACTGGTCGCCGTGGACGGGGGGCCAACCATTTTGGCAAATGGTCGCCGACAGTCCAGCATGCGCAATGGTTCGCCCGGGTCAAGCCAGCGGCAAGCCACGCCGCCGAGGCGGGTTTTCGCCCACAGCACCGAGCGTTGCGCAAGCGAGCCCGGAGCGTTCGCCGAAAACGGTCCCATCGCCGCATCGCGGCGTCGGGATCGTTCACCAACACAGCTCAGGCGGTGGGCAATCGACGCCCGCTCAGTCGCCGGATCCCGGGGCGGATCCGTCCATGACGATTCGAAAGCCGATGTGGCTCGTCCCGGTGTCCGGCGTCACCGGCGAACGCGCCGCCGGGCGGTAACGACGGCAGTAGTTGTCGGCGCACAGGAACGATCCGCCGCGCGTCGTCCGCTTTGCCAGGCCCGGCTCGCTCGGGTCGAAGCTCTTCTCCTGCGGCGGGCCTTGCGGGTTGTGCATGCCGGTCGACTCGCGGTAGTAGGACGGGGAGTACCAGTCGCTCGTCCATTCCCAGACGTTTCCCGCGACGTCCTGCAGCCTATATCCGTTCGGCGGATAACTGCCCACGGGCGCCGTGCGGTAGAAGCCGTCGCCCTCGTCGTTCTCCACCGGGAAGCGCCCCTGCCAGGTGTTGGCCATGGTCTTCCCGTCGGGCTGGAGCTCGTCGCCCCAGGCGTACGTCTTCCCCTCCAGCCCGCCCCGCGCCGCGCGCTCCCATTCCGCCTCCGTCGGGAGTCGTCCGCCGGCCCACTTCGCGTACGCCTCGGCATCCTCATACGCGACGTGGACGACCGGATGATCCATCCGATCCTCGATCGAGCTGCCCGGCCCCTCCGGATGACGCCAGTTGGCGCCTGGCACGATCTTCCACCACTGCGTGATCGCGCCGCGCAGGTCTGCCGACTCCGGCGGGACGAACACCACCGAGCTGGGCACCAGCGCCTCGGCCGGCACGCCGGGGAAGTCGGCAGGGTTCATCGGGCGCTCGGCGACGGTGACGTAGCCCGTCTCCTCGACGAAGTTGGCGAACTGCCGGTTCGTGACTTCATGAACGCTCATCCAGAAGCCGTCGACCGACACCTCGTGGGCGGGCGCCTCCTCCGGGTAGCCGGTGTCGCTTCCCATGGTGAACGTTCCGCCGGGGATCCAGACCATTCCGTCGGGCGCGGGGCCCGGCGCTTCGTCGGTGGGGGGCTCGACCGCCTTCCGCAGCGAGGCCGCCGCGGTCACCACGAGGGCAACGGCGACGGCGAGGAACGGCAGCCTGAAGGAGGAGCGACGCATCAATCCATCATAGAGGAAGCCGCCTCCGGCGTATCGAGATCGACCGCGGCAGTAGGCATGTCGATGGCGGTGATCGCTGCATCGCCGCTGCGGAGGAAGTCGCGTGCCCCGCGGTCTCCCGACAGGTTCTCCAGCATGTCGAACCACGGCCGGCCGAACAGGGCGGGGACGCCGTTCATTCCGCCGTACCGCGCCGCTGCCACCTGCCTGCCTGCCGCTTCCCATGCATCGATGAGTTGCGCCAGATCGTTACTGCCGACGCGCCACTGGTCGACGAGGAGCACGAGGATGCCCGCGACCTCGGGGTCGACAGCCAGCGCAGCGACGCCCGCGCGCAGCGACGCCGCCATCCCCTCGGACGCTTCCGGCACGACGATCACCGGCACGTCGAGCCGCTGCGCCTCCTGCGCCGCCGCCGACTCGGCCGACGCCACGGTCACCGCGGCGCGCAGGCCCGCGCCGCGCGCGGCCTCGATAGCGCGCTCCAGGAGCGTCTCTCCGGATGCGAGGCGGAGCAGTGCCTTGTCGCGTCCGAGTCGCCTGGACGCGCCCGCAGCGAGGATCAGGACGCGCACCGCTCCCGTCACGCCAGCGCCCCCCGCAGGACCGGCGCGCCCGCGAGCAGCCGACCGCGCCGGTTCGCGATAAGGGCCGCCATGATGCCGATCGCGACGGCGGCGGGGGACTTCTCGCCGAGCGACAGCCCGATCGGCGAGTAGACGCGCTGGCGCTGCTCCGCCGGAATCGCGTCCCACAGGCGCTGCGTGCGCGCCGACGGCCCGAGTACGCCCAGGTAGTCGAGATCGAGCCTCGCAAGCCGCGGGAGCAGTTCGAGATCGTCCTCGATGCTGTGCGTCATGAGCACGGCCGAAGTCCATGGCGTCCAGTCGACGGCGGCGATCACTTCGGGCCACGGAGCCTCCAGCACGCGCTCGGCATCCGGAAACCGCGCGGACGTCGCAAGGCGCGAGCGGCGATCAGCGACCGTGACATGCCACGACGCAGTGCGGGCTATCTTCGCCAGCGGCATGGCATCGTCGCGCGCCCCGAAGATCACCAGCCGCGGGCGCGGCCAGAGGTAGGCGGCGGTGAGCGACGTCCCGTCGTGACGCCAGGTGAGGCTCTCGCGGAGCGAGATCGCCTCGACCACGGCCAGACGCTCGGCGTCATCGAGTCGTGCGCCCGTGGGAAAGACGACGCGGCCGTCGGCGACGACGGCGCGGGGGCCACAGCCGACAGAACCGGCGCCGGCCTCGTCGAACCGCAGCAGCAGGGCGGCTCGATCCGTCGTCTCCAACGCGTGGAGAACCGCGTCGAGGAAAGCAAGGTGCTCCGGGCCGGAACGCTCGACGAGGATCTCGAGCCGTCCGCCGCAGCCGAGGGTTGGCTGATTCGGCGCCTCCGCGGCAGTGTCGAAGCTCAGCAGCACGCTGCGGCGCTCGCGCAGCAGCTTGCGGCCGGCCCGGCCGATGTATCCCTCGAGGCATCCGCCGCTCACTGCGCCGACGAGTTGCAGGGCCTCGGTCATGAGCATCATCGAGCCGGACTCGCGATAGCTGTGCCCCTCGCGCGCCGCCAGCGTCGCGACGACGGCGGGGGAGCCGGCGCGCAGCGACCGCGCCAGCACATCGCGCAGGGTCACGATCTCGTCGAAGGTCATCATCGCTTCGTGGGCCGCGGATTCGCTATTTCCGAGTTCGGCTCCGGCGCAGGCTACTTCCGTTCCAGCTTCATCGGCAGTGAGCGCAGGCGCTGGCCGCAGGCCATGTAGACGGCGTTGGCGATGGCGGGGGCTAGCGCTATCAGCGGCGTCTCACCCGCACCGACGCTGGGCAGGTCGGGCCGATCGACGAGGTGGATGTCGATCTGCTCCGGCAGATCGCTGAAGCGCGGCACCTCGTAGTCGAGCAGCGACGCGTTGAGGATCTTCCCGCCCTCGAAGCGCATCGCCTCGCGGAAGCAGGGGCCCAGACCCTGGATGATCGCTCCCTCCACCTGCTTGTGGCAGTTGGCAGGATCCTGCACCTTGCCGCACTCGTACGCCTCGCAGACGCGGCGCACCGAGATGGTTCCCGCCGCTTCGTCCACGGCCACCTCGGCGCAGGCGGCGACGTAGGACGCCTTCTCGAAACCGCATGCAAGGCCGATCCCGACACCCGGCTCCCGCTCGGCGAGGCGGCGCTCGTTCCACCCGAACTCCGCCGCCGCCTTCTCCAGGACCGCACGCAGGCGATCGTCGTCGAGATGGGCCAGGCGGAACTCCAGCGGGTCCTTCCCTGCCGCCGCGGCCAGCTCGTCCATGAAGCACTCGCGCGCGAAGTTGTTGGCCGTGGAGCCCAGCGCGCGGTACGACCCCTCGCGCAGCGGCCCGGCGGCCCGGACGGCCTCGTCCAGCTTCGGCTCGACGCGGTAGGGGGATCGCACGCCCGATCCGCCGGCGTTGATGTTCACGAAGTACCAGCTCGCAAGCGCCCCCGCGTCGTCGAGCGTCGCGTGCATCTTCATCACGGTCGCGGGGCGGAAGTAGGCCCAGGTGAACTCCTCCTCCCGCGTCCAGCGCACGGCCACAGGCTTGTTCAGGGCGCGGGCAATCCGCGCCGCCTCCACGCCGGCCTCGCCGCTCCCCTTGCCGCCGAACCCGCCGCCGAAGTCGGGCGTCATCACGTGCACGTCCTCCTCCGGGGTCCTGGTGGCCTGGGAGACGGCGCGGCGCACGCCGTGCGGATACTGGCTGCCCGTCCAGACCAGCAGCTTCCCGTCCTCCGCGACCTCTGCCACGCCGGCGCGCGGCTCCATCGGCACGTGCTGGATGTAGGCGGCGGTGTAGGTCGCCTCGAGCGCGTGGGCGGCCGAGCCGACGCGGCTGTCGTCGCGCTGCGGCACGTCGCGCGCCGTGCGCTCGAGGTGGTCGAACAGCGCCGTGTCGCTCACGTGATCGTCCGTCTCGTTCCACCGCGCCGACTCCGCGATCGCCGCGATCGCCTTCTTCGCCTGGTAGGTGCTGGGCGCGGCGACGGCGACGAAATCACCGTCGTGGACGACCTCCACCCTCTCCAATCCCCGCGCCGGCTCCAGGTCGATCGACTCCAGCCTCGCCCCGTAGGAGGGCGGGCGAAGCACCTTCGCGTAGAGCATCCCGGGACGGATGATGTCGGAGGGGAACTCGTGGGCGCCGGTCACGATCTGACGCGCGTTGGGCCGGCCGAGGCTGGCGCCCATCACTTTCCAGTCCTCGACGCGTCGGAGCTCGACGTCGCGCGGGACCGCCTGGCGCAGCGCCTCGCCGTCGCGGGCGAGGTCGGCATAGGTGAGCGAGTCGTCCGACTTGTCGGCGCGCAGCTGATCGAGCAGGCCGAAAGCGGCAGCGCACGCGGCGCGGACGGACGGGACGGTGCGCGGCGTGGTCTGGCTGCCCCATGTTCCGCCATCGTCGGGGCAGAGGCTGGTGTCGCCCATAATGAGGCGGATCTGTTCAGGCGGCAGGCGCAGCTCCTCGGCGGCGGCGGCGGTGAGCTGGGCGCGGGCGCCCTGTCCCATCTCCACCTTTCCGGTCATGACGGTGACGGTTCCGTCTTCGCCGATGTGGATGCGCGTGTCGATCGTCGCGGGGGCGGCGCTGCGCTGGCCGCGGCGCTGCTCCGCGAGCGCGGGGACGCTGGCGACGAGCACGAGGCCCGCACCGAGGGACTGGATGAAGCCGCGGCGGGAGATGCCAGGTCCTTGCGCGACCGGGCGATCGAGGGCGGCACGATCCATGTCGAAGGGAGATTGCTCAAGGATCATCGTGAGACCTCCTGCTGGACGGTGTCGGCGGCGCGACGGACGGCGCGGAGCATGCCGGGATAGCCGCCGCAGCGGCAGAGGTTGTCGTCCATGGCAGTTGCGATCTCCTCGTCCGACGGATGCGGATTGCGCGCGAGCAACGCCACGGCGTTCATGATCATGCCCGAGGTGCAATAGCCGCACTGCAGGGCTCCCTCGGCGAGGAACGCCTCCTGCACGCGGTGGAGCGTGTCGCCGTCCGAGAGGCCCTCGATCGTCGAGATGCGCTTGCCGCGCGCCTCCTCGATGTTCATGCCGCAACTGTGGACACGCTCCCCGTCGACCATGACGGTGCAGGCGCCGCACGCCCCCTCGCCGCAGCCGTACTTCGTCGCCGTAAGCTTCAGATCCTCGCGGAGCACTTCCAGAAGTGACCGGTCGGGCTCGGTCTCGACCGACGCCGGCCGGTCGTTGACGATGCAGTCGATCTTCTCTCGGGCCATGCGCGGGGCCTCCCTTCGGGTAGACGGGAAGCGGCCCCGCAGAACGAGCCGGCCGGGCCGCCGCAGGGGGGAGTCTACCAGAGCGACGCCGCCGCCCAAGGGAAATCGCAGCTCAGGCGTTGCGCACCGACAGGGGCCGGATGGCGGGCCGGCCGATCAGCTCCGTCTTGCGAACGAGCGCATCGGCCATCTGGCGGACTGTCGTTTCGCTGAGATAGCTCACGATCCGCTGACGGATCGGCTTGAAAGAATCGTGCTGCGGGCAGGGCTGCCGGTCGTCGCAGCGCGCCAGGCCCACCACGCATTGCCGATAAGCCTGCGGCCCGTCGATGACCTCGACGATGTCCATCAGCCTGATCTTCTCAGGCGGCCGGGCGAGGCCGAACCCGCCGTTGCGGCCCTTGGAGCTCTTGAGCAGGCCGGCACGGACCAGGTCGCCGAGGATCTTGCTCACGAAGTAGGCGGACAAATCGCTTCCTTCGCAGATCTGCCCGACGCGCGCAAAGCCCTCGGGCGCGAGAATCGTGAGCCGGCAGACGGCGTGGATGCCATAGGCGCAGGTGGTGGAGTAGATCATGCGAGCCGGCTGGAAAGCGGATCTTAGCGACTAAATCGGATCATGCACTCTTCTGTAGCGTCACGACGGAAACACCCTTCCGCAGGAACCGGTGCGGGCTTAGCCTCTTCTGCGGGCCCGGCACCCGTCTCGGCCGCACGCCGGGCACGCCTTGACAACCAACGCAGGAGACACACATGTTCCAAGGGAAGCTGAGCACCATCGTCCGATCCCCCCTCGTCGCCCTGTGCATGCTCTGCCTCGCGACGGCCCTTGCCGGCTGCGAGAGCATGGGCGGGGGCGCCACCTCCGACGCGCAGGATAGCGGCCTCGTCGGCACGTGGACGGGCGACGAAGACGCCACCGACACGCCGCTCCAGTTCGCCAGCGTCACCTTCGCCGGCGACGGCACCTACACCGCCGGCATGCGCTACGAGGGCCAGCTGCGCACCGACTCAGGCAAATGGCGCACCGACACCGGCCGGCTGATGCTCGATGAGGATCGCAACTACATCTACGCCGTCCAGGGCGACTCCGTCGTCTTCACCGACCCGCGGCTCAACGTATCAGTCACCCTCCAACGCCTTCGCTGAAGCGCCGCCTCGGCGGGAAAGATCCGCAGCCCGGCCGCCCTCCCGCGTACGACGTTCCTCCACCAACGCAATGCCCCGGCACGCGCCACGTGCCGGGGCAGTTCGGTTAGACCAGCCTGCGATCTGCTACACCGGCGCGCCGCCGGATTCGACGTTGTCCTTCGTGTAGAACACGCTCTCCAGAACGATTTCCTTCTCGACCTCCTCCCCCTGGAGGATCTTCACCGCCGTTTCCACCGCCAGCGCCCCGCCGGTCGGATACTCGAAGCTGGCGTCGAGGACGCCCTGTCTCACGTAGGCCACCCCTTCGCTCGGCAGGGCGTCGATGCCGACGAACTTCATCTCCTGCGCGCGTCCTGCCTGCTGAGCCGCGAGAAACGCACCGTAGGCCCCAGGGTCGTTGTGGGCGTAGACGAGGTCAATGTCGGCAAAGCGCGACAGCGCCGACTCCATTTCCGATTTCGCCTGCGACTGATCCCAACGCATGTCCACATCGAAGATCACGTTGATGTTCGTCCCCGCGATCGCCTCGCGAAAGCCACGGTTCCTCTGGATGGCGGGATCTGTGCTCATCATCCCCTTCAGCTCCACGACGTTCCCCTCCCCGCCGAGTTGCTCGACGATCCACTTCCCCGCCGCCAGGCCGATGCGGTAGTTGTCGGCGCCGATGAAGCTCGTGTAGCGCGTCCCCTCGGGCAGGCGCCGGTCGATGACGACCACGGGGATTCCCGCGTCCATCGCCGCCTCCACCGGCTCCTTCAGGGGCGCGGGCTCATTGGGGCTGATGAGGATCAGATCCACGCCCTGGCTGATGAACTCCTCCACGTGCGTCCGCTGCTTCAGCGAATCCTTCTGTGCGTCCTTAAAGATGATCTGGATGTTCGGATGCTCCTTCGCGGCTTCGGCGATGTCGGCGTTCATCTGCGCCCGGTACGGCTCGGCAAGGTTTGCCTGGCTCATCCCGATGGTGAAGGTCTTGCCCCCATTGCCATTCGCGCCCGCGGCATCGGCGGCGTCGTCCCCGCCGTCGCAGCCGAAAGCAAGCAGTGGAAGCACCAGGCAGCCGAGGAGAAGTCGCTTGAGCATGGCCACATCATGCCGCGCCGCCGCGCCGACCTCAACTGAGGCGCGGCGGGCGAGCATCGCCCCGGCCGCGTCCTCCGCTCATCCGACCCGCCGCCGCTGCGCCAGCACCGCCACCACGATGATGAGGCCCGTCAGCATCAGGCGCCCCGACTCCGGCACCGCGTTCAGGCTCAGGATCTTCTCCAGGTAGCCGATGGTCAGCGTCCCCAGGATCGTCAGGCCGATCCCGCCGCGCCCGCCCATCAGGTTCGTCCCGCCGATCACCACGATCGCGATCGCCGTCAGCTCGTAGCCGACCGCGACGTTCGGGTCTCCCTGCTTCTCCTGGGCCGCCTGGCAGATCCCCGCCACGGCGGCCAGCGTGCCGCTGGCGACGTATGCCCAGAGCTTCACCCGGTTCACCGGCACGCCGGAGAGCGCCGCCGCCTTTTCGTTCCCCCCGACGGCGTAGAGATGTCTGCCCCAGCGGTGCCGCGCCAGCAGCACCCAGCTCAGCAGCGCCACGGCCGCGAAAACGATCGTGACGACGGAAAGGTTGCCTCCGAGAATGCGCGAGTCGATGAGCCGGAACATCGGGGGCGTGGCATCGACGAACTGCCCGTCGCGCATGAAGTAGGGCGTGATCTTCGCCCCGCCCGACAACCACTTGGCGGCGCCGCGGGCGACCACCATCATCGCCAGCGTCGCGATGAACGGTTGAACGCGACCCCAGGCGGTCGTTGCCCCGCTGAGGGCGCCGGTGAGGGCGCCGAGCATCAGCACGGCGGGAACGGCAAGCCACCCGGACCACCCCATTTCGATTGCCAGCTTCGAGAAGGCGACGGCAACCAGCGCCATGACGCTGCCGACGGCAAGGTCGATCCCGCCCGAGATGATGACCAGCGTCAGCCCGCACGCCAGGATCCCGTAAACGCTCACCTGCCGAAGCGCGTCGCGATGTGTGCCCGCCTTGAAGAAGGCACCATCGGCATTAAATAGGCACCCGATGATCAGGATGAGCACCAGCGCCGCCAGCGCACGACCGGCAGGGCTGGAAACTCCCCGCACCCACCGCGGCGTCTCCGGTCGCGGCAGCGTGGGTGCGGGATGACCCGAGTAAGGCAGCACATTGACCGGCGCGCGCGGCGCCTCGCCGGCCGGCGTTGCGGGATCGGGCTGCGTGTCGGTGGTCTGCACGGTCGGAAACAGGTGAACAGGGCCCGGGGTGGCAGGCTCTCGGGCGATCGATGGCTATTCGCCGCTCGCGACGGGCGGTTCGCGGCTCGAACGTCCCCCCATCGCCGCCGCCATGACGGCTTCCGGGGTCGCCTCCGGGCGATCCATCATCGCCGAAACGTGTCCGCGGTGCATCACGGCCACGCGATCCGACAGGCCGAGCAGCTCCGGCAGCTCGGTGCTGATCATCAGGATGGCGGTGCCACGTCTCTTCATCTCGTTGATCAGGCCGTAGATCTCGCGCTTGGCTCCGACGTCCACCCCGCGGGTCGGCTCGTCGAGGAGCAGCACCGCCGGCTCCCGCGCGAGCCACTTTGCCAGCGCCACCTTCTGCTGGTTGCCGCCGGAGAGGGTGCCGACCTCGGCGTCGAGCGAGGCGGCCCGCAGGTTCAGTCCGGTGGTGTGCCGCCGGGCCGCTTCGCGCTCCAGGCCCGGCCTTCGCCATCCCCACGGGCTCAGCCGGGGAAGATCGGCCAGCGTCGCGTTGGCGCAAACGCTCATTGACAGGACGAGGCCGGTGGACTTGCGGTCGTTCGTCAGGAGCGCGATGCCCGCGGCCATCGCACGCCGGACGGAGCGCACATCGACGCGTTCGCCGTCAACCGTCACGCGGCCGCGCGACCGGCTTCCGAGTGCTCCAAAGAGCGCCAAGAGCAGTTCGCTGCTTCCGGATCCCTGCAACCCGGCGAGTCCAAGCACCTCGCCTGCCCGCACCTCCAGCGACACATCCTCCACGGGCGGGTTGCGCGACCCGGCGCCGGGGCCAACGGTGAGACCATCCACGCGCAACCGGATTGCGCCGGTCGGCGCCGGCTCGTACGGGATCTGCCGGCTCATCTCGCGGCCGACCATGAGCCGAACCAGTTCCGCCCGCGACATCGCGCCGGCGGGCGCGCTGCCGACGACCTGGCCGTCGCGCAGCACGGTGATCCGGTCGGCCACGCGATCGATCTCGTCCATCTTGTGGGAGATGTAGACGATGCCGCACCCGTCCCGCTTCAGGCGCGCGATGAGGTCGAAGACGCGCTCCACGTCGTTCGCCGGCAGCGCGCTGGTCGGCTCGTCCATCACCAGCACGCGGGCCTCGAACGCCAGCGCCTTGGCGATCTCGACCAGCTGCTGCCGTGCCAGCGGAAGCTCCCCGGCACAGGTCGCCGGGTCCACTCCCCCCAGCCCCACGCGCTCCAGGAGCTGGCGCGCACGACGATGACGAACGCGCTCGGAGATGAACCCGAGGCGTGCGAGCATGCCCGACCGTTCTCTCGCCTCCGGCTCGGCGAGCATCAGGTTGTCCGCGACGCTCATGTCCGGCACCAGGGAAAGCTCCTGGTGGATGACGGCAACCCCGAGCTGCGCCGCATGCAGCGGCGACCGCGGGGCAGCGGGCCGGCCCGCGAGTTCGATCTCCCCCTCGAAGCTCGTCAGCACGCCGCCGAGGATGTTGATGAGCGTGCTCTTGCCGGCCCCGTTCTCCCCGGCGAGCACGTGGCACTCCCCCGGAAGAACGTCGAAATCCACCGTGCGCAGCACGAGATTGGGGCCGAAGCGCTTGGAGATCCGGCGCATCCGGGCGAGGGGCGGCGGCGCGGGAGATTCGAGGCTCGACGTCGCCTGCATCTGCGCCGCAGAACGTACCGGCGCTCCCCGGGCAATGCCAGCGACGTGCCATCACCCGCCGAGAACCGGAAGCGTCTGCTCCAGCTCGAGCAGCGGGCGGAACAGATCGCCGCGCGTCGTGCACCGTCTGATCGCCAGCGCCGGCGTCGGGATCGGCAACGCGTCGGGCTTCGCCAGCTCCTGCCAGTCCACGGGCATCGACGCGCGCGGTTCCTGCGTCGCGCGGAGCGTATAGACGGCGGCCGTGGTCTTCTGCTGGTCGTTCTGGCTCCAGTCGATGAAGATCCGCCCCTCGCGGACGGCCTTGCTCATGGTGGCGGTGACGTGGTCGGGGTCGGCGCGCTGCATGAGTGTGGCGATGGCGCGGGCAAAGTGCTTGGTGTCGTCGAAGGTGACGCCGGGCGTGTTCAGCGGGACGTAGACATGCAACCCCTTGCCGCCGGAGAGCTTGGGAAACGACTGGAGCCCCAGCTGTCCCAGCATGTCGCGCAGGCGCAGCCCGATCCTGGCGCAATCGGCCAGCCCCGCCGGCGGGCCCGGATCGAGGTCGAAAACCATCGACGTCGGCGTGTCCGACGCCTCCGCAAGCGCCAGGGGCGCGTGCAGCTCCAGCGCCGCCAGGTTGCTCGTCCACATCAGCGTCGGCAGGTCGTCGATCACGCAATAGCGCAGCCGCTTCCCGCCGCGGTGCTCGACCTCTGCGGTCCGGACCCACTCCGGGGCGTGGGAGGGGCACCGCTTCTCAAAGAAGACTTCGCCGTCCACGCCGTCGGGGTATCGCTTCAGCGTGATCGCGCGGCCGCGCAGGTGGGGGAGCATGCAGGGCGCGATGCGCGTGTAGTAGTCGATGACCTCCGACTTCGTGAAGCCCGTCGGGTAGAGCGGCTTGTCGAGGTTCGTCAGCTTTGGCTTCTTTCCGACCAGCGAGAGCGCCGACGCCGGCAGAACGTGACGGTCGGCGGCCGGCTTCGTCCGACGCGCCTTCTTTCGGTCCGCGCTTTCGCCCGCGCGCTGGGCGCGCTTCTGCCGTGCCTCCTGGATGATCTGCCGGAAGCGCTCGGCCGTCTCGCCCGACTTTACGGGCGGGCTCGTCGCCCAGAGATTCGCATCGCCATGCTCGGCGAGAACGTCAGCCAGGCCGCCCCAGCTCTTGACGCTCTGAGGCGCCAGGCCGACGACGTCCACCTCACCCGACCACGTGTCCCGGTGCTTGATCAGCAGCCAGCTTTCCTGGCGCTCCTCCTCGCCCGCCTTCTTCGTTCGCACGAGCACCCACGAACCCTTGAGCTTCACGCCCTCGAGCGAGAACTTAAGCTCGCCCGCCTCCAGCGCTTCGTCCACCGGCGGGTTCTCGCACGTCCACGTGCCCCGGTCCCACAGCAGCACGATCCCGGCGCCGTACCCCTCCGGGATGACCCCCTCGAAGTCGCCGTAGTCGAGCGGGTGATCCTCCGTCCGCACCGCCTGACGCTTGTCCTTCGGATTCAGCGACGGCCCCTTGGGCACCGCCCAGGAGAGGAGCACGCCCTTGTGCTCCAGGCGAAGGTCGTAGTGCAGCCGCCGGGCCATGTGCTGCTGGACGCAGAAGGAGAGGGATTCCGCCGGGCGCGGGGGCGTCTCTCCGCTGGGCTCGGGCGACTTCCTGAAGTCGCGCTTGCCGCGGTACGGGGCGAGGCGATCCGGGGCAGGCGGCGGGGCGTCCGGCGGGGTGGATGCACTCTTTGTGCTTCTGGTTCGAGGCACGAGGCCACGATAACCGATCTAGGGCGTTGGGAGGCAACGGCCCTGCGCAAAGGGCACGGCTTACCACGCTTGACTTATTGGACTTTACCGGCCGTTTGATCGCATCTTGTCCCGCCAAAGCTGCATCGGGTAACCTCCTGACACCACCGCCGGCGTGGCCTTCCCGGCCGGCAACCCGATTCCAAGGACGGACAACCTGCAAGCCCGGGCTCGCGAGGCCCCGGAGGTTTCTATGCCTGCTGCCCGCTCCGTCTGGAAGGGCCACATTCGGTTCTCACTCGTCACGATCCCCGTCAAGGCCTACACGGCGACGGCGACCGGCGGGGGACGCACCCACCTCAACCAGCTCCACGGCAACCTCCCGAACGGCGAGGAGTGCGGCGCGCGCATCCGGTACATGAAGTACTGCCCGACGCACGGCGAGGTGCCGGGCAACGAGATCGTGAGCGGATACCAGGTCGCCAAGGACCAGTACGTCGTGATCGACCCGTCGGAGGTGGACAAGCTGCGCCCGCCGAACGAGCGCGCGATCGGCATCCAGGCCTTTCTCGACAAGGAGTCGATCGAGCCGAGGTACGTCAACGGGAAGACATACTACCTCGTCCCCGACGGCGTCGCCGGGAAGCGGCCCTATGCACTGCTCCTGCGCCTCATGAACGAGGAGGGGAAGATCGCCTTCGCGCAGGGCGTCTTCCAGAACCGCGAGCAGATCATGATGCTCCGCCCGCGCGACCGGCTGCTCGTGGCCAACTTCCTGAGCTACGACGCGGAGATGAAGAACCCCGCGGAGTTCGAGGCGGAGGTACCCGAGGTGGAGGTGCCCCAGCAGGAGCTGGACATCGCCCGCACGCTCATCTCGCAGCTCTCGCCCGAGGATTTCGACATCTCCGCCTACACGGACAAGTACGAGGAGCGCCTCCAGAAGCTCATCGAGACCAAGGTGGCCGGCGAGGAACTCGTGGCAGTCCCGCAGGACGAGCCGGTTCCCGTCATCAATCTTATGGAAGCCCTCCAGAAGAGCCTCGAACAGGCGCAGGCCGCCGCCAAGCCGCCCAAGCAGGTGGCGCCCGGCACCGCCGGCAAGCGGGCCGCCTCCAGGAAGCGCAAGTCCTCCTGAGTGCCCCTGCGCGGACGTAAGCTGCGATCGTGACGACGAAGCCGCCCCCACGCCGGCTGCCGGAGAAGATCGAGCCGATGCTGGCGAGGCTCGGGGAGCCCTTCGACTCCGACGAGCATCTCTTCGAGATCAAGTGGGATGGCACGCGCGCGATCTGCTTTCGCGACGCCCGCGACTACCGCCTTCAGAATCGCAGGCAGTTCTCGCAGAAGGAACGCTACCCGGATCTCGCCGGCGTCCGCGGCCTGAAGGCGGGAACGGTGCTCGACGGCGAGATCGTGATGTTTCGCGAGGGCCGGCCCGACTTCGAGCTCATGCTCCGGCGCGAGCAGGCACAGGGCGTCCGCAACGTCGCGGCGGCGGCCCGGTCGTGGCCGGCGACGTACATCGTCTTTGACCTGCTGTATGACCGATACGTATCGCAGATGAGCCGCCCGTGCTCGGAGCGTCGGGATCGCCTTCGCGAAGTGGTGGCGGCGCTGGGAGCGCCGAACGTCGTGATGAGCGAGGGGGTCACGGGGCAGGGCATCGCGTACTTCGAGCAGGCGTCGCAGCGCGAGCTGGAGGGGGTGGTCGCCAAGCGGCTGAGCAGTCCCTACCTGCCGGGCCAGCGCAGCGATCACTGGATCAAGTTCAAGCGTCGCAACGAGATGGTCTGCGCCATCATCGGCTGCCTGCTGGACGAGCACGGCGCCCCGCGCAGCCTCATCATCGCTGCCGAGGTCGAGGGGGAGCTGCGGTGCGTCGGCAAGGTCGGCAGCGGGTTGACCGAGCGGACGCGGCGCGAGCTGCGCGAGCGAATCCAGCCGCTGCTGCACGACCGGCCCATCCTCCCCTGCGACTTTCAAGGGCAGTGGCTGAAGCCGGGACTCTTCTGTAAGGTGTCCTACCTGGAGATCAGCTCCGCCGGCCAGCTTCGGGCCCCGGTCTTCCAGGAACTGATCGAGCCCGGGGAGACCCGCTCATGACCAGAGGCATCGTCGCCGCGGGCGGCACGCAGGCAACCTCGGCTCTCGACATCGCCACCCTGGTCGCCCGGGGCGGAACGGTGACCCATGTCGGAGCGCTCGCCCAGATTTCGCAGGATCAGCTTCGCGAGGCGGTGGAGACCCTCGGCGGGCAGTTCCTGAAGCCGGCGAAGGGGATGGCCGACGCCACGGCCGACGTGATCGTCGTCGGCGCCGGGGGGCTGCCCCTGACGGATGAGGGGGAGTCGGCGGTGCCGGCAGTGCGGTCGACATCCACGCGCGTAATCAAGGAAACGGAGTTCCTGATGGAGTTGAGAATCGCCACCGAGGAGGAGGGGCCACGCCTGTTCACCCTGGACGCGCTGGCGGAGATTCTCCGGGAGCCCAGAACGAGAGTGAGCGCCTGGCACCGGGCCGGGCTGATCCGTCCCGCTGTCGTGCAGCACGGCGTGCCGCGGTTCGACTTCCAGCAGGTGGCCGCCGCGCGCTCGCTGGCCCAGTTGACCTCGGCCGGAGTCAGCACTGCGAGGCTGCGACGCAGCCTGGAGCGGCTCAGCCGGTGGCTGCCGGAGGGCGCCCGGTCGTTCGAGCAGCTCGATCTTCTGGAGCGCAGTGGCGACCTGCTGGTGCGCCTTGAGGCGGGGGAGCTGGCGGAGGCGGACGGGCAGTTGCAGATACCTTACGAAGAGGAGCCGGAGCCGCCGGCGCCGATTCAGCTCCGGCTGGTTCCGCAGCTCACCGCGGAGGATTGGCACGAGCAGGGGGTGGAGCAGGAGCGTCATGGCCTGCTGGAAGAGGCGGAGGACTCGTACCGCCGCTCGCTGCTGGAGGGGGGGCCGGACGCGCAGGCCAGTTTCGACCTGGCCCACTCGCTCCAGTCGCAGGGGAAGCATCTCCAGGCTTTGGAGCGCTATCGACAGGTGCTGGAGATCGACCCGAGGCGCGCCGATGCGTGGAACAACGTCGGCGTCATGCTCGCTGAGGTGGGGCAGCCGGAGCAAGCCGTTTTCGCCTTTCGCGAGGCGCTGAAGATCGACCCGCTCTACTCGATGGCCCATTACAACCTGGCAGACTCACTGGAGGCCCTCGACCAGTCGGAGGCGGCGCTTCGGCACTGGCGGGAGTATCTCAAGCTCCGGCCCGGCCCGGACGCCTGGTCGGACTTCGCGCGGCGCCGGGTCATGGGGCGCTGAGCCATCCGGCTGGTTGATAACGCTGGCGACGGCATCGGCCGGCAATTCGGCGATCGTTTTCCCCGATACTCTCTCCTGTGCCAGGCGGCCAGTCCGACAACCCGATCCGCCCGACCCCCGTTGAGGCCGACGCCATGGAGGCACCGGCCGGCGATTCGCCCCAGCAGCGGGACGAGAAGGCGATCCAGCGGCTGGACTGGATCTTCGCGGGCCTCCTGTGCCTGGTGACGCTGGCCCTGTGGGCCCCGCGGCTCGGCGGGCCCATCGACCTGCGCACGGACGCCGCCGTCTACTACGTCACCGGGGTGTCACTCGCCGAGGGGCAGGGCTACCGGCTTCTAAACGAGCCGGGCGACATCCGGGCGGTTCAGTATCCGCCCGCCCTTCCCGCTTTCATCGCGATGCACCGGTGGGTCACGGGAAGCGCCGATCCGCAGGTGCTCGGCGCTGCACTGCGCAAGAGCTACTTCCTGATCTCGATCGCCTACATCGTCTGCGTCTACGTGATGGCGCGGCGGTTGGTGGCGCCGGGATACGCGCTGCTCGTCGGGCTCATCACCAGTCTCTTCCTGCAAACCTACTTCCTCTCCAACAGCCTCTTCGCCGAGATCCCGTTTGCGCTCGTCACGATGCTCTTCCTGATCCTCAACAGGAAGCAGCCCGGGCCGCTGCAATTTGCCGCTTCGGCGGCGCTGGCGATCACCGCCTATCTCCTGCGCTCGGCGGGAATCGCGCTGCTGGCGGCCTGGGTCGGGGAGGCGGTGCTTCGCCGGCAATGGCGGCAGGTACTGCTCCGGTCGGCCGTGGCGGCGCTTCCGGTGCTGGCTTGGCAGGGGTACGTCGCCTGGGTGACGTCACAGCCGCAGTACACGTCGCCCGCCTACGAGTACCAGCGGGCGGATTACCAGTACTACAACGTGCCGTACGGGCGAAATGTCTCGCTGGCCGATCCTTTTCGGCCGGAAGAGGGGGAACTGTCCGGCGCGCTACTGGTCCAGCGCCTTGCCCGGCACCTCCTGTCGATGCCGCTGACCATCGGCCACAACGTCTCGACCGTCGAGGGCTATTACCAGTGGACGCTTCGGGATGCGCACAACTGGTTCGGCCTGCCGATGCTCCCGCCGCGGGTGGCGTCGGTCGTGCCGGTCATGCTCGGCCTCACGGCGCTGGCGGGCCTGGTGCTCCTGGCGCTGCGCCGCGAGTGGCTTCTCTGCCTCTACGCCGCCGCCACCATCGTGCTCGTTGCAGCGACGCCCTGGCCGGCGCAGTTCACGCGATATCTCACGCCGCTGACGCCGATCCTCGCCCTGGGGCTCGTCTTCTTCCTGCTTTCGGCGCGCCAGCGGCTCCCGCGACGAAGCGGTGTTGCCCTGGCTGGGCTCGTCGTCGCGCTGGTGATCGGGATGCAGCTCTACAGCCTGCTGCGCGCGTACCGCTCCGGCTGGGTGCTCGTCCCGGCAGAGGCCAGCCGCGTCGGCGGAGCGCGGATGTACTTCTTCGACGAAAAGTGGCAGTCCTACCTCGAGGCAATCGACTGGTTGCGCGGACGAGTGGCTGAAGGAGAGGTCGTCGCTGCCGCCACGCCTCAGTGGGCATACATCGCCGGCGAGTACAAGTCCGTGATGCCGCCGATGGAGGAAGACCCGGCAGAGGCGCAGCGCCTTATGGACACAGTGCCGGTTCGCTGGGCGGTCGTCGATTCCGCCGACGTGGGGGAGATCGTCAGCCGTTACCTGGCGCCGGCGATCGAGGCGCATCCGGAGAAGTGGACGCTGGTCTACGAGACGCCGGATGGCCTGGCCCGGGTCTACCGGCGCGTGCCATGAGTGTTACGGGCCAACGCGGAACGTGTAGACGTGCACGGCCTCGTAGCTCCGCTCCTCCACCAGCGTCGCGTGATCGTGCAGCCACTCCAGCTCCGGCGCGGGCTCGCCGACAGCGTGCCCGACCACCACAAACACCTGCTCCCGGCCGCGGGTCAGATCCAAGATGTCCTCCGGCATCCGCCGCTGGCCCAGCTGGCCGACCCAGGCGGCGAAGGCCAATGGTTCAGCTTCCGGCGGGCGGTACATCTCCAGGTAACGCGCGACGCCCGTGACGCCGGACGGAATGGAGTGGACGATCACCAGGTCCTGCGGCCCCGCCGCCTCGACGATCTGCCGGGCCGCGAGGTCGAATGGCTCTGCGGCACGGCCCGGGTTGATGTACATCCGCCGGAACCCGATGAGGCAGGATGCTGCGAACAGGATCGCGATGACCAGGCGCGTTCTGAGCGGCACACTCCCCAGCGCGACGCCGGCGAGCACGAATGCCGCCGGCATCCCCGCGATCGCGTAACGCGAGATGGCGGAGGCGTAGGTGCCGCGCCAGAGGTCGAACGCCGCCAGCCCCAGGCAGGCGGCCGCAACGCTCAGCCAGGCGAGCTGTCGCCGCGGCGCGCACCAGCGCACGCGCCGCGCGGAAAGGATGGCGAGCAGCAGCAGGGCCAGAGCGGCCGGAAGCTCCCAGTGCGGGCGCACGCCCCAGTCACCGCGCGGCGAGAAGAATCGCCAGGGAAGCTGCGCGACAACGACGAGGAGGTTGTATCCCGGCCACGGCTCGATGTTGAGCCAGTCGCCGGTGACGCGCCAGTTCTGGAGGCTCCCGGGCAATCTCAGGTACCACGGAATGATCAGCACCGCCGTCGCGGCAGCGGCGGCGAGGAGCCAGAGCCGTTTCAGTGCCCCGCCGTGGAGCAGGAGCCAGAGGGCGCTTGCGAGCCATACGAATGCGAAGAAGTAGTGCGTGAGCAGTCCGGCGACGCTGACGATGATCCACGCGCTCATGACCAGCGGTCGGCCGAGGTTGTCGCCGCCCCGCGCGCGCAGGGCCAGCCACATGAGGGCCGCCGACCAGAACCAGAGCATCGAGTACATCCGCCCTTCGACGCTGTAGAAGATGCAGAAGGGGGCGAACGTGTAGAAGAAGGCCGCCGACACCGCAGCCCAGCGGCCGCCCAATCGGCGGGCCAGCGACCAGAGCACCGGGAACGTCGCCATGGCCCACAGAAGGCTGAACCCGCGCAGGGCGGCGTCGCTCGTGCCGAGCAGGCGCGTCCAGAAGTGGAGCAGGACGTAGTAGCCTGGTGGGCTCGTGTCGGAAAGGTAGACCGCCCGAACCACGCGCGGCGGCGCGGCGCGTGGCTCCCGGTGGTCCAGGTGCTGCGCGTAGAACTCCGCCGTGACCGCCTGCGGCAGTTCGACGAAGTCGCCCGAGGAGGCATCCGCGACGTCGGCGGGGTGCTCGAGGCTGTGGCCGGTGGCCATTGCCAGCGAGAAGAGCTCGTCGGCCCAGAGGCCATGCGACAGGAGCAGCGGCACGCGTAGGGCGGCGAAGGCGACGAAGAGGACGACGCCCGCGATGAAGGCGGCGCGTCGCGACAGCGGCGCCGCCCGCCGG
>JAEZED010000194.1 GCA_023417885.1 Planctomycetota bacterium
CCCGTCTCGTGCGCGCACCAGACCCCGGTGGCGCGACGCCAGGGCACATGAGAATGTATTTTCCGTGGTGCGCGATCACGCACGACCGACCGAACCCATCCGCAGCAGGCGATCCCGCACCGCACGCCAGCCCGGCTCGTCCGGCGGAAGCTCGATGAAGAGCCGCGCCCCTCGCCGCTCCGCCTCCCGCAGCGCGCCGTAGAGCCCTCGCGCATATGCCGCCGGCTCCCCCGGCATCGGGATGGTCGCTGCTCCTTCGCGCGACCATTGCCTCACCCGCCGCTCCGCCTCCCCCTGCGCGAGCGGCATGACCACGAGCCGATCCCACCCCTGTTCACGGCCCGCACGCTCCAGGCTCGAAAGGCCTGCCGGCTCGAAGAGCTCAACCTCCACGTTCGGCTTGTAATGGACGGCCTGGCGCCCCGGGCTCGCAGAGGCGCCGGTGTCGCTCCCGCCGACCACCGCCACGTCCCCCAGCACCTCGCGCAGCGCCTCGACGCTCACGCCGCCCGGGCGAAGCACGGTCGGGATAGAGTCCGCCAGGGACAGGACGGTCGACTCGATCCCCACGCGGCACGGTCCGCCATCGAGCACCAGGTCCACCGCATCGCCGAGGTCGTCGCGCACGTGCTGCGCTGTCGTGGGGGAGACGTGGTTGGAGCGATTCGCACTCGGCGCCGCCAAGCCATTCCCGCCCAACTCGGCAAACGCCCGGAGCAGCGACAGGGCGACCGGATGGGCCGGCACGCGCACACCCACGGTCGGCCCGCCCGCGGTCACCGCCGGGGCGATTGCCTCCGACTTCGGCAGGACGATCGTCAGCGGACCGGGCCAGAAGCGCTCCGCCAGCCGCTGCGCCCCATCGGGCCAGTGGGAGACGCATCGCCTGGCCGACGAGGCATCGGCCACGTGCACGATCAGCGGATTGGTTGCCGGCCGACCCTTTATCTCGAAGATGCGCCGCACCGCCGCCTCGTTCGAGGCGTCGGCGCCAAGCCCGTAGACCGTCTCCGTCGGCAGCGCTACGACGCCACCGGCGCGCAGCACCTCGGCGGCTCGGCGGATGGTCATCGCCTCAACATGATCACTTGGCTGGGTCATCGCGCTCGGCATCCGGGAGGACGATAGACCGAAACTCCGCCAGAGCCTCGCGCAGGGGCGCCAGCGGATAGACGCCCAGGTGCGCCGGGTAGTCGAAGCGCGAGACCACCTTCACCGTCCCGCAGCCGGTCAGCCGTCCCGGCCACAGCGGCACCACCTGCAAGTCTCCCAGCGCGCCCTGGCTCCACTTCATCGGGTCGCCCGCCGTGTAGTTCTTCCCGGCGGCGACGAGGAATGTCGGCGCCCGCAGCGTCTGCCCGTCCCACTGGAGCACGGTGATCGGCGCTCCCTGGCGCAGGCGATGGAACATCGCGCCCGCGAACGCCAGCGCATAGACCACGACCGCCCACCGCAGGTGCATCAGCGGCATCCCGCCCGTGAGGTAGGAGGGGAGGTAGAAGCCGATCATCGCCAGCCCGAAGGCGAACATCGCAAGCGTCTGCCGCGCCACCCACACGCGCCACGACGGCCCGCTCGGAATCACCAGCTCGACCAGATCTCCATTGCGCACCACCGCCACCCGCTGCGGAACGGTCTCGTACACCAGCATCTCCGGCCTGGCGCCGGGCGCTAGGGATTGAGCCTGTTCTCCTCTGCCCATGCCCTGATCCATTCAGCGGCCGCCGTCTCGTCGCGACAGACCATGAAGACTTCCTGCACGGCCCCGCCTGCTGAGGCGTAGAGGCATTTCAGGCCGGCGGGGGTCGGATATTGCACCCGCAGGGTCGCCGGCCCGTTGCCGCGGCGGCGGTTGATGCGGCCGGGCACGATTCGCGCCACGTGCGGGCACTGGCGGACGATGGCATCGCAGACCTCGTCGAGGCCGCGTACCCGCCCATGCTCGCGTTTGACCCGCCCGAACTTCATGTGTCGATACTTTAGTATCGGCTCGATAGGAATGTTTTTTCGGGTAGGGCTAAGAAGGCGCGTCCCCTGGGCGTCTGTGCCAATGGAGGCCGAATGAGTCGAGGGCCGGATGACACGGTCCGACGCGTCGGACGCATCGCCGAAGAATGGACGCCGCGGCTCCAGCGGTATGCCGCGTCGATCCTGCGCGATGGCGATCTTGCACGCGATGTCGTGCAGGATGTGCTGTTGAAGCTCTGCGACCGCTCCGGCCCGCCCGGCCTCGCCGATCCGCCCGAAGGGCCCGTGAATGCCTTTCTGGCCCTGCCGTACGACGAACCGGCCGTCCGGGCCTGGCTGTTCAAGGCCGTCCGCAATCGCTCCATCGACCTGCTTCGCAAGGAGGGGCGCATGAGCCTGCTTCAAGATGAATCTCACGTATCCGGCGAAGCACAGGGGGCGATGCCCCGGCTGGCCGGCGCCGACCCGGAACGGCACGACCCCGCGGGTATCGCCGAGCGGCATGAGGCCGCCGACGCCGCGCTGGCGGCGCTGGACCGGCTTCCACCGCTTCAGCGCGAGGCGTTGCGGCTGAAGTTCAGCGGGGAGCTTTCATACAAGCAAATCGCCGACACGATGGGCAAGAGCGTGTCGCACGTCGGCGTGCTGATCCACGAGGGCCTGAAGACGCTGCGCCGGCAGCTCGCCTGAGCGACGTGCGCGCGGCTCCCGGAAGGATCGCGAGGGGATGCCTGCTCCGGCAGGCGGAAACGACACACCTGTTCGTGAAAGGACACTCCCATGTCCACGATGCCTTACGAAGACGACCCCATGCTGACCGCCTACGCCCTGGGCGAGCTCGACGGCGACGACGCCGCCGAGGTCGAGCAGCGCCTGGCGAACGACCCGGAGGCCCGGGCGTGGGTGGACGGCATCCGCGGCACGGCCGATCGCCTCGCGACGGCGCTTCGGCGCGAGCCATCGCTGGCCCGCGCCGGGGCGCCCGAGGCGGCGCCCGGCGACGGCGCGCCGATGCGCATCGAGCCGCACCAGGCGGATGCCCAGCAGCAGCGTCGCGGCGGCGGGCGCTGGCCCCTTGCCCTCGCGGCCGCGGCGACGCTCGCTGCGCTGGGACTGACGACATGGGGGCTCTTCCACGATCGCGTGGACGGGCCGCACGACACTGTCGCCCTCAACGCCCGCGAAGACGCGGCGCCGGAGACCGAGGTGGGAGCGCAGTTGGGCGCCCGGGGAATGCAGCCGGCTCCGGAAGCCGAACCGGCGGCGCCGCTGGCCCTGCTCCAGGACCAGCACGGCCAGCGTGAGCGTTGGACCGCGTTTGGACAGGGGCAAGCCGTGAGCCGCGAAGAGCAGGACGCGCTGGGCAGTGTAACTCTGAGTCCGCCGCAGGAGCAGAAGGGGCCGGCGGACGAGGCGGCGCGGCGGCTCGGAGCGATGGCGTCCGGCGGCGCGACACCGGCGCGACCGCAGCAACCCGCGGCCGACGCCGGATACTTGAGAGAGGGCGCGCCTCCGATCGATGATCTGCACCTCTTCAAGGGCGAGCGCGCCGACATCCCCAACCGCTTCCGCGACGACTTCCACACCGAGCAGTACGACCGCATCACCGACAACGCCTTCCTGCGCGTCACGGAGCAGCCGGTCTCCACCTTCAGCGTCGATGTCGACACCGCCAGCTACTCGAACATGAGGCGGTTCCTCAATGCCGGGCGCCTCCCGCCGCCCGACGCCGTGCGCATCGAGGAGCTCGTCAACTACTTCGACTACGGGTACGAATCCCCCTCCGCCGGTAGCGAGCATCCGTTCGCGGCCCACGTCGCGGTTACGGAAGCGCCCTGGAACCCGGAGCACCGGCTGGTGCGCATCGGGATCAAGGGGAAGGAGATCCCGGTCGCCGAGCGGCCCGCGAGCAATCTCGTCTTCCTGCTGGACGTCTCCGGCTCGATGCAGCCGGAAAACAAGCTGCCGCTGGTCAGGCGCGCGATGCGCATGCTGGCGGAGCAGCTCGACGAGCGCGACCGCGTCGCCATCGTCGTGTACGCCGGCGGGAGCGGAGTGGCCCTGCCGAGCACGAGCGGCGCGAACCGTCACCAGATCGTGGCGGCGCTGGACCGGCTCGAGGCGGGCGGAAGCACGAACGGGGCGGAGGGGATTCAGCTCGCCTACCAGGTGGCGCGCCAGCACTTCATCGAAGGGGGCGTGAACCGGGTGATCCTCTGCACGGACGGCGACTTCAACATCGGCGTGACCGATCGCGGGCAGCTCACGCGGCTGATCGAGGAGCAGGCAAAGAGCGGCGTCTACCTCTCGATTCTCGGCTTCGGCATGGGCAACCTGAAGGATGCGACCATGGAGGAGCTGACGAACAAGGGAGAGGGGAACTACGGCTACATCGACACGGAGCACGAGGCGCAGAAGCTGCTCGTGGAGCAGATGCAGGGCACGCTCCAGTCGATCGCCAAGGACGTGAAGATCCAGGTCGAGTTCAACCCCGCCGAGGTCGGCAGTTACCGGCTCATCGGCTACGAGAACCGCATCCTGGCGCGCCAGGACTTCAACGACGACACGAAGGACGCGGGCGACATCGGCGCGGGCCACGAGGTGACGGCGCTTTACGAGGTCGTGCCGGTCGAGGTCCAGGCGAAGGACAACGCCGCCGAGCTCGCGCGGCTGCGGGAGCTGCTGAAGAAGTACGAGGATCTCCAGGCGGTTGCCGGACCGACGCCCGACGGACGCGCCCCCCACGAGGCGGAGGTGAAGGAGATTCGTGCCCGGATCGAGGCACTCCAGAGGTCACAACCGGCGCCGCCGGCCGATGATCTGAAGTACCAGGCACAGCCGAACGTGACGCCGGCGGCGGCCTCGGGCGAGTTGATGACGGTGAAGCTCCGCTACAAGGCTCCCGACGCGCCCAAGGAGCAGGGAACGAGCACGTTGATCCAGTTCCCGGTCAATGACGCACCCGGGCGCTTCGCCGACGCGGGGGATGACGTCCGCCATGCCGCCGCGGTCGCCGGCATGGGCATGCTCCTCCGCGACTCCCCGTACAAGGGTTCGTTGACCTGGCAGGGCCTGGAGGAGATGACTAGCGGCCTGGAGGAGCTTCGCCGCGGCCGGCTCAGCAGCGAAGGGATGCGACGGCTGGAGTTCCGCGACCTGGTTCGCCGGGCCGCCTCCCTGGCGGGGCAGACGCCGGCGGCGGACTGATTAGCCTTGCCCGCATGGGGCCCTGCCGGTAGTCTGCGGCCCCGTGGGACACGGAAAATGCAACTACCAACGTGCGGGCGCCCCGGGCGCCCGCATTCTTTCGTTTCTCGCCCGCGCTCTGGTGCTGGCCGGCATGCTGGCATTCGCGCCCGCTGTGCAAGCGTCGCCCGAAGCCGTCTATTTCGTCGGCAACAGCTTCACCTGGGACTCGAGCCCCGCCACGCGCGTCCCGTCCCTCTCGGGCGAGCTGGGCGTCAGCCTGACAGTCGGCCACCACATCAATTGCGGCGCCACCCTGAACGACATCTGGATTGATCCCGCCGACACGTGCGTCGCCTCGCCGGCGCCGTTCGGCACCTTCGACGACGCGCTGCCGAACTTCGAATGGTCGGCGGTCACGCTCCAGCCTTTCAACGACGCGCTGGGCGGCGACTCGGGGGCCGTGAACCGGATCGGCCAGTTCATCGAAGCGGCCCGTTCCGGCGGGCTGAACGCCGACACCCGGTTCTACGTCTACTCCGGCTGGCCGGCTCCCTGGAACGACCCGAACTTCGACTACTCCGCCGCGTGGGAGCGGGCCTACGACCCGGCCAACACCAGCACCACCTGGACGCGCGACTACTTCGACCAGGTGATGCAGGGCCTCGCCGGCGACGGCAACGGCGAGGCACTGATGATCCCCGTGGGGGAAGTCCTCTACGAGCTCGACCAGCGCGCCCGCGCCGGCCTGCTCCCGGGCGTCGACAGCGCCAACGACCTCTACCGCGACGAGCTTCACCTGAACAACATCGGCGGATACGCCGCCTCGCTCACCGTCGTCTCCACGCTCTGGGGCGAGTCGCCGATCGGCCTCACCGACGGGACGAACATGTCCCCCGAGTTGAGCCTCGCCGTGCAGCAGGCGGTGTGGGACGTCGTGCGGGCGCACCCGTACACGGGCATCCCCGAGCCGGCGGGCGTCGCCGGAACAGGCGCTGGGCTCCTCCTGCTGCTGAAGCGCCGGCGCGCCTGATCGCATGTCGGCACGGCAGCGCTGCTGGTCGCGCGACGGGTGCGCGTGCTAGGCTCTGGCCACCCGCCGGCACCAGCGGCGGATGTGCCCGATGCCGACGCTGCTCATCCATCTCCTTGCCCCGCTTGCCCAGGTCGCGCCCGTCCTGGAGGAGGCGGCCGACATCCAATCGACGGGGCCGGGCATGACCGAGCCGTACACGACGGCGGTTCTGCTGACGGTGCTGGGCATCCTGATTGCCTTCAGCGTCATCTTCAGCCGCACCGCCGACCGGGCGGGCGTGCCGATCGTCCTGCTCTTCCTCGTCATCGGGGTGCTAGGCGGCTCGGAGGGGATCGTCGGATACGACTTTGACGACTACGAACTGGCGGTGCGCCTGGGCACCATCGCCTTGGTCCTGATCCTGTTTGACGGAGGCCTGAACACGACGATCGCGTCCGTGCGCCCCGTGCTCTGGCCGTCGCTGGTGCTGGCGACGGTCGGCGTGGTTCTGACCGCAGCCGCCGTCGCGGGCTTCAGTTGGCTCGTCGGGCTGCCGCTGCCCGTCGCCATCCTGCTCGGGTCGGTGGTCTCTTCGACGGATGCCGCCGCCGTTTTTGCGGTGCTGCGGGGTGGCCGGCTGAACCTGAAGCAGAAGGTCGGCCGGACGATCGAGCTCGAGTCGTGCATCAACGACCCGATGGCGGTCATCCTGACCTTTGGGGCGATCAGCTTCATCACCGCCGAGGGGGAGCTGGGCTGGCGAACGGTGCTCGACGTGCCGATCCAGCTCATCGTCGGAGCGGCGGTGGGGGCGCTGGTGGGGTGGGTGGGCTGCGTCATCCTCCGGCGCGTGCGCCTCGCGACGGCGGGGCTCTTCCCGATCCTGACGCTCGCCCTCTCCTTCATGAGCTTCGGCGCTGCCACCCTGAGCAATGGCAGCGGCTTTCTCGCCGTCTTTGCGACCGGGCTGGTGCTGGGGAATTACCCGTCGCTGCCGTACCGCCACGCCCTGACTCGCGTGCACGACGCCTTCGCGTGGCTTTCGCAGGTCGGGATGTTCCTCATGCTGGGCCTGCTGGTCTACCCGTCGCGCCTGCTCGACATCGGGCTCGTCGGGCTCGGCGTCGGACTGTTCCTCGGTATCGTCGCACGGCCGCTGGTGGTGTGGGCCTGCCTCTGGCCATTCGACTACACCGCGAAGGAGACCAGCTACATCGGCTGGGTGGGGCTCCGCGCCGCCGTGCCGATCGTGCTGGCCACTTTCCCGGTCCTGGCGGGAATGCCCGGGGGCGACCGGCTCTTCCACCTGGTCTTCTTCATCGTCGTGGTGAGCAGCATCGTCCCCGGGACGACGCTGCGCACCGTAACGCGGTGGACGAAGATGAGCACGCCGGCCAACCCGGTCCCGCCGGCGGCGCTCGAGATCAACTCCGCGCAGCACCTCACGGGCGACCTGGTCAGCTACTACATCGAGCCGTCGCTGGCGGTGAGCGGGGCGACGCTCCGGGAGATCGACTTTCCCGCCGGCTCCGCCATCGTGCTCATCGTCCGGGGCAACGAGCTGCTGGCGGCGCGCGGCAGCACGCGGCTGGAGAACGGCGACCACGTCTATGTCTTCTGCCGCCCGGAGGACCGGCCGCTGCTCGAGCTGCTCTTCGGCAGCCCCGAGGATGAGTGAGGCTCGGGCGCTCTACCGTTATTCCATGGGCAAGCCCCTCCAGATGGGCCCGCTGAAGCTGGCGGCGCCGATGATGCAGGCGGGACTCGCCGGCTACAGCGACCGCGCCATGCGCCTCGTGGCCCGCCGGCGCGGGTGCCCATATGCCGTGACGGAAGCGATCCTCGACCGCACGCTGCTGGCCGGCGGCAAGGGGCTGACCAACTCCATCGATATCAACGACGAAGATCACCCGGTCGCCGGCCAGATCATGGGAAGCGAGCCGTCGGAGATGGCCGACGCCGCCGCGATCCTCGCGGGCCACGGCTATGACGTCATCGACCTGAACTTTGCCTGCCCGGTGAAGAAGGTGAAGAACAAGGCGCGCGGCGGATGGATGCTCTCGGATCTTGAGCGCGGCGTCGCCATCCTCCGCGCCGTTCGCCAGCGCCTGCCGGACCACCCGCTGTCACTCTCCACGCGCCGGGGGTTCGACGAGACGCCGCAAAGCCTCGAACGCTTCTGGCACCTCTGCGAGGCGGCCCGGGAACTCGGCTTCGTCGGGCTCCGCGTGCACGGGCGGACGGTGGAGCAGAAGTATGCAGGCCGCAGCCGCCGGCCCTTCCTGGGTGACGTCAAGCGCACGTTCACCGACTGGTGCATCTGGGGCAGCGGCGATGTCTTCGAGCCGGAGGACGTGCTGGAGATGCTCGACACGGGGGTCGATGGCGTCTGGATCGCCCGCGGCGCGATCGGCAACCCATGGATCTTCCGCGACGCCGCGAAGCTGCTGGAGAGTGACGTCGTATCGCCGCCTCCTCCACCCACCGTTGCCGAGCAGCGCGAGGCCCTGGAAGAACACTTCGACATCGCCATGCAGATTCACGGCGAGTCGCTCGCCGGGCGGCGGATGCGCAAGATCGGCATCAAGTACGCGCGGTACCATCCGCAGGCGCCCGAGGTGAAGAAGCGCTTCATCGCCGTTCGCGGACTCGATACCTGGCGCGGGGTGCTGGACGACTTCTACGCTCACGACGCTCCCGGCGTCCGTCCGCCGCGCGACGTGGTTGATGAAGTGAACACGTGCGACCCTGCCGAGCCCGCGGCGGCCGGCGCCTGAAGCATGCAGCAGCATCCGGACGAGCCCCGCCCGCTGAACTACGCGCTGCCCGCGCCGCGGTGGACGGGCTCGGTGTCGGCCGCGGTCGGCGCCATGGGCATCCTCTGGCTCTCCATGGGCATCGCGCTCTGGCAGACCGGCGACCCGGCGGCGGGGGCGCGGGCCCTCAAGTACGTCCTGCTTGCCTGCATTCCCTCCACGCTGGTGGGGCTGGTCCTCGGGCTCGCCGGCATGTCGGCCAGGGCGCGTCTCGCGGCGGCGGGCGTGGCGATGAACGGCCTGGTCCTCGTCACGGCGGCGGGGGTGCTGATTTACGCCTATTGGTTCGCACTTGCCGGCTGATGCGCCGACCACCTCCTACCCTCCCGGCGATGACCGCGCGCACACCGATCCGTAACCGCCTCGCCCGGCCGCTCCCTGGCCGCTGGCGCTCCTGGCTGGTGCAGCAGGGGGTGCCGAAGCGCAAGTACACGGCCGTCTGCGCCGCGACGCTCGCCGACGGACGCCAGATCGATCCGGTGGTCATCGAGGAAGGGTGGATCATCGCCACCGACCTCGACGTGCTGGCGGACTCGTTTGAGCAGCGGATCGACTTCGATCCGGAGCGGATCGCATCGCTTCGCCTGGTGCAGGTCGTCTGATGCCCGCCGCGCCTTTCAGAACCTTCCACCTGTGGGCTCAGGCCACCCCGCCTGCCGGAAGGCCGCACTCAGGGCAGCGGTCGGTGGAGGCACGGAGGTCGTAGCCGCACTCGCAGCAACGGCCGGTGGATGCGTACCGCTTGCGGCGGTACCCGGCGGCGATTATCGCGACCGGGTAGGCGGCAGCGACGGCCGGAAGAAGCGTGATGAACCACCAGGGAATCAGAATGGTCCTCACATCAAGCTTTGACGTTGCGGACACCCTTTGATGCCGCTCCTGTCCGAATCCGAGAAACGTGCTACCAACAACCTCGCTCAGATCCGCGTCGATGTAATCGACATTGCGCTCGAACGGCCAGAACGATCCCTCCCAACCCTTCGGCGGGGGATAGTTGACACTCTCGAGCTCGCCCCATCCGACTGCGATCAGCCCATCGACGCTCATCAGATCGAGTGTGTTCGGTTGCTCGTAATACCGCAGCGCGTCACCCCACGCGTGGCTGCGTACCCAGCCAACGAGAGCCAGGCCCGTGAGGAGGATAAGGATCGCAGCCGCGACGAACCTGAGGGCGCTCCGGATCACAGCCCCTCCAGTCGCTGCTGCTTGTCCAGTTCCAGCAGCGCGTCGGTGAGGTCGTCGAGGTTGCCCGCCATCACCTGGTCGAGGTTGAAGTTCTTTTCTCCGCCCCCCTCGCCGCCGAGGCGGTGATCGGTGCAGCGGTTCTGCGGGAAGTTGTAGGTGCGGATGCGCTGGCTGCGATCGCCGCTTCCCATCATGCTCCGGCGCGCGCTCGACTGCTCGGCGAGCTGCTTTGAGCGCTCGCGCTCGTAGAGCGCCGACTTCAGCAGGCTCCAGGCGCGCTCCTTGTTCTGCGCCTGACTCTTGTGCTCGGTGATCTTGAACTGAAGGCCGCTGGGCTTGTGCGTGATGCGCCACCCCGTCTCGACCTTGTTCACGTTCTGCCCGCCCGGCCCGCCGCCGCGGCAGCCTCCCTCCTCGATGTCCTTCATGTTGATCGAGATCTCCACGTCGGGAATCTCCGGCATGATCGCCACGGTCGCGGCGCTGGTGTGAATGCGCCCCTGCGCCTCCGTCTCAGGAACGCGCTGCACGCGGTGCCCGCCACCCTCGAACTGGAGCCGCCGGTACGCGCCGTCGCCGCTCACGCCGATGATCACTTCCTTGAAGCCGCCGCGCTCGCTGTCGGAGAAATCCTCCACCGCGAAGCGCCACCCCTTCTGCTCCGCGTAACGCCGGTACATCTCGAAGAGATCACGCGTGAACAGCGCCGCCTCCTCTCCGCCGATCCCCGCCCGGATCTCGATGAAGAAACGCTCCACCGCCGCGTCCTCGGCGCTGACGAACGCATCCTTCAGCCGCTCCAGCAGCAGGTCCGCCCGCTCGATCGCCCCCGGCAGCTCGGCCGACGCCAGCTCCGCCATCTCACCGTCGTCCGCCGCCTGCATCTCGCCCAGGTCCAGCACCTCGCGCACGGCCTTGACGTAGGCGCCGAACGTTTCGGCGGCGTCGGCGAGCTGGCCCGCCTCCTTGCTGATGGCGACGAGCTTCTGCGAGTCGGCCAGCACCGCAGGATCGTTCATCATCCCCTGGAGCTCGGCATGGCGCGCCGCCTTCTCCGCAAGCCTTGCGATGAGCCTGCGGTAGCGCGCGTGACCTTCGGGAAGTTCGGTCGGGAGGTCCGGCATGCGTGTGGAGAGCGTCAAGCAATATCCTACGCAAGACTCGGTGCTTGTTGAGCCGGAGGATTGCCCCGTTTTCAGCATCGGGCCTCACTCGATAAAGCCCAGCCGTTAACGGCTGGGCTTGGGATACGCTTAAGATCGCCACATGCCACCGGAGGACATCTGCATTCTCGGCACCGGCCAGATGGCCGTCACCTGCGCCACGCTCCTGTGCGACAACGGCCACCGCGTGCGGCTGCTGGGCCTTCCCGACCAGGTGGAGCACCTGCGTCGCGCGCGGCAGTCGCCCCACATGCCGGGCGTGCCCCTGCCGGAGGCGGCCGAGCCGACCGCGGATGCCGCGGCGCTGGCTGAGGCGGACCTCGTGGTCTGTGCGATCCCGATGCAGGTGATCGGCCAGGTGCTCGGCGCGCACCGGGAGGCTGGCGTGCGGATCGCGGGAGCTGTGGTCTCCTGCGCCAAGGGCGTGGAACTCCGGACGATGCGCCGCCCGAGCCAGGTGATCGCCGAGTCGGCGGGGGTGAACGCGGTGGCGGTGCTCAGTGGGCCGAACATCGCCGCCGAGGTCGTGCAGCGCAAACCTGCGGGAGCGGTGGTTGCGTGCGAGGACGAAGCCCTGGCGAGCCGCGTACGACAGGCATTTGCGACGTCCTACTTCCGGGTCTACACGAACCGCGACGTCGTGGGTGTGGAGCTGGCCGGGGCGCTGAAGAACGTCATCGCGCTGGCGGCGGGAATCATCGACGGGCTGGCGCTGGGAAACAACGCCAAGGCGAGCCTGATCACGCGCGGGATCGTCGAGATCTCGCGGCTCGGGGTGTCGCTGGGCGCGCAGATCGAGACCTTCTACGGCCTCGCCGGTTTGGGCGATCTCATCACCACCTGCGTCAGCCCCGAAGGGCGCAACCGCACCGTGGGCGAGGCGGTCGGGCGGGGGCGGCCGCTCCAGCAGGTGCTGGACGAGCTCGGCAGCGTCTGCGAGGGCGTGCCGACGACGCGCGCGGTTCACGAGTTGGCGCAGCGGCAGGGAGTGGAGATGCCGATCCTGGAGTCGGTCTACCAGGTCCTGTTCGAGGGCAAGCCGGTTCGCGAGGCGATCCTGGAGCTGATGACACGCGAGCCGCGCAGCGAGTGAAGCGAGCAGCCCGGCTGCGGCGGGGGGTGGGAGCGGGGTGGGGGGTGACCAACCTTTCGTCGCGATGCGTGTCACTCTGGGAAGACCCTTAGTCGCAACATCCGAAAGGAGACGAATCATGGGCACCTTGCTTGCCTTCGGCGCTTGGACGCGCACCGCACGTGGATCACTGGCCGCCATCGTCGCCGCGGGCGGGCTGGCCGTTGCCGGATGCTCCGGCGACACCGGCCGCGGGGCGCTCATCGGCGGAGGCCTGGGCGTCGCCGGCGGAACGCTTGTCGGGCACCAGTACGGGCATTCCACCGAAGGCGCGCTGCTGGGTGGGCTGATCGGCGCCAGCGCCGGCTCCGCCATCGGCGCGCAGAGCGACCTGGCGCGCGAGCGCGAGCGCGGCCGCTACGCCTATGAGGACGGCTATCACTCCGGCTACGGATCGGGCTATCGCTCCGGCTACGGCGACGGTTACCGCGACGACAAGCGCGCCCACTACCGCAAGCGCCACGACTACCGCCGCAAGCACCGCGACTGGGACGACTGAGACGGATCGAGCGGGGAAGATACGCGCCTTCTGAACGCCTCTCCCGCCGGGAGAGGTGGCCGCGGAGCGAAGTGGAGCGGACGGAGAGGGCGCTCAACAGTCCCCTGGCGAGCGCCCTCTCCGCCTCGGCCTGCGGCCTCGGCACCTCTCCCGGCGGGAGAGGCGTTTGATTGCCGGTGCGTCGGTTCTCCGGTTGATGCGGCCGGCTACTTGTAGGTGATCTCGAAGGCGCTGGCCATCGCGAAGGCGGCGGCCTGGTGGCGCTGTTCGCGGCCCTTCTCGAACGTGTAGGTGACGACGTAAACGCGGTCGCGCACCGTCGTCACGAGCTGTGCGAGCACGAGATCGAATCCGCCGAGCTTGAGCGACCAGGTGCAGCGGTGCGCGTCGCGCCCGCCCAGCTTCACCTTGTCGGCCGACTCGACGAGCTTGGCAGTCCTGGCCTCCATCTCCTTCTTCAGCGCCTCCAGCGCCTCCTCGAGCGGCACATCCCGGTCGTAGCTGCGCACCATCACGGCGAGGTTCTCGCGGAAGACATCGATCTCACCGTCCGAGCCGCTGGCGAAGACCTTGGTGGAGGCGTCCGCCCCATCCTGCATCTCGTAGTCGTCCGGGTAGTGGACGACGTAGCCATGCTCCTTGTGCTCGTAGCGCTGGGGCAACTGGTTCCGCCGCTGCTGCAGGGCCGCGCCTGCCACGAGCGACAGGCAGAGCACCGCCAGGACCGTTCTCGGAATGAGCATCCTCATGACCACCCAATGTAACGCGATCGCGACGCGGGGAGGTATGCCGTTTACCAGATGTGAACCGGCGCCGACGCCGTGGCTTGTCGCGCCGGCCGGCCGGTCCGTCGGCGATTCGCTTCGGCGCGTCCACGTGCCCGCCCGGCGGGTCGACACCAAGATGATTTGACGGCCGCAAATGGCGCAAAGGGGCGCGGCAACGCGGCGTTGGGGCGCGGCAACGCGGCGTTGACGCGACGCGCGCACTTTCTGGCGGCCTGCACTCGCGCGACGGCGACGGGTGATAATGGATGGAGGGACGTCGCGCCACGCCTGCCGGGGCGGCGCAGCCGTCTTTCCCGGACGCGACGCCTCGTCATGGTCCGAATTATCGCGCGTTCACAAACTCCAGCCCCTTCGCCGGCGGGACGTAGCCCTTCTCCGCCCCCTCCGCCAGGAAACGCCGGATCGCCTCGCGACCGCGCTCGCCGTAATCGAGCGTCCAGTCGTTCACGTACATCCCCACGAACTTGTCCGCCAGCTTGGCGTTCAGGTCGCGGCCGAAGGGGAGGGCATACTCGACGGCTTCGGCGCGGTGGTCGAGGCTGTACTGGATCGACTTCTTGAGAATGTCGGTCACCTCCTGCATCGCCTCGGCGCCCAGGTCCTTTCGGATGCAATTGCCGCCCAGTGGCAGGGGGAGGCCGGTGCGCTGCTGCCACCAGGCGCCCAGGTCCACGACGAGATTCAGGCCGAGGTCGCGGTAGGTGAGCTGCCCCTCGTGGATCAGCAGGCCGACATCGGCCTTGCCTTCCTTCACGAACTTCGGGATCTGGTCGAACATCACCACCTCGTACTCGAACGCCTCCCCGGCCTTGCCGAGGCAGAGCTGGGTGGCGAGGAAGGCGCTGGTCAGCACCCCGGGCACGGCGATCCGCTTGCCGCGGAGGTCGTCGAGGCTCATCGGCTCCCGGGAAACCAGCATCGGGCCGTAGCCGTCACCCATGCTGGCGCCGCAACTGGTCAGGGCGTACTTGTCCGCCACCAGCGGGTAGGTGGCGATGCTGATGGCGGTGATCTCCAGCTCCCCGTCGATGGCCCGCTTGGAGAGGGTCTGGATGTCCTGGAGGACGTGCTCGAAGCGCCAGCGGCCGGTGTCGAAGCGTTCCTTCGCGAGGCCGTAGAACATGAATGCGTCATCCGGGTCCGGGCTGTGGCCGAGCCGGAGGGTTGTGGTATCCTGACCGATATCCTGTGTACTGGGCATGGCGGGGCATGGTAGACCCCGGGATTGCCCGATCTTTCAAAACGGGCAAAGCCGGCCTTCCGGTCGGCGAGGCAGCGTGGAAGCAATAAACGCGCGGCTCCCCACGTTTTCTGCGATGATGCACCGGAACGGCCGGCCTCTTCCGAGACGCCCATGAAAGCAAGACTCCACCCGCAGCTGCAGCCGTGGCAGCCTGGCGACGCCGAACCCTGGGACGCCCTGCGCGCCGGCCACCTGCTCAACCGGGCGGGCTTCGGCGGCTCGCCGGAGGAAGTCGCGGCGCTGGCACGGCTCGGCGTGGACGGCGCGGTCGACGCGTTGCTGGACTTTCCCGACGCCCCGGCGGCCGAGCAGCGGCCGGGGGACGGGCCGGACTGGTCGCTGCTGGCGGAGATTCCGCTGAAGAACGCCGAGCGCCGGCAGGCCCAGTTTCAGCTCCGCGGGCCGGAGAACGAGCCGGCGAGGCAGGCGCTGAACCAGAAGTGGCAGCGGGCCAGCGCCCAGTTCATGATCAGCGCGACGGAATGGTGGGTGAACCGGATGGCCTTCGGGCCCCACCCGCTCCAGGAGCGCGTGGTCCTGTTCTGGCACGGCCATCTCACCAGCAGCTACCGCGACGACCGGCAGGGCTCCTGGCGCCTCTTCAACCAGAACGAGCTGCTCCGCCGCTACGCCGCGGGCAACTTCCGGGAGATGGTCGCCGCCATCAGCCGCGACCCGGCGATGCTTCGTTACCTGAACAACGATCGCAACGTCCGCCAGCGTCCCAACGAGAACTATGCGCGCGAGCTGATGGAGCTGTTCACCCTCGGGATCGGCAACTACACCGAGGAGGACATCAAGCAGGTCGCCCGCGCCTTCACCGGCTGGACGCATGACGGCGTGGCGTACAGCTTCAACCGCCGGCAGCACGACGCCGGCCCGAAGCAGGTCTTCGGCCGCTCCGGACAGTTCGACGGCGACCAGATCATCGACCTGCTCATGCAGCATCCGGCGTGCGCCCCGTTCATCGGCGGGAAGCTTTACGAGTATTTCGTGGGCGCCGAGCCGGACGAGCGGCTGCGCGCGGGCCTTGGGGAGGTGCTGCGCGAGAGCAACTACGAGCTTCGCCCGCTGTTGCGCGTGATCCTCCGGAGCCGGGCCTTCTTCGACCGCGACCGGATCGGCGGGCGGATCAAGTCGCCGATCCATTTGCTGGCGGGGACGGTGCGCCTGCTGGGCATGCAGGGGCTGAACGCGCAGCAGGTTCGCCGGGAGCTGGAGAAGATCGGGCAGGTGCCGTTCGAGCCGCCGAACGTGAAGGGCTGGCCCGGGCAGTACGACGGGCGCAAGTGGATCAACACGGCGACGCTGCTGGCTCGATACAACCTGGGGATCAAGCTCGCGGACCGCGCCGGCCGCCGGCTGGCGGGGGGGCGGAATCCCGAGCGCCTGGCCGACGAGTGGCTGGCGCGGCTGATCGGCAGGCCGATCGAACCCGCCAAGCGAGCCGCCATCGTGGAGGCGGCGCGCAAGGCCGAGCCGCGCGAGGCGGCCGCAACCGTCGTGAAACTGATCGTGTCAATGCCGGAATACCAGTTGTGCTAGGCTGCCCGCGACCACGCGTGCCGAGCACGTATGGCCACTGCCGAGGACGAGACTCATGATGGACCTCACCACCCGCCGCGTGTTCCTGGCCAAGGGCCTGACGATGCTGGCCGCCGGCGCGACCGTGCCGACGTTCGTCAACCGCACCGCCTACGCCATGGGCCGGCCGTTCGACCAGCTCCTCACCTCGCCCGACTCGGGCAAGGACGGGAAGGTGCTGGTCGTCGTCCAGCTCTCGGGCGGGAACGACGGGCTGAGCACGATCATTCCCTTCGGCGACGACGCCTACTACCGGGCGCGCCCGTCGCTGGGCATCGCCGCTGACCAGACGCTGAAGCTCAACGGCTACATCGGCCTCAACCCGCAGCTCTCGGCGCTCAAGGAGTTGTACGACGACGGGCGGATGACGCTGGTGCAGGGCGTCGGGTACCCGAACCCGGATCGCAGCCACTTCCGCTCGATGGACATCTGGCACACGGCCAACCCCGGGGAGGGGGCGATCACCAGCGGTTGGCTCGGTCGCTACTTCGACGCCCAGTGCTGCGGCACCGATCCGAAGGAGCACGCAAGGGCCCACGCCGCCGGAACGGTCGCGCCCGATCCGCACGTCGGGATCGCGCTCGGAGACGAGAACTTCCTTGCGATGCAAGGGGAGCTGGTGACGCCGCTGGGCTTCGAACGGCCGGAGGACTACCGCTACCAGGGCCCCGCGGCGGATGCCTTCGGCAAGCTCAACACGCCGGACGGCACGGCGGACCCGGAGGAGACCGAAGCGGGCGAACTTGACTTCCTGACGCGGACCGCGATGGACGCGCAGGTGTCGAGCGACCGGATCATGAAGGTGACGCGGGCGCACAAGCCGGGCGTGGACTACCCGCGCGGCGCGTTCGCGGACCAGTTGCGGACGGTGGCGGCGATGATCCGCGGCGGGCTGCCGACGCGCGTCTACTACGTGAGCCTGGGCGGCTTCGACACGCACGCTTCGCAGCTCGGTCGGCACGACAACCTGATGCGCCAGCTTGCCGGCGGCGTGAAGGCCTTCATGGACGACCTGAAGCAGCAGGGGAACGACGAGCGCGTGCTGGTGATGACGTTCAGCGAGTTCGGCCGGCGCGTGGCGCAGAACGCCAGCGGCGGAACGGATCACGGCACGGCGGCGCCGATGTTCTTCTTCGGGCACCACAAGCACGTGAACGCCGGCATTCTGGGTAATCACCCGTCGCTGACGGATCTGGACCGGGGGGACCTGAAGTACAACGTGGATTTCCGCAGCTGCTACGCGGGCGTGCTCCAGCAGTGGCTGGGCACCGACGCGCAGACATGCGCGCGCGTGCTGGGCGGGCGGTTCGACCCGGCGCCGCTGGCGCGCGGCTGAGCCTTGAACAGGCACCTGACGGCGGATAAGATTCGCGTTGGCGCGGCCGATCCGGCGGAATGAATCGGCTGCCGCCAGGGCGGGTCACTTTTCGCCCGAACCAGACTGATAACGGTTTGCTCTTTGGCAGACGGATGACCGGCTCCGGCAGGGCGCCAGGGGCGCCTTTGCGTGTTCCGGACGCAACCGAACGGCACCCGGCGTGTCTCATAATCGGCGGGACGCCCGGGTGGCGCCCGCTACGGGTCGCCGGCGCGGCCGGAACGGGGCTCTTTGACGTTGTGCCAGGCGTGCCTTCCCGATCCGATCTGAGTCGGTTCGGCGGGGTGGCGGCATGGGGTCGCCGGGGAGCCGGATTTGTGGGTAACCGGGCGGTATGGACTTGCCCGATGAAACAAAGTCCGCCGTGCGCCGCGCGCGGCTGGCGTGTCGGCGGACGTGACACAGGATGTCCGTGTTCTGCGGAGGTGGCTAGCGATGACTTCTGACACTCAGCGAGATATCGAGCATGGGAACGGGCGCGGCGCCGGCGGCGCCGAGGGCGAGGGCGACCTGCGATCGCTGATCGCCCGCAACCTGAACCGGGAGCGCTTCCAGAGCCAGAACTGGGAGGGAACGTTCTGGGACTACCTGGACTTGGTACGGAAGGACCCGCTGGTCGCGCGCAACTCCTTCCAGCGCGTGTACGACATGATCCTCTCCTACGGCACGGAGCAGAAGACGCTCTTCAAGGAGGAGATCACCAAGTACCGGTTCTTCGACGACCCGATCGAGCACGGGGCCGACGGCATCTTCGGTCTCGAGCGGCCGCTGATGCAGCTCGTCGACTTCTTCAAGTCGGCGGCGCAGGGCTATGGCACGGAACGGCGCATCCTGCTGCTCCACGGCCCGGTCGGCTCCAGCAAGAGCACGATCGCGCGGCTTCTCAAGAAGGGGCTGGCCGCCTACAGCAAGACAGACGCGGGCCGGCTCTACACCTACTCGTGGCGCATCCCCGCGAAATTCGTGGGCGGCGGGGAGCACGATCCGGACGTGAGCGAGCCGTGCCCGATGCACGAGGAGCCGCTGCTGCTGCTGCCGGACGAGGCCAAGCCCGAGGTGCTGCGCGCGCTCAACGAGTCCCGGGACGACGGCCACAAGATCCGCCTGTACGGCGACGTCTGCCCGTTCTGCCGCAAGGTCTTCAAGGACCTCGTGGAGCACTACGACGGCGACTGGAACAAGGCGATGGACCACGTCCGCGTCCGCCGGCTGATCCTGTCGGAGACCAACCGCGTCGGCATCGGCACGTTCCAGCCCAAGGACGAGAAGAACCAGGACTCGACGGAGCTCACGGGCGACATCAACTACCGCAAGATCGCCGAGTACGGCAGCGACAGCGACCCGCGCGCCTTCAACTTCGACGGTGAGCTCAACGTCGCCAACCGCGGGATCGTGGAGTTCATCGAGATCCTGAAGCTGGACGTGGCGTTCCTCTACGACCTGCTGACGGCGAGCCAGGAGCGGGTGATCAAGCCGAAGAAGTTCGCCCAGACGTTCATCGACGAGGTGATCCTGGGGCACACGAACGAACCGGAGTACAAGCGCCTCCAGGGCAACGAGATGATGGAGGCGTTCCGCGACCGCACGATCAAGATCGACGTGCCGTACAACACGCGGCTGGACGACGAGGTGCGGATCTACGAGAAGGACTTCGGCCCGGAGCGCATCCGCGGCATCCACATCGCCCCGCACACGATCGAGGTGGCGGCGATGTGGGCGGTGCTGACGCGCCTCGCGGAGCCAAAGAAGGCGGGGATTACGAAGATGCAGAAGCTGAAGCTCTACAACGGCAAGAGCATCCCCGGCTTCACGGAGGAGAGCATCAAGGAGCTGAAGGAGGAGGCGCCGCGGGAAGGGATGACGGGGATCAGCCCGCGCTACATCCAGGACAAGATCAGCAACACCCTCGTGTCGCACCAGTCGCAGGAGGATCGCATGATCAACCCGTTCATGGTAATGAACGAGCTCGAGGCGGGCCTGACGCACCACAGCCTCATCACCGACGAGGAGCTGAAGAAGGAGTACCGCGAGCTGCTCTCGGTCGTGAAGGACGAGTACGAGGACATCATCAAGGGCGAGGTGCAGCGGGCCATCAGCGCCGACGAGGACGCGATCAAGCGCCTCGCCGCGAATTACATCGAGAACGTGCGGGCCTACACGCAGCACGAGAAGGTGCGCAACCGCTACACCGGCAAGGACGAGGAGCCGGATGAGCGGCTGATGCGCTCGATCGAGGCCAAGATCGACATCCCCGAGAGCCGCAAGGACGATTTCCGACAGGAGATCATGAACTACATCGGGGCGCTGGCGCTGGACGGTAAGAAGTTCGAGTACCACACCAACGCGCGGCTGCTCAAGGCCCTGGAGCTCAAGCTGTTCGAGGACCAGCGCGACACGATCAAGCTGAAGAACCTCGTCTCGTCCGTCGTCGACGACGAGACGCAGCAGAAGATCGACGTCGTCAAGCAGCGGCTGATCAAGTACTTCGGCTACAACGAGGCCAGCGCGACGGACGTGCTGAACTACGTTGCGAGCATCTTCGCCCGCGGAGACAGCAAGCAGGAGGACTAGGCGCCGGAGACGGTGCTCCTTCACGGGCAGAGCGGCGCGCCCGGTTTGGTTGCTCGTTTGTCCGTGTTCATTCGTGGTTGAGAACTCCGGCGAACCATGCATCCACCGCCCGAATCAGCGCAAGGCTCCGCCCCGGCTCCCGCCGGCAGCGTCTGCGTCGTCGGCTCCATCAACATGGATCTCGTCGTCCGCGCCCCGCGCCTGCCGGCGGCGGGGGAGACGATCATCGGCGGGGCGTTCGAGCAGCACCCGGGCGGAAAGGGAGCCAACCAGGCCGTCGCCGCCGCCCGGCTGGGAGCGCGGGTCGCCATGGTCGGCGCCGTCGGCGATGACGCCTTCGGCCGCTCCATGCGGCAGGCGCTCGAAGGGGAGGGGATCGATGCCGGACATGTCCGGACCGTTCCCGGCGTCGCCACGGGCGTGGCGCTGATCACGGTGGACGAGAAGGGGGAGAACACGATCGTCGTCGCCTCGGGCGCGAACGCCGCGGTGACGCCGCAGCAGGTCGAGGCGTCGCGTGCCAGCATCGAGGAGGCGGACGTTACGCTCGCGGTGCTGGAGACGCCGCCGGAGGCGGTCGCGAAGGCGGCGGAGATCGCCACTTGCGCCGGCCGGCGCTTCGTCCTCAACACGGCGCCGGCGATGCTGCTTCCGCGATCACTGCTGGAGCGGGTTTCTGTGCTTGTGGCCAACCAGGTGGAGGCGGCGGTGGTTGCGGAGCACACGGGGGCGGATCTCGGCACGGTGACGCGCGCGCTGCTGGCGCTGGGGCCCGGCGCGGTGATCGTCACGCTCGGCGCCGGCGGGGTGCTGATCGACGATGAGCGTCACGGCATGCGCCGCGTCCCGGCGATCGACGTCCAGCCGATCGACACGGTCGGCGCTGGTGACTGCTTCGCCGGCGCGCTCGCCGCCCGCCTGGCGGCGGGGGACGCGCTGGACGACGCCGCCACGTTCGCGTGTGCGGCGGCGGGCGTCGCCACGACGCGCGCCGGTGCGATCCCGGGCATGCCGACGCTCGAGGAGGTTCGGGCCCGGCTCTAGCGCATGGCGCTCCCCCACGGCTTCGGCTCATGGCCGGGTTCGCTCGCCCCGGCGAATCACACACGGCTGACTGACGACAATGGCTTTCATAGAGGAAATCCCCTGCACGCTCCCGCTCGCGCGCAACGAGCATCGGCCAGACGCGCTGGGCCTGGGCGTCATCGGCCTTCACGAGGGGCGCACGCTCCTGGTCGCCGCCGCGACGCGCTGCACAGCGATTCGCCCGGTCGCCGGGTGCGATCTCTCCGCCGAGAAGCGGCAGGCGGCGGCACGCGAGCTTGAGGGCCTCTTCGTCGCCGACGACTACGACGCGATGCTGGCGCGCGACGACGTGCAGGTGGTCGCCATCTACACGCCCGATCCGCTCCATGCCGAGCACGTCGTCCGCGCGTTCGAGGCGGGCAAGCACGTCATCTGCACCAAGCCGCTGACGAACTCGCTGGAAGGCGCCGCGCGCATCCTCGACGCCGGCCGCCGCACCGGGAGAAAGCTCCTAGTGGGGCAGTCCACCCGCTTCTTCGAGCCGTTCCGCCGGCAGAGGGCGCAGCTCGAGCGCGGCGAACTCGGCGGACTGGCGGGGATCGAGATGGTGGACGCCCACTACGTCCACCGGATGGACTGGTACTACCGCAAGAGCCCCTGGACCGCGACCGATACCGACTGGACCTTCCTCGGGCTGTCGCACCCGATCGACCTCATCCGCTGGTATCTCGGGCGGATCGAGGAGGTGCACTGCTACGGCTCGACGAGCGCGATGGGCCGCGAGCACGGCCTGGCGGGGCGGGACATCTACACGGTCAATCTCCGCAGCGCCGACGGCCGGCTCGGCCGGGTGATGGGGCACTATGGCCTGCACGAACTGCCGAAGGCCCGCAACAGCATCGAGTGCGTCGTCTACGCCAGCGGCGGGACGAGCATGGCTCAGTACCACGACATGAAGCTGATCTGGACGGGGAAGGCGGGCGATCCGATGACGGAGTTCGTCGAGGATCACCTTTACGCCGGCCGGCACTACTACTTCAACAGCGAGGTGCACGGCATGCACTACGGCGAGTTCGCCAACTACGCCCAGCACTTCGCAGAAGCGATACTCGAGGGCAGGCCGCACTCGCCGAACCTGGAGGAGGGGGTGGAGACCTACTGCGTGATGGAGGCGGTGCGCCGCTCGGCGGAGGAGGGAAGGCCGGTGGCGGTGGGACCGCTGCTGAGGGAGGTCGGATTGGCTGGGGGTCGATAGAATCGGAGTCGCATGTGATCGGAGTAACACCGTGGTCCTGAATATCGAGAAAGACCACCAGCGCTTCCGCCAGATCGTCAAGGGACGCATCCGCGACGACCTGCGCAAGTTCCTCAGCAAGGGGGAGCTCATCGGCAAGGAGGGGAAGCACCTCATCAGCATTCCCGTCCACCAGGTCGAGCTGCCCAACTTCCGATACGGCGACAATTCCACCGGCGTCGGCATGGGCGACGGCGAGGAGGGGGACGGCGTGGGCCAGGGGCAGGGGAAGGGAAGCCAGGGCGGCACCGAGCCGGGCCAGCACCTCATGGAAGTCGACCTTACGCTCGACGAGCTGGCGGAGATCCTCGGCGAGGAGCTGAACCTTCCGCGGATCGAGCCGAAGGGGAAGCACCGGATCAGCACGGTGAAGGATCGCTACAGCGGCATCCGCCGGGTGGGGCCGGAGGGGCTGCGCCACTTCAAGCGCAGCTACAAGGAGGCGCTGAAGCGGCAGATCATGCTGGGGCAGTACGACCCGCAGCGCCCGGTGATCATCCCGGAGAAGCGCGATATCCGCTACCGGTCGTGGAAGGAGGTGAAGGTTCCGCAGAGCAACGCCCTGATCATCTTCATGATGGACGTCTCCGGCTCCATGGGGGAGGAGCAGAAGGAGCTGGTGCGGCTCGAGAGCTTCTGGATCGACACGTGGCTGCGCAAGAACTACGACGGCATCGAAACGCGCTACATCGTCCACGACGTCCAGGCCCGCGAGGTGGACAAGCACACCTTCTACCACCTCCGCGAGGACGGCGGGACGAAAATCAGCAGCGCCTACAACACCTGCCGCAACCTGATCGAGACGCACTACGACCCGAACGACTGGAACATCTACCTCTTCCACTTCTCCGACGGCGACAACTCCAGCGAGGCCGACAGCCGCGAGTGCGTGAAGCTGATCCGCGATCACCTGCTCCCCGCGAGCAACCTCTTCGGCTACTGCCAGGTGGCCAGCGCCTACGGCAGCGGCAACTTCATCAACGTCCTGCACGACCACCTCAAGAGCGAGGAGAAGGTGCTGACCAGCCGCGTGAACACGAAGGACGACATCTACGACTCGATCAAGACATTCTTCGGGAAGGGGCACTGACTGGATGGGGCAGGAACCGGGCAAGCCACTGGATTACCGCTCCACCGGTGCCCCAAGCCGCTCGCGATCGACGGCGGAGCGAATCGCGCTCTCGGTCGCCCGGGCTTTCACCCAGAGCGTCTTCACTCTTCTGGCATTGATCCTGTTGGTCAGCGGGTTCATTTGGATGGGGGCGCACGTCGGCCATTCCTTCTGGTGGATGTTTGTGGGATTGGTGCTTCTGCTGCTGGCATTCGCCGGTGCGGGCCGGGGGATGGAGCAGATACTGAAGCGGATGAAGTGATCTGGCCGAACGTCCGCGGCAACCCTTCGTCCACGCGCGCGTGACTTGCGGCAGGAGCGCGCGACCAATGCTCACGACCCACACCACCGCCGACCGTCTCTCTTCCACAGACCTCCTCGACATCTGGAACCGCGGGTTCGCCGGCTACTTCGTCGACAACACGATGGACGAGGCCCGGCTGGCGAAGCACCTCCGCTGGTCCGCGATCGACCTTGCGCTTTCGCCGATCCTGATCGTCGACGATGAGCCCGCCGGCTTCTCCCTCGCGGGGGTGGACGAGCGCGCGGAGGGCCGCTGCGCCTGGATCGGCGGGTTCGGCATCGCGCCGGAGCATCGTCGCAAGGGCCTCGCCGGACGCCTCATGGCCGAGCAGAACCGCCTGCTCGACACCGCCGGCATTCGCGAGACGCGCCTCGAGGTGATCGACGTCAACCCCGCCCGGCGCGTCTACGCCGCCGCGGGGTTTCGGGAGATCCGCCGACTCGTCTCCTTCCAGGGCGTCCCGAGCGCCGGCGCTCCCAATGCCGCCGCAGCGCGCCCGCGCCCGCTCGCCGATTGGGAAGACCTTCATGCCGCCCTGCGTCGTCGCGCGGAGCCGACCTTCCGGCGCGATCGGCCGGTGGTGCGCCGCATGCTCGCCGATATCCCGACGGCGGAGTTGCTGGCAGTGCCTGCCGACGGTGACGTGCGTGCTCTCGCGCTGGCGGTTCCGGGGCCGGATCGTGTCGGCCTGCTCGATGCCCGGGCCGCGGATACGCTGGCCGCGGGAGACCTCGTGGCCGGGCTCGGTGCGGTCTACCCCGGCAGACCGCTGCGGATCATCGACGAGCCAGAGGATGGCCCGCTCGCGAAGGCGCTGGCGGAAGCGGGCCTTTTGCCATTCCTGTCGCAGTTCGAGATGATGCGCACCGCCTGACCGATGCCGGACCTCCTGATTCAAGTCTTCAGCGGATTGCTCCTTGCCGTGGTCGCGGGGTGGATTACGCACGCCAGCGGCCGGTGGCGGCGCACCGTCGCCGGCGGGCTTGTCCTGCTCGGCATTCTGCTCCTGCTGCCGATGGTTGCCGCCGACCCGGTTGACCATGTTCCCGGTCTGTGGGTGATCGTGGCGGGTGGCGTGGGCGTCATGCTGGCGCTCACCGGTGCATCTTGCCTCCTGTCACCCTCCTCGAACGCCGGGAACGGACGAGGGGATATCGAGCAGAGGGACGGTGGGGAGTAGACGGGTTGCACGGATCATCCGAGACATCCGGGGAGCCCGCGTGGCGTCGATGGTGTGCGAATCACCGTCGACCGCGCGAACGGGCGTTGGTACAAAGTCGTCATGAGCAAGGTCGGCGACGAATCGGCCCGGCGGTTTCTTGTACGCACCTGGGATGAGGCGTGGGAGGGGGGACTCTGGGCCGTCCCATGGAAGCGGGCGCTCGAAGGCCTGACGCCCGAGCAGGCTGCCTGGCGCCCTGCGGAGGGAAGGCACAGCATCTGGCAGCTGGTGATGCACGTCTGCTATTGGCGCGAGCATGAGCTGCGCAAGCTCGCGGGGGAGACCGTGCCGAGGGAGGAGATCGAGCGGCGCAACTTCGAAGCCCCCGCCGACACGTCCGAGGCGGCATGGCAAGCGACGCAGGATCGCTTCGCCCAGACGCAGCACCGCCTCGCCGCAGCGTTCGCCAACGAGGCGACGGATCTCTCGCGAATCCAGTATCTCGTGCCGCACGACAGCTACCACGTCGGGCAGATCATGACGCTTCGCGCGCTCCAAAGCCTGCCGCCGCTGATGTGATGGTGTCGTGCTCCTGCACCGTCAGGCCGCAGGGCTTGCCCAGATTCTCGATTCGCTGCTGATTGACGCCCGCAGGTAGTGAAGGGGGTTGCCATCGGGCGAGCCTTCCGTTACCTTGGCCACGTCCTGAGCAACCGCTCGGGATTCATCTATGCGGCCCTTCTGCGGCCAACCGCGGTCTTCCATCGCCTTCAAGGGAGGAATCTGATGCGCATCCCGGAATCCCGATTCAATCGGGCGTTCGCTGCAACGGCGGCAGGCGCCGCGCTCGCAGCCTTCGCCGGCTCGGCCGAGGCCGATGTGGTCAATTTCGGCGACCACACCCTCGCCGGTGGTGAGATTGCCTCGACGCCAGGCTTCACCTCGAGCGGGCCGCTGGACAACTTCACGATCTCGTTCGACTACGACGAGACGGTCGCCGACGCCTCCTGGGCCAGCGACCTCCAGGTCGTGATCACGGACGTGTCCACGGGCGACACGTTTACCATCGGCGGATTCACAAACGAGGGCAACGCCGACGCGCTCTGGGCCTTCGGCGGCTCCGGCTCGACCAACCCCGGGTTCTACTCCGACACGTTCAACTCCACGGACGACAGCCCGGTCATCCCGCTCGGCGACGGCGGCTCGTACGCGCTGACGCTTGCCAATGACTGGGCGACCGATGCGAACGCGAACATCTACAACAACTTCAGTATCGAGGGCGCGACGATCTCGGCGATCCCGGAGCCGGCAGCGGCATCGGTGCTGGGGCTCGGCGCGCTGGCGCTGCTCCGCAGACGACGCTGAGGGCTTCGCCTCAAGGTCACTTTGAGTTTGGACGCCCGCGCCATCCGGTGCGGGCGTTCTGCCTTTCACACGCGGTGCTCTCAGATGCGCGACTTCATCACGCCGCTCCGCCCGGCGGCCGCCAGGGCCTGCTCCGACTCGCGGCTGTCGCGAATGTAGCGTGAGCCGTGCGTCAGGTTGAGCATCGGGCGGCTCCGGTCCCGTGCCCGTATCACCCATCCCTCCTGGATCAGGATGTCCAGGATCTGCATGTGCTGGCTGAGGATGAACAACGCCTCGCCGGGCGGATGGCGCTGTGCCAGCGTCGCCTGGAGCGAGCGGACGATCAGGGCGCCGTCCTGCGTCTGCTGAAGCAGGCGAACAAGGTTTCCATACTGGCCCGCCAGCGGCAGCTTCCGTTCCCGTCCCGCCATGGTGCGGACATAGCACGGAATCGCCTCGATCCTGCCGTCTCTCAGCTCGCCGATCCGCGTCTCGGTCGCGCCCTCCAGGTTGAGCCGGAAGACGTTGTACCCATCCGCCAGCCACTGCGTCCCCTCCAGTGCTTTCTCCTTTTTTCGCGTCGCCTTCGTGGACTTGCCGCCTTTTGCGGCGGCCTTCTCCGGCTCCTCGAAGAACCGCAGGATCTGCTTGGCGCTGGCGACATCGAAGCTTCCGGCGGTGGGGAGGTGGATCGTCTCCGTCGTGAACCCACCCTGGCTGAGCCACGCCCACGCCTTCTGCGGCTCGAGACTCAGGCCGGCCTCCGAGGCGATGCGCTGGCAGTGGGCCTTGATGTCGCTGAAGCAGCCGTTGGCGCTGTACCAGTACTGCGCAAACCGGATGTGCTGGGCAATGTTGTTGCGGTTGCGGTCGTTGTACCGCTGGCGGAGCCAGGACGCGTCGTGGTTGCCGCGATCCAGTTCGAGGATCGTGTAGGCCGCCTCGCGCGCCGAAGAGTGGGCCAGGCTCATCCCGGCCGCCAAAATCGGATCGGCGAAGCCCGCCGCCTCGCCAACCAGGAACCAGTTTTCGCCGGCGATCCGGTCCGCCAGGTGAGACCAGTCCTTGCAGCTCTGGATCTTCCCCTCGGGCGCGGCGTTCACCAGCAGTCCGGCGATGTCTTCCTGCGACGCCAGCGCTTCGTGATAGAGCGCCTCGGCCGACTTCCCGCTCTGCCGGTAGTACTCGGCGGGGCAGATGAGACCGATGCTTGTGCGCGTCGGCCCGAGCGGGATGAACCAGATCCAGCCGTAGGTGAGCGACCGGACCTGAACGCGCGTCCCGCCGACGCCGATCTCGACCGCCCAGTCGGCGTTCTGCCAGTAATCCCAGACCGCGATGTTGCGCAGCGCCTCGGGCGCTTCCGAGCCGATCTCCATTGCCCGCTTCAGCAGCCCGACGACGCCGCTGGCATCCACGTAGTACCGGGCGGTGACGGCGGAGCCGTCGGACAGCCGCATGCGGGTCACGCGGTCGCCCCGGCGCAGTATCTCGACGACGCGCGTTCCCTGCCGCACCTCGGCCCCCATCTCCGCGGCGTGCTTCAGCAGGAGGTCGTCGTAGAGGGCGCGATCGACCTGGAAGGCGGTGTGCGTGCGCTGTCCGGTATACCGGGCGGGGCGGGGCTCCTCCTTCCAAGTCTCCACCGGCACGAAGTCGAAGTCCCAGCGATCGAAGTTCCTGCCCCACGTGTAGCTGGCGCCGACCTTGATGGGGAAGTTCGCCGCCTCCACCTTGTCCCACACGCCCATCTCGTTCAGGATCGGGCTGATGCTCGGCAGCTGGCTCTCGCCGATGTGATCGCGCGGAAACGTCTCCTTCTCCACGACGAGCACGCGCAGTTGGGGGTCGTACTTCCGCAGCAGCGTGGCGCAGGTCGACCCGGCGGGCCCACCGCCGACGATCAGGACGTCGTAATCGTGCCCGCCGGACGCTTCCTGTTGCATATTCGCCCCACTGTTTCGCCGATGAATGAATGGCGCCCGCTGACCGGCGCGGGCAAGGAGACGGCGCGCCGCCGGGCGACGCCGGCGGCCAGATTACCGGCTGCGGCCGGCGGTTGCCATGACCCGGCCCGCAACCTCGGTGCATCCTGCCTCGTATAATCGGTGTTATGCCCGTTCTTGCCGACATCATCCCGTTTCCGCCGGAACTGAATGCCGCGAAGAAGGAGATCCGCGAGCGGGCGCGCTCGTACGGGCTGGATTTCTACCCGGTCGTCTTCGAGATGTGCTCGTACGAGCAGATGAACCAGATCGCCAGCTTCGGCGGCTTTCCGACGCGCTACCCGCACTGGAAGTGGGGGATGGAATACGAGCGGATGGCCAAGCAGCACCACTACGGGCTGGGGCGCATCTACGAGATGGTGATCAACAACGATCCGTGCTACGCCTATCTCCAGGAGAGCAACCCGCTGGTGGATCAGAAGCTGGTGATCGCCCACGTTTACGGACACGCCGACTTCTTCAAGAACAACCTCTGGTTCAGCGCGACCGACCGCAAGATGATGGACACGATGGCCAACCACGCAACGCGCGTGCGCCGGCACATCGAGAAGCACGGCTATGACACCGTCGAGCGCTGGATGGACGTCTGCCTCAGCGTCGAAGACCTGATCGACCCGCACAGCGTCTTCATGAAGCGCGGGCCGCTCGAGGCCCCGAAGCGCGACCGCCGCCGGCCGGATGCCGGGCAGACGGGGCGGTTCCAGGCGAAGGACTACATGGATCGCTGGATCAACCCGCCCGAGGTGCTGGAGGCGGAGGCGAAGCGGGCCGCCGAGGCGGAGGAGCGGCGCGCCATCACGCCCGCGCGGCCGACGCGCGACGTGCTGCTCTACCTGCTGCGGCACGCGCGCCTGGAGGACTGGCAGGTGGACATCCTCTCGATCGTGCGCGACGAGGCGTACTACTACGCCCCGCAGGGGATGACGAAGGTGATGAACGAGGGATGGGCCAGCTACTGGCATTCCACGCTCATGACGCGCCACTTCCTCGACGCGACGGAGGTCATCGACTACGCCGACCACCACAGCGGCACCGTGCACATGCCGCCGGGCGGCTTCAACCCGTACAAGATCGGCCTGGAGCTCTTCCGCGACATCGAGGATCGCTGGAACAAGGGGCGCTTCGGCAAGGAGTATGACGAGGCGGGGCGGCTCGGCGAGCGCGACGGCTGGGATCGCGGCCTCGGACAGGGACGGGAGAAGATCTTCGAGGTCCGGCGCATCTACAACGACGCGACGTTCATCGACGAGTTCATGACGCCGGAGTTCATCGAGAAGCACAAGTTCTACCAGTACGGCCGCGACCCGCACACCGGCCAGCTCCGCATCCTCAGCCGCGACCCGCAGCGCATCAAGCAGACGATGCTCTACCGCCTGACGAACATGGGCCGGCCATTCATCTACGTGGTGGACGGCAACTACGCCAACCGCGGCGAGCTGTTCCTGGCCCACAGGCACAACGGCCTGGACATCGAGATCAAGTACGCGGTGGAGACGCTGAAGAACCTCGTGCGCATCTGGGGCCGGCCCTGCCACCTCCAGGCGCGCATCGACGATGAGATGATCCTCTTCACCCACGACGGCGAGGCGGCGAAGCATCAGATCATCAAGGATGACCTGCCGAAGCCGGTACACGAGATCGCGTGAGGCGCGCGGTACGCCTCCAGACTCTCCACCAGGGAACAGAAGCCGGGATGACTGACGCTGGCTCGCTCCTTCCGCCGTCACTCGCCGTTGCGACGGGCGAATGGCTCTGCCTCGGCGGCGTGGTGGCGGTGGCGCCGGCGGTGGTCATCTTCATCCGCCGCACCATCTCGAAGGCCGGCGGGGTCGCCGACGGGCGGCGGGATCTTCGCCGCCGCCGCAGGCGGATGATGCGGGAGGCGGGCATGTGCCCCGACTGCGGCCACACCGTCCGCGTCGCCACCGATCGATGTCCCGAATGCGGATCGCTGGCTTATTCAACGGATGCGGGGGACGGGGATTGACGCAGGCCAGCCCATCCCCCGATGCCTGTTCATCGTCAGCTTCGACGTTGCGGGCGGCCTACCCTCGGCTCGATGGAAGCTGAGTCTCACCCGTTCTTCCACGCCGACCTGCGGGTCGGCACCGTCCTCACCTGCGAGCCCAATCCGAAGGCCCGCAAGCCCGCGTACGTGATCACCGTCGACTTCGGCCCCGACATCGGTGTCCGCACCAGCAGCGCGCAGATCACGCACCTCGCCGAGGCGGACCAAGTCGTGGGCAGGCAGGTGATCGGCGTCGTCAACCTTCCGCCGAAGCGCATCGCGGGCGTCAAGAGTGAGTTTCTCACGCTCGGGCCGGTGAATGCCGATGGCCTCTGCCTCGCGCTGCTCACCGTCGATCGCCCGATGCCCAACGGCCTGCGGATCGGCTGAGCCGCCTCCCGAACCTCCGCGTTGCCTCCGGGCGGGATGCGCGCAACACTCCCGGCATGAGCGTCCCAGCAATCGAGGTGCATCCTGATCCCGGGCTCCTGGCCCGCGCCGCCGCGGAGCGCATCGTCATCGCATGCCGGCAGGCGCTGGAGGAGCGGGAGACCTTTGCTCTCTGCCTTGCCGGCGGGAGCACGCCGCGGGCCCTCTACGAGCTGCTCGCCGGCGAGTCGTTCAACTGGCGCATTGACTGGCCGCGCGTCGAGATCTTCTTCGGCGACGAGCGGTGCGTTCCGCCGGAGCATCCCGAGAGCAACTACGGCATGGCAAGGGCGGCCCTGCTCGATCACGTGCCCATCCCCGGCGACAACGTCTACCGCATGAAGGGGGAGCTCGACCCGGAGGAAGCCGCCAGGGAGTATGGGCAGATGCTCAAGGAACGCTTCGGCGATGCGGGCGGGCTCGACATGCTCCTGCTGGGCATGGGAGACGACGGCCACACGCTCAGCCTCTTCCCGCGCACCAGCGCGCTGGGCGAGACGAAGCACCGCTGCGTCGCCAACTTCGTCCCCAAGCTCGACGGCGGGGCGGGCGCGTGGCGCATCACCCTCACCGCGCCCTTCGCCAACCGCAGCCGCGAGGCGCTGGCGCTGGTCGCCGGCGCCGGCAAGGCAGACGCCGTTCGCGAGGTGCTCGAGGGGGACGGCGACCCGCTCGACTACCCGATCAAGCTGATCGACCCCGGCGAGGGGCGCTTCACGATGCTCCTCGACTCCGCCGCGGCGGGGATGGAAACCCAGGGGGAGTGACGGGCGGCCCACAACGCGCGGGCTACCTGAAGCTCGCGCCCCAGTCGGTTCCGCCGTTGGCGGCGTGGTCGCCCGGAATGCGCTCCCCGTCGCCGTAGATCGCCACCTCCACCTTGCCGTCGATGCCGATGAGGCCGCGGTACATGCCGGCGGTGTTGAAGACGAAGACGGGCCGACCCGCCTTCGACATCGCGATGAGCCCGCCCTGCGCGTTCATCTCGCCCAGCCGGTGCATCTGCACCGCCGCCGCATTCTCGAGCGACTCGCCCGCGTAACGCATCCGTGCCGCGACGTCGCCCGCGATGCCGAGGCGGATGAAAAACTCCCCCTGCCCCGTGCCGCTCACGGCGCACGTCCCGTTGTCGGCGAAGTTGCCGGCGCCGACGATCGGCGTGTCGCCCACGCGCCCGAAGCGCTTGTTCGTCAGCCCACCCGTGCTCGTGCCCGCCGCGAGATTGCCGGACTTGTCCAGCGCCACGCAGCCGACGGTGCCGAACTTCCCCTCCACCTCCTGGTGGAGGCGGTGGGGCATGTCCGTCTGCCCCTCGCCGATGCCGATCACCCGCGCGCCCTGCTGCGCCTCCAGCCGCTGCGCCTCCTCCAGCGCGCGGCGGCGACGGTCGGTGTGAAAGTACTCGTTCTCCACGATCTCCAGCCCCGCGTCGGCGGCGAACTTCTCGGCGCCCTCGCCGATCAGCAGCACGTGCGGCGTCTGGTTCATCACGGCGATCGCCGCCTTGATCGGGTTGCGGATCGTCGTCACGCTCGCCACGGCGCCGGCCCGCAGCGTGTGACCCTCCATCACGCTCGCATCCAGTTCCACGCGCCCCTCGTTCGTAAAGACCCCGCCCTTGCCCGCGTTGAAGAGGGGCGAATCCTCCATCACCAGGATCGCCGCCTCGACCGCCTCGAGGCTCGTCCCGCCGCGCGCCAGGATCTCGTGGCCGGCGTGCAGGGCCTCCTCCAGGGTCTGGCGATACGCCCGGTCCAGCTCGGGGGTCATGTTCTGCCGCTGGATCGTCCCAGCCCCGCCGTGGATGGCGATGGCGATCGGGGCGTCCTCCCGTGGCGGCCCGTCCGCCGCGCCGGAAGGACGGGTGGCGGGGGACCGGGCGAGGGAGACGTGCGGCATGATCAGGACCAGGAGGAAGGTGAGGAGAATGACGGAGCGTGAACCGTAGGCGGTCATGCCGCCCACTTTCCGCCAACAGGCGCCGGTGCGTCAAGCCGGGCCGCACCCAGAACGCCCGCGGCGGAAATCGCCCATCGCCCTTAACATCGCCCCCGGCAGAGGTCGCGCATGAGCCCGAACGACACGCAGGAAACATTGCAGGATCAGGCCGAGCACCCAGCCGCCTTCCCCCGACTGACGCGCGAGCAGATGCGCCGGCTCGAACCGCTGGCGACCTGCCGGGAGTTCGCCGACGGTGAATATCTCTACCGCGCCGGCGATCGCGAGCCGGGCTTCTTCGTGGTCAGCCGCGGGCGCGTGCAGGTGGTCGCCGACGAGCCGGGCGAGGACGGCACCGAACCGCACCGCAAGCTGCTGAGCGTCCTGGACCCCGGCGACTTCACGGGCGAGCTGCAACTGGTGAACAACCAGCCGACGATGGTCTCCGCCGTCGCCGAAGGGCCGACCCGGGCGATGCAGCTCGATTTCGACGCGCTCCAGCGTGTGCTGGCGGAGGATTCAGAGAGCGGAGAGATCATCCTCCGCGCCCTGCTGGAGCGTCGCAGCCTGCTGGAGCAGCGCGGCGTGGGGGTGCAGCTCATCGGCTCGCGCTGGTCGCAGCGGGCGTTCGAGCTGAAGGAGTTCCTGACGCGCAGCCGCGTGCTGCACCAGTGGCGCGACGTCGAGAACGACCCCGACACCGAGCGACTGCTGAGCCGCCTGGGGATCACGCCGGAGCAGACGCCGGTCGTCGTCTGCAGCAACGGTCCGCTGATGCGCAACCCGAGCGTCGACGAGCTCGCCGGCTGTCTCGGTCTTCGCCCCGACATCGACGAGGAGCTCTACGACGTCGCCGTCGTCGGGGCAGGCCCGGCCGGCCTGGCTGCCGCCGTCTATGCCGCGAGCGAGGGGCTGCGGACGCTGGTGGTAGATGCCGTCGCCCCGGGCGGGCAGGCGGGCGCCAGCAGCAAGATAGAGAACTACCTGGGCTTCCCCACCGGCATCAGCGGTTCCGACCTGGCCAACGCGGCAGCCACGCAGGCGCGCAAGTTCGGCTCCACGATCACCAGCCCGACGCGCGCGGTGAGCATCGAATGCGCGGACGGCCTGAAGCGCATCACCCTCGAGGGCGGCAACGGCGGGCCGGAACACGTCGGCGCGCGCGTCGTCATCCTCGCGACCGGCGCGCGCTACCGGAAGCTCGATGCGGTGGACCGGGAGCGCTTCGAGCAGAAGGGGATCTACTACGGCTGCACGCACGCCGAGGCCTCCCCCTGCATGGGCGAGGAGGTGGTCGTGGTGGGCGGCGGCAACAGCGCCGGGCAGGCGGCGGTCTTCCTGTGCAACTTCGCGAGCAAGGTCTCGCTCCTGATCCGCGGCAAGAGCCTCGCGAGCACGATGTCGCGCTACCTGATCGACCGGATCGAGCGCTCGGACCGGATCGAGCTGCGCACGGGATGCCAGGTCACCGCCTTCGAGGGGGATCAGCACCTGGAGGCGGTGAAGGTGCGCTGCGAGAGCGGCGAGGAGTTCCGCGTGCCGACGCGTGGCGCCTTCATCATGATCGGCGCAGACCCCAACACCGACTGGCTCCGCGGTTGCGTCGCCCTCGACGACCGCGGGTTCGTCCTCACCGGGCGGGAGGCCGAGCGGCACGAGGAGTACGCCAGGCACTGGAACGCGGACCGCCAGCCGTTCCTGCTGGAAACCAGCCGCCAGTCGGTCTTCGCGGTGGGCGACGTCCGGAGCGGCTCGATCAAGCGCGTCGCCAGCGCGGTCGGGGAGGGGGCGATGGCGGTCAAATACATCCACGAAGTCCTGGCCACCTAGCGCCGCCGGATCACCCTTCCCGGCGGAAGGCAGTGCTGCTACACTCGCCGCCCCGGCACCGCTTCGCCACCAGGATCCGAATGACAAGGCGACTCCTACTGCATCTGGCGGTGCTGGCGGCGGTGGGAGCGGCCTATTTCGCCGCCGGAAAGCTGGGGCTTTCCCACGCCCTCATCAACGAGAGCGCCTCGGCCATCTGGCCCCCGACGGGGCTGGCGATCGCGGCGATCCTCCTCCTGGGCTACCGCGTGTGGCCCGCGATCGCGCTTGGGTCGCTCCTGGTCAACCTGACGACAACCGGTGCGCTCCTCCCCACCCTCGGAATCGTCGTCGGCAACACCGCGGAGGCGCTCCTGGGCGCGTGGCTGGCACGCACCTTCGCCGGCGGACGCGAGGCGTTCCAGTCGGCCGAGAACATCGTCCGCTACGTCTTCTTCGCGGCGCTGCCTTCGACGGCGCTGGCAGCCACGGTGGGGGTGACGACGCTGTGGGCGGCGGGCCGTGTCGAGCCGATCTGGTATGCGCCGGTCTGGCTGACGTGGTGGACGGGCGACTTCGCGAGCAGCGTGACGGTTGCGCCGCTGCTGCTGATCTGGCTCGGTCGGCCGCTCCCGGTGCTCGGGCTCTCGCGATCGCTCGAGGCGGCGCTGCTCGTGGCGGCCATCTGTGCCGTCGGCGCATACCTCTTCGCCGGGGGGCTGCACGGGCCGGTGAATCACTACCCGCTGTCGTACCTGACCGTGCCGCTGCTGCTCTGGGCGGCCTATCGGTTCCACCAGCACGGTGCGATCGCCGCGGCGGGGCTGACGACGGCGATCGCGATCTGGGGCACTAGCGGCGGGCACGGCCTGTTTGCCGTCGCGGATCCGAACCACGCGCTCTTGCTGCTCCAGGCGTTCGTGGGGGTGGCGACGCTGACGGCGCTGATCCTGGCCGCCGCCGTCGCGGGGCGCGGAAGCGCCGAGCACGCGCTGCGCGAGCACCAGCAGCACATGTTGATCGCGCTGGACAGCGGGCGGATGGGGACGTGGCAGTGGGACCTGGCGAGCAACCGCGTCACCTGGTCTCCGCGCCTGGAGGAGATACACGGCCTTGCACCCGGCACCTTCGCGGGCACCTTCGACGCCTTTCTTGCCGACGTGCATCCGGAGGACGCCGAGCATGTCCGCGGCACGATCGGTCGGACGCTGGAGCGACTCGACGATCACCAGATGGAATACCGCCTGAAGCTGGCGGACGGCGCCGTCCGCTGGGTCGAGGGGCGCGGGCGCTTCGTTCTCGATTCGTCGGGGCGGCCGGTGCGGCTGGTGGGCGTCTGCATGGACGTGACCGAGCGCAAGAACGCCGAGGCGGAGCGCGAGCGCCTGCTGGCGGCCGAGCGCGAGGCGCGTGCCGACGCGGAGCGCGCCAACCGCACCAAGGACGAGTTCCTGGCCATCCTCTCGCACGAGCTGCGGACGCCGCTGACGCCGGTGCTCCTCACCACTTCGCTCCTGGAGCAGACGGCGGAGCTTCCGGAGGCGCTGCGCGGCGACGTGGAGACGATCCGCCGCAACGTGGCGCTGGAGGCGCGTCTGATCGACGACCTGCTCGACGTCACGCGCATCACCCACGGAAAGCTCGAGCTCGACCTTGAGCCGTCCGACGCCCACGTGATCATCCGCCGCGCGATCGCGATCTGCTGCCCCTCGGGCGATGCCCGCCAGCGGCTCCACGTGGACCTGGCCGCGCGTCGCGCCGTCGTTCAGGCCGATCCGGCGCGCCTCCAGCAGGTCTTCTGGAACCTGCTTTCCAACGCGGTGAAGTTCACGCCGCCCGGGAAGCGCATCACCGTCCGGTCACGCGACGAGGGTGATCGCCTCGTCGTCGAGATCGAGGACGAGGGTCGCGGCATCGAGCCGGATCTTCTCCCGCGACTCTTCCTCGCCTTCGAGCAGGGCCGCAACAACGGCGAGGGAGGGCTGGGCCTGGGACTGACGATTTCCCACGCCTTGGTCAGCGCGCACGGCGGAACCCTGGGAGTTCAGAGCGAGGGATCCGGCCGTGGCTCTCGGTTCACGGTCTCGCTGCCCACGACTGCCACCACCCGCGCCGGCGACGCCGGTTCGCCCGACGAGGCGACCCCGGGGGCCGCGGCGCCGGCGACGTCCGGTGAGGGGTTGAGGATCCTGCTCGTAGAGGATCACGCCAGCACGCGGGAGATCCTGATGAAGCTCCTGTCCCGGGCGGGGCACCGCGTGACCTGCGCCGGCAGCGTCGCCGAAGCGCTGGCGTGTCTGGGACTCGAGCGGACGCCAACGTCGGAAGGGGAGAACGGATCGCGTTTCGACCTGCTCGTGAGCGACCTGGGACTGCCCGATGGCCTGGCTTACGGACTGATGGAGCAGGCGCGCCGGCTGGGCATCCCGGGGATCGCCCTCAGCGGCTACGGCATGGAAGCCGACATCGAGCGCAGCCGCGCCGCCGGCTTCCGCGAGCACCTGACCAAGCCGATCGACTTCAGCACGCTGGCCACGGCGATCGATCGCGTCGCCCGTGATGACGCCGCGACGGCGCGGAGTGGGGCGCTTACAGGATGAAGCGGCTCAGGTCCTCGTCCTTCACGATGTCGCCGAGCTTCTCCCGCACGTACGCCGCATCGACGCGCAGGGCCTGGCCCTTCATGTCGGGCGCGTCGAAGCTCGCCTGCTCGAAGACGCGCTCGAGGATGGTGTAGAGCCGCCGCGCCCCGATGTTCTGCTGGCGGCGGTTGACGTCGAAGGCGGTCTGCGCGATGAGGTCGATCGCGTCGTCGGCGAACTCGACGGCGAGTCCCTCGGTGGAGAGGAGTTGTTTCTGCTGCTCCGTGAGCGCGTTGCGCGGCTCGCGGAGGATGCGGACAAAGTCTTCCTTTGAGAGGTCGTTGAGCTCGACGCGGATCGGGAATCGACCTTGGAGTTCGGGCATCAGGTCGCTGGGCTTACTGCCGTGGAACGCGCCGGCGGCGATGAAGAGGATGTGATCCGTCTTCACCGGGCCGTGCTTGGTGACCACGGTGCTTCCCTCCACGATCGGCAGCAGGTCGCGCTGCACGCCCTGGCGGGAGACGTCCGGCCCGCCCGCGCCGCCGGCGCCCTCGCGCCCGCTGCCGGCGATCTTGTCGATCTCGTCGAGGAAGATGATCCCGCTCTCCTCCACCCGCTCGATGGCGGCGCGGGCGATCTTGTCCCGGTCGATCAGCTTGTCCGCCTCCTGCGCGAAGAGAATGCGTCGCGCGTCCTCGACGGTCAGCCGCTTCGTCTCCCGCTTGCTCGGAAGCATCCGCTCGAGCATCCCCTGCATCTCCGGGTCCAGCTCCATGCCCGGCGCGCCGCCGCCCAGGACGCCCATCACCTGCGCCTTGCGCTCGATGCTGATCTCGATCTCCCGGTCCTCCAGCTCGCCGGCGCGAAGCTGCTCGCGGAAGCGGTCGCGCGTGCGCCGGCGCCGCTCGCGGGCCTCCTCATCCTCGCCCAGCGTGCTGTGGGCAGGGAGCAGGGCGTCGAGAATGCGCTCCTCCACCGCCTTCTCGGCCGGCTCCTTGACCGCCTCGGTCATCTCCTCGCGCAGCAGGTCCATCGCGGTCTCAACGAGGTCGCGCACCATGCTCTCGACGTCGCGTCCGAAGTAGCCCACCTCCGTGAACTTCGTCGCCTCCACCTTGATGAACGGCGCGCCGACCAGCGACGCCAGGCGCCGGGCGATCTCCGTCTTGCCCACGCCCGTCGGGCCGCTCATGATGATGTTCTTCGGGGCGATCTCGCGGCCGATCTCCTCCGGAAGCTGCTGCCGCCGCCAGCGGTTTCGGATCGCCACCGCGACGGCGCGCTTGGCGTCATCCTGGCCGACGATGTAGCGGTCGAGCTCCTGTACGATCTGGCGGGGCGTGAGATGGGTCATCACGGCGCGATTGTAGAGGCCGGCGGTTGAGGGATTCGGCACACCCTGAATGTGCGCCCGGTGGCGTCGGCGGCCGCGCTTGACCGCGCTTCGGAAGGCTCGGAAGATGCGGTCACTCCTGCCAGGCGGCCCCATGACCGAATATGTCAAAGCGATCGTCACCGCCCAGTTCGAGGCGGCGCTCTGCATGCTGCGCAACTGCATCCAGGCCTGTCCGCCGGAACACTGGGAGAGCAAGGTCGCCAACGGCACATTCCGCTGGGTGGCCTACCACACGCTCTTCTGGCTCGATCTCTACCTCTCACCCGGCGACGAAGACGACTTCGAGCTGCGCGACCTTCACCGGCGCGGCGGGGACGAGCGCGTCGAGGCCGCCGCCGGGCTCAGCAGGGAGGAGACGCTCGAGTACGTTGAAATCTGCCGGCGCAAGCTGCTCGAGACGCTGGCCGCCGAGACCGCCGAGTCGCTCCAGGCCCGGTGCGGCATTTCCATGCGCAAGTTCAGTCGCGGCGAGCTGCACCTCTACAATTTTCGCCACGTGCAGCACCACGCCGGTCAACTGAGCGCGCTTCTGCGACGCGTGGATCCGTCGCTTGGCCAAAGGGACCTGCCGTGGATCGGCTCGGGCTGGCGTTGACGGCAGGCGGCTCAGAGCGTCTCGACGCGGATGTTGGTGTTGGTGTAGATGCACGTCTCGCCGGCGATGGTGAGCGAGGCCTCGACGATCTGCTCCGCCGTGAGGTCGCTGTGCCGCACCAGCGCCTTGGCGGCGCTTGCGGCGAAGGGGCCGCCTGAGCCGATGCCCGCCACGCCGTCGGTCGGCTCGATGATGTCGCCGGCGCCGCTGACGATGAGAATGGCTTCGCGGTCGGCGACGGTCATCATCGCTTCCAGCCGGCGGAGAACGCGGTCGGTGCGCCATTCCTTGGCCAGCTCGATCACCGCGCGGCGCGTGTGATCCGGGTGCTCCGAGAGCTTCTTCTCGAACCGCTCCATGAGCGAGAACGCATCCGCGGCGCTGCCGGCGAAGCCGACGAGCACCTTCCCCTCGTTCAGCCGGCGGATCTTGCTCGCATCCGCCTTGGCGACGACATTGCCCAGCGTCACCTGCCCGTCGCCCCCGAGGGCCGTCTGCCCATCGCGGCGGACGGCAAGAATCGTCGTGCTTCGTGCCGGCTGCATCCTGCTCATGCGTGGAGTGTAGCGTGGCGCGGTTAGGATGAGGCCGTGCCCCCCTGGCTTTCCTTCCAGGCCCCGTGGCTTCTCGCCTTCGCCGCCGGCGTCGCGCTGGCCGTCATTTTTGCTGGATGGCGCGCCGCGCTCCCGCGAGGCGTCCGGTTCTGGTGCCTGGCGTCGCTGGCGCTGCTCGCGCTGGCGGCGGGGGCGCCCGAGACGCGCCGGCCCATCACGCCCCGCATCGCGCTCATGGTCGATCTCTCTCCCAGCACGCGCGGCGCGCCGTGGCGCGATCCGGCATGGCTTGCCTCCGCCGCGGCCCGGCTCGGCGCGCACGGCGAGATTGCCCTCTGGAGCTTTGCCGCCGACCAGCAGCCGACGGCGCTCGATGACTACGCGGGCGCCGAGCAGCCCGCGCTGGAGACGCGCCTGTCCCCGCCGCCCGATGCGGACGTGGTCGTCGTGCTGACGGATGGGCGGCTGCGTCTGGAGGCGTGGTCGCAGCCGGCGGTGCTGGCTGTGGCCGAGGATCTGCTCCAGGCGCCCCGCGACGCCGCCGTGACGCGGCTGGAGCGCGATGGAGATGCGGTCGTCGCAACGGCGCGGAGCGGCCTGCCGGGCGACGAGGCTCCCACGCTGGTGGTGGAGCCGACGACCGCCGGTGCAGTCTCGCGGGTGGTGGAGCGTTCTGCGCTCGTGCGCGTCATGCCCGCTCCATCGCACCCGGTGGTGGCGCGCGTCGGCGCCGATGATCCATGGCCCGAAGACGACCTGCTGCGCCTTCCGCCTGTGGCCACGGACACTGCGCGGCGACTCTGGGTCGGCGAGGGCGTCCACGAGAGCTTCGAAGCGACGCCGACTCTCCCGACGCAGGCGGCGCAACTGGCGGGGGCATCTGTCGTGGTACTCGCCAACGTCTCCGCCGCATCGCTGCCGCCGGCGTCGATGGAGGCGTTGCGGCAATACGTGATGGAGATGGGCGGGACGGTGCTGATCGTCGGCGGCGATCGCGCCTTTGCCGCGGGCGACTATGCCGGCTCGCTGCTGGAGGCGCTCTCCCCGCTGGCGAGCGTTCCCCCCGAGCCGCGGGCGCGATGGGTGCTGCTCGCGGACGCCAGCGGCTCGATGGCAGGCGTTGCCGAAGGCTCGGGCGGCGCGACGCGCTTCGCGCTGGCGGTCGAGGCGCTGCGCGAGGCGCTGGCGGTGCTGCCGGAAGCGGCGGAGGTCGATGTCGGTTCCTTTGCGGCGTCGCTGCGCTGGTGGATGCGCGGCACGACGGCGGGAGAGGCACGCTCATCGTCGCTGCGACCGGCGGGGGCGTCGCCGGGCGGCCCGACGAACCTCGCCGCGGCGCTGCGGGAGCTTGCGGCGGGAATGGGGCGGCCGGAGATGCCGGTGCAGGTGATCGTCCTGACGGACGCGCGCGTGCCGCTGGAGGATGTCCCGGGCCTCGCCGCGGCGATGCGGGAGGCGCGCATCGTGCTCAATGTCGTCAGCGTCTCGACCGGCGACCGCGCCGGGGCGCCGGCGCTCGCGGAGCTCGTCGAGGCGACGGGCGGCCGCTTCGTTCACGCCGGAACGCCGGCCGACTGGCCCGAGGCGGCCCGCCGCGCCGCCGGCGCATCACTTGGCGAGCCGATGGCGCGCGGCAGCGCGACGGTGAGGTTCGCGGGCGCGCTCTCGGCCGTGCCGCCGCTGGGCCTGGAGGCTTGGAACCGCACATGGCCGAAGCGGGAGGCGTCGCGCCTCGTCGAGTCCGACGTTGCCGAAGCTAGTGAAGGGCCGGAGGGGGCGATCTGGCAGGTCGGTCTGGGTCGCGTCGCAGCGCTGGGGTTCGCCGTTCCGCCGGCACGCGTTGCCGAAGTCGCCGTGATCCTCGAAGGAGCGGCGGGTGCGTCGGGCTACGCCATCGAGTGGCGCGACGGGCCGGAGCTTGTGATCACCGTCACATCGCTCGCGGAGGAGGCGGGCGAGCCGGATGTGCTCGTGCAGCGCGGGGTGGCTCGATTCATGGCGGAGCGCACGGGCCCGCGCACGTGGACGGTGCGTGTTCCCGCGCCGCGAGAGCCGGGGGTCGCGGCGGTCGTTGTTGACGGAGACGTCGTTGAACGTCGCGCGACAGCGGGGCGGTACGCGCCGGAGTTCGAACTGGAGCCGATGTCGCTCGCGACACTGGAGCAACACCTCCCGGCGGACGGGCACGAGGTGATCCCGCTTTCGGCGCTTGCGGACTGGTCGCCGCCACGGCGCTACAGGCGCCTGCCGCTGGCGGGGGCGCTGGCGCTGCTGGCGGCGCTCTGTGGCGGCGTCGCGCTGGCGACGTGGCGCGCACGGCCGGAGCGATGATGAGCGGAGAGGGGCGGGCCCACATCGCGCACGGCGTAGCGGGCCGTGGGGCGTGGCTCGTATGCGTGCGCGATGCGTGGCGGTGGTTGCATGGCGTCATTCGGAACGTTGATCGTGGCGCCGGCGCTTTGCGCCCGCGGCTCGAGGCGGTAAGGTCTGGCCCGTGCGAGCAACGGCGCGACGAAGCTTGATTCTACTGGCACTCCCGCTCGCCCTCGCGGGGGCCGGCTGCGGCGTGGAGCGGACGCTGCGCCTCGAGAGTGATCCGCCCGGGGCGCTGGTTTACCTGAACGGCGAGGAGGTGGCCCGCACGCCGGCGGAGGTGCCGCTGGACTGGTACGGGAAGTACGACGTCGCCGTGCGCAAGGAGGGTTACGAGACGCTCAAGACGGAGCGCTGGGTGGTGGCGCCGTGGTGGCAATGGCCGCCGATCGACCTGGCGGCGGAGCTGATTCCGCTGCCCCTGCGCGACCGGCGCGAGCTGCGGTTCGAGCTTCAGCCGGCGACGATCCGCGACGAGGGTCTGCTGGATCGCGCCGAGGCGGCGCGGAACTCGGTGCGCGGGGAGTGAAGCGGCGCGGGGCAGAGAGGCTCCCAGCCTCTGCCCCTTTGTCGCCTGTCGTGAACGAAAGGTCACCTGTCGCTCACGAAAAGCGACTTGTCGTGAACGAAAAGTGACCTGTCGTAAACGAAAAGTGACTTGTCGTGAACGATAAGTCACCTGTCGTGAACGATAAGTGACCTGTCGCGAGCGATAAGTGACTTTTCGCTCACGATATGTGGCCTGTCGCTCGCGATAAGTGAGACGGATCATGCAACGAACCTGCGCGCGACTCGCAAGGTCGCATGGATCAACGCACCGAAGGTGCATTGCGAGCCGGAGCCCAGGGCAACGCCCTGGGTGGAGCCCCGCGGGATTCACCGGAGCCCTGTAAGGGCGATGCGATGGTGCGTTTCGAGCGCCCCGTTGGGGCTTGGGATTCTCTCGCCGCCGTCACCCGAGGCGTTGCCCCGGGCTCTGGATCGGGCTGCTCCTTCGGAGCGACAGAGCGCGCGTTCGAGACATGATCCGTACGACTTTTCGCTCGCGATAAGTGACTTTTCGCTCGCGACATGCGTGATGCACGGCCGCGCGCGGGCTATCGGTCGTTCGAAATCCGGTTTCCTGGTTCAGCAGCCGTGGGTCGGCGCCGATGCAATGCGTGACGCGGCGACGCCTTCAGCCGTAGCAGAGGCTTCCAGTTTCTGTCTTTGAGGGCAGAAGCTGGAAGCCTCTGCTACGACTTGTCCCGGGAAGCTCTGCTGCCGTGTTGTGAAGAAGCCCCTGCTCGCATCAGGCGGCGCGCGGGGGCTTGGGGTTGGTGATCACCACCGTCTCCCAGAGGTCGGGCGTCGTGAGCTTGTAGCGGTAGTCGACGGTGACGCCGGCCTTGTCCACCAGCTCCTGGAGGGGCAGGTCGCTGCGCCAGCCGAGCTTGGTGCAGATGGGGCAGAGCATCTTCTCCACCGCCGCCACGAAGCGGTTGTTGCTCTGGAAGTGATTGACCATCACGATCTTCGCGCCCGGCCGGCTGACGCGCATGCACTCGTCCAGCAGCTTCACCGGGTCGCTCACCACGCTGATGACGTGGGAGACGAAGATCGTGTCGAAGCTGTCGTCCGCGAAGGGCATCTCCAGCGCGTTGGCCCGCGCCAGGACGACGTTGCGGCGATCCGTCTCGGTGATCTTCACCAGCGCCTTGGAGAGCATCCCGCCGGAGAGGTCGATCCCGACGACCTGCCCGCGGTCGGCGGGATAGAAGGGAAGGCTGCCGCCGGTGCCGATGCCGACGTCGAGGACGACCTGCCCCTCCCGGAGCCTCACGTGCTCGGCGATCGCCTTCGCGATGCGCTTCTTCACCAGCCGGCCGAACGTGGCGTCGTAGACCTTGCTCTGGATGTCGTAGATCTTCTGCGTGCTCTGCTCGCGCATCTGCCGATGCCGGCCCGGCTGGCGGCGCTGTCGCTTGGGCCGCTCGTCGATTGAGCGGAAGACCGTCTTGTTCCGCTTTCGCCCGGGCGTGCGCGGCCCCTTGGAACGTTGCGTGGAGCTGGTGTGCGTCATGATGATTCCCGGCGAACGCTCGCCTGGCGGGGATGGGAGGGGCGGGGACGCCTTGCCGCGACCCGCCGGCAACCCGGAAGTTTAGTACCTCGTGACCCCGCGGGGCACCGAAGAAGTTGGGCCGGCTCAGTCCACCTCGCCCGGCCGGAGGATCAGGGCGCCGGTGAAACCCTCGTCCGTGCCGTAATCGACAGGGCCGGCCCAACTGGCGCTACGTCCCGTCTCCCCGTCGTGATGCGAGAGGTTGAACCTCAGCAGGGCGGGCAGGCCCGCGGTCATGTCCGCCGGCAGGCTCGCCTCGCGCAGCGCTGCCCAGGGGATGGTCACCTCCCCGCGCCAGACGCCCGCCTCGTCCACCGTTGCCGCGAAGCGCATGCCCGACTCAAAGGTCTGCCACGGCTCGGCGGCGGTGCGGCGGTCGACGCGGCGGCGCGCGAACGCGCCATTCGGCTTGGCGACGATGTGCAGCAGCGGCCCGTCCACCGGATCGCCCAGCTGCGTCCACACCGGCTGCACAAGGATCTCGCAGACATCCTCGCCCCAGGCGCGGCCGTACTCCGTCTCGACGAAGTTGCGCGTCTGGCGAATCGCGCCCGGCGCGACGCCGGCCCCCTCGAGACGGAAGGCGACGTGCAGGCCTTCCTCGGTCCAGCCGACGAACGCCTGCGCCGCCCGCTCCGTCCGCATCACCTCGCCGGACTGCACCGCGGCGCGGTCGTGCATCAGTACCATCCGGCCGTCGATGATCGCCTCGTTCCCCATCCACTCCCCGAGCAGCCCGTCCACCACCGGCGTCTCGCGCCGGCCGTGCACCACGACGGCGGGCGCCACCGCCGAAACGTTGGCCGAGGCGCCGCTGAAGAGGTTCTGCACGCTCAGCCGGAGCGGCGCCTGCTGAAAGGTGGGGAAGACATGCTCCAGCGCTTCGACCCAGGCGGAGGTCGCGACGGTGAAGCGCCCTACTTCGTACGTCGGCACTTCCGGAAGCTCGAGCGCGCCCGGATTGCGCCAGATCGCGCCGTCGGGCGACTCGCCGCCGGGCATCTCCGCGAACGCCAGGCGCATCCCCTCCGGGCGGGCGTCGCTCGGGTTGTAGACGCCGCCGGAGAGGCGGAGGATGACAGTAGGGCGGCCGGCGTCGTCGGCGATGTCCCATTGCGTTCCCGTGATGATCGGCACGGGGCGCTCGCGCGGCGCGAGCCAGGTGGTCGTGCTGTTGGTGTGATCGAGCACGAAGCGCGGGCCAAGCTGCGCGCGGATCAACGGGTCGGCGATCGCAATCTTGTCCGCCACGAGCGCAAGGCCCTCGCGCCACGCCTCGGCGTCGGGCGTCCCGGCGATCAGCGGCATGACGGACTCGACGTTGCCGCTGGCCACGCGCACCGGCCGCACCAGTGCCCGCGCGATGACACGCGCATAGGTCTCCTCGCGAAGCCGGCCCGCGGCGGCGAGGTATTCGTAATCCTGCTGGGCGCGGCGGAGCCACTTGAGTTGCACGCTCGGCACCGGTCCCTCGGCGCCGAAAAGCTCGCCGGGATAGAAGAGCGTGAGCCGTGTCGGGTCGGCGGGGGCTGACGGGTCTTCGGCAGCGGGGAGCGCGTGGCCCACGTCGAGGTGGGTCGCCATGCGCAGGTAAGCGAGCCATCCCTGGAGGCGCACGTCCGCCGCATTGGCGCCGGGGCCGGGAACCGGCGCGGGGGTCGGGCCGTCGAGTTCCAACCGTCGCTGCGGCTGCGGAAGGCCGGCTGGCCAGGGGCGCACGGCATGATCGGTCACGAGGCCTTCCCCGCGGATCATCAGGCGGTGCGCGTCGCCGGGCGGAAAGAGCTGGGGATTCTCGGGGCCGGTGAAGCGGATCTGGTCGCTTTCGAGCGGGAGGGCGATGCGACCGTTCGGGTAGGCGCGGGCGATGCTGCCGGCCTCCTCCGAGAGTCGGAGGCGCTCGGTGGGGGTGAGCGCCAGTCCGCGCGAGATCGAAGCGGGATCTGCGGCAACGTCCGACGCCTCGACCACCACGAGTGAGCGATCGATGTGCCCGGCATCCTCCAGGTGCGCCAGTGCAAGCCGCCAGTATTCCAGGCGCGCGCTCTCGGAGTAGCGTCCCATGCCGGGCATGCGCGGCACGGGCCAGTCCTGGAAGCCCACACCGTCGGGAAACGCCTCGCCCGTCAGCCACGGGTCGACGAGGCGGTCGTAATCCTGCCACCACGCTTCGGGCGGCCGGCCTGCGGGCCACTTGATGACGCCCGACAGCGCCGGCACCCCGAGCTGGAGGCGGTTGACCTGCGCCTCGGCCATCATCGCGTCCAGCAGAAGGACTGCGCGCTCCGTGCCGATGTCGGTGCGCGACAGGAGCGTCGGCGAGAGGCTGCCGAAGGCGTCGGGCCAGAGGGCGGCGAGGCGCTCCCAGTCGAGCGTGCCGGAGACGATCAGCGAGCGCTGCTCCGGGAGATCAAAGCCATGCGCCAGGATCTCGATCGGCAGGCGCGCCAGCACCTCGCCCTCGGGTGAGAGCGCCTCCAGCGCGGTGCGCCAGCGACCGCGCTCCAGCCCCCGCGGCAGGCGAAGGTCCACCCACAAACGGCTCGGCCCCGCGCCCGAGAGGCGAAACGTCCGGCCGTCGCCAGCCAGGGGGACGAGCGCGCGCGGCAGCATCGTCACGCCGCCCGTCCCGCCGTAAAGGCGCAGGTAGCCGGCGTGGTTGGTGTCGGCCGGCAAGTCGGCGACGCGATAGATCCTGGCCTCGAGGCGGGGCGGCCGGCCGAGCGGGGAGTCGGTGGCGCGCTGGAGCGGGGCGACCCGCACCGACGCGGCGGACCCTTCGTGGATGGCGATGAAGTCGAGCCACTCCCCGCCGGCGCCGGCGAGGGAGAGGTTCTGCGCGCCGGCCGGCCGGATCGAGGCCGGCGGCGCTTCCAGCGAGGTGGCATAGAGGCGCGCCGTGAGGCCGGAGCCATTGCAACCGGCGGCGATGAGGGGCAGAACGAGCAGGAACAGCACCAGTGTCGCGCCAAGTCGCGCCACGGTCGGATGGTGGCTACGAGGAGGCTCGAACTGCGTCCGTGACCTGTCCGGCGGGTCGGTTCCGCCGGCCGGGGCGGGTCGGGCAGGGGGAAGAGGACTCGGCCAACGCGTCATGGCGATGCTTCCCGGCGGGCCGACGTGCGGACCTTTCGGGGATAATCTGGGGAAGGACGAACGTTCAAGCGGAACGGCGGCAGGAGCCCATCAGGCAGGCGGGCAGTATAAGGCCGGCCTTGTTGGATGCTCATACCACCCCGCGGGTTTTGCGGCACTCCGTCGTGGTGACGTGACAAAACTCCATATCTGATGCGATTTTGAGGCCCGCGAGGCGGTCGCAAGCAACGGCCGGCGTGGCCTGGTGGAGGCGGCCACAGACGGAATCTCATGCGCAGCCGGTGAAAGTGGAAGAACTGTTGGAGATATTTTTCGGATTTGGATTCTGGCACCCGACTTGTATTATCCGCGTCAACGTCGTGAGAGCGTTGAGTGTGGAACATGGGTGAGGAGATGGCCTTCCACCCGCAATAAACCTCGTTTCCTCCTCCGCCAGGCCCCACGGACTACCCTCCGCCGTGGGGCCTTTTTGTGCGCCCGTTTCGGGCCCCTCGCCGTGCACACCAACGAGACGACGCCGGTCGGTGCCGCCCGGCGTCCTCGTGTGCGATTGAAAATCGGAAGCGGGTTAGCGCTTGGAGAACTGGAAGCGACGGCGGGCGCCGCGCTGGCCGTACTTCTTGCGCTCCTTCATCCGGCTGTCGCGGGTGAGGAAATCTTCGCCGCGCAGGGCGGGCTCGGCGGCCTGGTCGTACTTGGCGATGGCGCGGGCGAGGCCCATGACGATGGCGCCGGCCTGGCCGGTGCTCCCGCCGCCCGAGGCGTTGACGTAGATGTCGATCTTCCCGCCGTACTGGCTGGCCTCGAGTGGGCCGAAGATCGTCTTGCGGTCGCGCTCGTTGTGGAAGTAGTCGTTGAGCTCGCGGTTGTTGACGAGCACCTTGCCGCTGCCCGGCATGACGCGGACGCGCGCGGTGCTGCTCTTGCGTCGGCCGACGCCCCAGACGAAGCGCGGACGGTCGCCCGCGGGTGCGGGAGCCTCGAGGACGGCGTCTTCCTGTGCGGGATCGACGGTGCCGGTGGTGTTCGGATCGGCCATGGGGATCGGAAGTGGCGGGGTGGGGGGGGCGCTCAGAACTCGAACGGCTTGGGCTGCTGGGCCTGGTGATCGTGCTCGGCGCCGCGGTAGACCTTGAGCTTGTGGAGCATGTTCTGCCCGAGCTTGCTCTTTGGAAGCATGCGCCGGACAGCGAGCTCGATGACCTTCTCGGGGCTCTCGCGGTTCATCCGCTCGTAGGAGTAGATGTGAAGGCCGCTGGGGTAGCCGCTGTAGGTCTGGTAGGTGCGATGCTCGGCCTTTGCGCCGGTGACCTTGATCTTGTCGGCGTTGAGGACGATGACGTAGTCGCCAGTGTCGACGTGCGGCGTGTAGCTGGGCTTGTGCTTGCCCTGGAGGACGCGGGCGATCTTCGCCGCGAGCCGACCAAGCACCTGGTCCGTGGCATCGACCACGAACCACTGCGCCTGAAGCTCACCCGGTTTGGCCAGATACGTGCTCATCGGTCGTCTCGCCCAATCGCAAAGTCCAGAGACAGAAGCCCGCGGAACGGTTCGGGCCGATCCGCGGGGAACCGGACATGCTAGGGGGCAAGCGGGCTCAGTCAAGCGGATTCCGCCCGCGCCCACGCCTGTTTCCGGCCTGTTTTCAGACCCGGTCCATCGGCGCCGCGCCCTCGCCCCGCCGGCGGGCAGGCATCTTCTGGCGGATCGACGCCGGCACCTGCCCGTCCGGCCACATCACCGCGACGGTGCTGCCGAAGTAGGTGGCGCAGATCCGGCCGGCGGGATCCAGCCAGACCCGGTGCGGCTGGGCGCCGGGCAGCTCATCCTCGAAGACCGCCTCCACCTCGAAGGGCGCGTCGGCCTCCGGCGTCGGCTTGAGCCGGACGACGCGGCCGGGCCTGTTGAACAGGAAGAGCCGGCCCTCGGCGTCCACGACCGCCCGGGGGGTGCCCGAGCCGGTCGCTTCGGGGGGGAGCGGCCAGGTCTGCGTCGTTCCGTCCGGGCGGGTGATGCGCAGCTCCTCCAGCCCTCCGGCGTAGGTCGTGCCGTCGGGGCCCGTGGCGAGCAGGTCGGAGGCGTCGGGGTTGATCGTGAAGACCTCCGCCCCCTCGTCCAGGGCCTCCCAGTCCTCCTCCTTCAGGCGCCAGGCGCCGCCTGACTGCGTGACGGGCCAACCTTCGGCGTCCCAGCCGGCCGTGCCGCCCGACTCGATCACCCATGTCGGCAGGCGCGGCGTGGGGTCGGGGATGCGGATATCGACGACGAGCGTGGGTGTCTGCTCGCCCGGCCGGCGGAAGAGCCAGCGACCGACCTGGTCGAGCCCGACGAAAGCCTGCCACTCGGCGCGGCCTTCCTCGAGGATGGGGGCGAAGTGATTGATGAGCCAGCGCCTCGCCGGCTGGCCGGGCCGGCACACGATCCACTCCTCGCCCCAGACATAGAGGCGTGTATCGGGATCGGCGGCGATCTCGCCGGCGAGCATCGGGTCGAGCAGTTGCGTGCGGTGCCCCGGGCGGACCAGGAGCAGGGCAGGGCGCTCCAGCACCGTCACGCCGGCGCTGTCGGGCAGGAGGATGCCGTTGCGATACCGGAGGATGACGCCGCCGTCGCCGAGCCATTGCTGCACTTCGACAGGCCCCGGCTCGGGCTGGAGTCCGCCGATCGTCGGCTGTCGCTTGTCGCCGAGGATGGCGCGCAACTGCTTCTGGACGATGGGCGGCTGATCGGGCAGGAGCTCCTCGAGGATGGGCCATGCGCCCGGCCCGTAGCCGGCGAGGGAGACGAAAGCCCGCTCGCGCTCGCGCGCGTCGCCGCTGGTCAGCCCCTCCACCAGTGCCGCGACGACCTCGGGATCGACCGGCGTGGCGTTGAGCGGCAGGGCGGTGAGCCGCGCTTCCCCCTCCTCGTCGAGCGAGAGCTGGAGGATCGACCCGTCGGTCAGGGGCATGAGGTGCACCGGGCGATCGGACCACCCGGAGCCGGTGAGCTGCGTCCACTCGCCGCCGATGAAGCGGCCGATGATCTCGCCGCCCGGCCGGCGGCGGCCTTCCCAGGGGATCCAGGCGAGGAGCCCGCGACCGTCGAGGCGGGTCTGCGTGAGGGGAAGGTCGTCGCGCGGCTCGGCGAGGGCGACGTGGAGCGTCTCGACCTTGCCGGAGCCGTCGGGGCGCGAGGTCGCCACGCGCGGGCCGTAGCGGCGGAAGTATTGCGCCGGATCCGGCCGATCGACCGGGCGCACGATGGCGGCCCCGCCGGTGGTCGGCACGACGATGCCGGCATCCACGAGATAAGCGCGCGACCAGTCGAAGGCGTGCCCGTCCGGCGGGGCGGGGATGGCGGCGCGGCCGGTCTGGTGGAGCCAGTCGTACCCGCCGTCGGGCCGGCGGAGGATCATCTCGACGGTGGTTCTGCCGTCGTAGCCGGGCTTCCACCAGGTGAAGACGACGGGCTGGGTGACGACGAAGGTCTGCCGGTCGAGATCATCGCCCTTGAGGATCTGCTCGGGCGTCTGGCCGCGCTCGTGGACGATCCAGAGGCAGCCGACGGCGTCGAGGAAGAGAGGCTCGTCGAAGACGAGCCGCGCCGCCTCCTCGATGGCGAGGGGGCTGGTGAGCGGTTGGGTGGTGGGGAAGTCGGGCTGCTCGTCGAGGAGGATGTCGGTGTAGCGCGAGAGCGGCGTGGGCTCCTCGGCCGGCTGGGTGGCGGGGCGGCCCGCCGGCTGCGTCGCCGGCGGCTGGCGTGTCGGTTCCTCCTGCTTCGGCTGCGGCTGGTCGCAACTGGAGGCGAGCGCGAGCGCCAGCGCCAAGGGCGCCAAGCGGGACAGTCGGCTGTGTCGCCCGGGAAACATCGCTGGCCTGAGTCTACCGCGCAGGGGGTTCGGCCGCATCCGGAAGGACGCGAACTGCCGCAGTTTGGCGGCTGCGGGCGACGGGATAGAGTGGGGGCGATGACGCAACTCGACTCCGCCGCCGTTCATGCCGATCACCCGACGGACATTTCCACGATCGCGGCCGCCGACCCGAAGGTGGCGGAGATTCTCCAGGCGGAGGCCCGCCGTCAGGCGACGACGCTGGAGATGATCGCGAGCGAGAACCACGTTTCGCGCGCCGTGCTGGAGGCGGCGGGCAGCGTGATGACGAACAAGTACGCCGAGGGGTACCCGAAGGCGCGATATTACGGCGGATGCCGGTATTACGACGAGGTGGAGCAGCTTGCGATCGACCGGGCGTGCAAGTTGTTCGACTGCGGGTTCGCGAACGTGCAGCCGCACAGCGGGGCGAACGCGAACCTGGGCGTGATGCTGGGGTGCATGAAGCCGGGGGACACGTTCCTCAGCCTGAACCTGGCCAGCGGCGGTCATCTTTCGCACGGGATGAAGCTGAACGTCTCGGCGAAGTTCTACAAGCCGGTGCACTACGAGTTGGGAGAGGACGAGCGGATCGACTTCGACGACGTGGCGAGAAAGGCGCGCGAGCACAAGCCGAGCGTGATCCTGTGCGGCTACTCGGCCTATCCGAGGACGATCGACTTCGCGAAGTTCCGGGAGATCGCCGACGAGGTGGGGGCGATCGTCTGGGCGGACATCGCGCACATTGCGGGGCTGTGTGCGGGCGGGGCGCATCCGTCACCCTTCCCGCACTGCCAGGTGGTGAGCACGACGACGCACAAGACGCTGCGCGGGCCGCGCGGCGGGCTGATCCTGACGAACGACGAGGAGATCGCCAAGAAGGTGAACCGGGCGATCTTCCCGGGGAGCCAGGGTGGGCCGCTGATGCACCTGGTGGCGGCGAAGGCGGTGGCGTTCGGGGAGGCGCTCGAGCCTTCGTTCAAGGTGTACGCGGCACAGATCGTGAAGAACGCCCGGGCGCTTGCGGCGGCGCTGATGGAGAAGGGGTACCGGCTAAGCTCGGGGGGTACGGACAATCACCTGCTGCTGATCGATCTTCGCGCGCGGGACGCGGAGCTGACCGGGGCCGACGCCGAGCAGGCGCTGGAGGCGGCCGGGATCATCAGCAACAAGAACGGCATTCCGAACGACCCGCGTCCGCCGAAGGTGACGAGCGGGATCCGGCTGGGCACGGCAGCGCTGACGACGCGCGGCCTGAAGGAAGGGGACCTGCGCGCGGTGGCCGAGTTCATCGACCGCGCGATGGCGGCTCGGAAGGACGAGTCGAAGCTGTCGTCGCTGCGCGGGGAAGTGTCTGAGTTCGCGCAGCGTTTCCCGATGCCGCACTGAGGGGCGGGGCAGGTCGAGCTTGAGCGGCAGCGAAGGACGGGCCTCCACTCCACCGCTGTCCACCCTCTCATATGCTCGGATGAAAATGAGTGAATCAACATTCACCCGCTCCCAGGCGCGTCCAACCCTTCCCGAGCGCAAGACAGAGCGCCTGTAACATCCTTGACGCCCGTGCGCGCTGGATGGGCAACGCTGCCCGCTCGACACGCAAATACCGCCGCGCGAACACGATTTGCTTCTCCTGCGCCGGCCACGACATCGGTAGAGTCGTGGCACCGGCCGGCGGACGCCGGAACAACCGCACACGGAGCAGCGCGTGAAGCCCATCGTCCACGACCAGCCCGCCGTCGCTCCGCCGACTTTCTCCCACTGGCCGGCTTGTCCGCCGCCCGTGCGCATCCCCCTCACGCAGCTCGGGGGGCACCCCTGCCCATATCTCCCCGGGCGCGAGGCGTGCGACCGCGCATTTCTCGCCGACACCCTCCCCCCGCGCCTCTATCACGGCCTGATGGATCGCGGCTTCCGGCGCAGCGGGAAGGTCATCTACCAGCCCACCTGCCGCGGCTGCCGGGCCTGCGTGCCCGTCCGGGTCAGGGTGGACGACTTCGTCCCCAACAAGAGCCACCGCCGCTGCCTGAAGCGCAACGCCGATCTCTCCATCTCCGAGACCAGCCTCCTGCCGGACGAGGAGAAGTTCGAGTTGTACCAGCGTTACCAGCGCGGCCGGCACGGCGACACGGGCCATCTCGACTGGCAGAGCTTTGTCGACTTCCTTTACGACTCCCCGATCGACACGCGCGAGTTCTGCTACCGCGATGCCGACGGGCGGCTCGTCGCGGTCGGAATCTGCGACGTCTGCTCCGCCTCGGTCTCCAGCGTCTACTTCTACTACGACCCGGCGGAGCTGCGCCGCGGGCTCGGGACGTTCGGCGTGCTACAGGAGATTGAGTATTGCCGGCGCGAGGGGATCGGGTACTACTACCTGGGCTTCTGGATCGAGGGTTGCCGCGCCATGGCCTACAAGGTCAACTTCCGGCCGTACGAAACGCTCGGATACGACGGCGTGTGGCGCGACCAGATCGCGCAGTTCGATCCCGCCGCGCCGCCTGATCCGGGCAGCGACGCCCCCTGAGCCGGGGACGCTGCGCCGCCTGCGCCGTGCCTACGATGGCAGTCGACATTCGGCGACCGGCAGGCGCATCGGCGCTCGCGATACGGGCCGGTTCGGCGGAAGGGCAGTTATTCCACCACCATGAGAGTGCTCGTCGTAGAAGATGATCCCGGCACGCGCAGCGCCCTTGGAAAGCTGCTCCGGCGCGCCGGCGCAACGGTCGTCACCACGGGCGACGGCAGCGAGGGCCTTCAGCACCTGCTGGAGACCCGCTTCGACGTCCTCCTCACCGACCTCCACATGCCCCGGGCGGAGCTGGACGGCTTTGCCCTCATAGAGCAGACGCACCGGCTTCCCCTCTCCCACCGCCCGCGCCGGGTCGTGGCGATCAGCGGGGAGTACAACCGCAATGTCCTGCGCGGCCAGAGCGGGGTCGACTTCTTCGCGAAGCCTGTCGATCTCAACAAGCTGCTGGACACCATCGGCGGCGTCGCTCACTGACGGCTCTGGCCGGTGCCCAAACAGAAACGCCCGCGGCGACCTGGTCGCTGCGGGCGGTGTGTTTCGTGCCGAAGCGGCCCCCGAGGGGTTACTTCACCTCGACGAAGCTGGCGACGCTCTGGAGGTCGCGGACGTGCTGCGGCGTGGCCTTCACCTTGGCCGAGACGCCCTTGATGAGCTCCGGGTGCACCTTGCGGGTGTACTTCGTGTAGATGCGCCCGCCGCGGCGCTTGGGCCGGTCGTAGTGCCGGGCCTCGCGTGCGTCGATCGGAGCGCGGAACTCGGTGTCGCTCATGAAAAGCCGCTCCAGCGTCTTGCGGGCCGACTCCCGGGTCGGGGTGCGGGTGATGGTGACCGAGTAGGTCTGGCCGGGCTTGGGGGCGAGCGTCTTGGGGTCCATGGCGGCTGTGTCCTCGTCTAACGGATGGGGCCGGGATCATAGGCCCGTCCGCCCCGGCGGCAAGTGGGAGGCGGGAAGGGGCCGTGTGCCGCCCGCCCCCCCATGTCCGGGGCACAGGAAAGGGAAACGCGGGTTCAATCCCGGATGATCGGCCGGTAGAGCGTGTCGCGCTCCACCGGTGTCCGCCCGGCGTCGCGGATCACGCGCTTGAGCGTCTCGACGTGCATCTCCTGCCTCTGCGTCCCGCCGCCGGCGCCGTTCAGGCCCTGGCGCTTGGTGATGTCGTACCAGACGACGGTCCCGTCGAGGTCGTTGCACCCCCAGTCGAGGGCGACCTGCGACAGGCCGACGCCCTGCATGATCCAGAAGGCCTTGATGTGGGCGATGTTGTTGCACAGCAGCCGCGCGATCGCCAGCGTCTTGAGGTCCATCAGCCCCGTCGGCCCCGGCAGGTGGCCGAGCTCCGAGTGCTCGGGGATGAAGGAGAGGGGGATGACGCAGTTGAAGCAGGCCCGCTCGGGAAGAGACGAAGAGACGGAGTCACGAAGAGACGAAGTGTCGGCGCTGGCCGCGAGCGCCATGCCAGGGTCGGAACCACTTCGTCTCTTCGTCTCTTCGTCTCTTCGTCTCTCCAAATCCGGCGGCACCTCCGGGTCCAGGCCCATCCGCCGCAGGCTCTCGGCCTGGTGGTCGCGGAGCTTGAGCAGGTGCTTGACGCGCTCGTCGGCCCCCACGATGTGGCCGTAGAGCATGGTGGCGTTCGTGTAGAGGCCCGCATCGTGGGCGGCGCGGTGGACGGCGAACCACTTGTCCTCGCGCACCTTCCCCTTGAAGGCCTGGTCGTGCACGCGGTCGTCGAAGATCTCCGCCCCGCCCCCCGGGAGGCTGCCCAGGCCCGCGGCCTTGAGCTGGGCCAGCACCTCCTCGATGCTCTGCCGCGAGATGCGGGAGAAGTGGACGATCTCGATGGCGGTGACGGCCTTGACGTGCAGCTCGGGGCAGGCGGCCTTGATGCCGCGGAGGCAGTCGAGGTAGTAGTCGAACTTCAGCCACGGGTGGAGCCCGCCGACGATGTGGACCTCGGTCGCGCCGGTCTCCCAGGCCTTCTTCGCGACCTCGACGACCTGGTCGACGGACATCTCGTACGCCCCCGCCTCGCCGCGCTTGCGGTAGAAGCTGCAGAAC
>JAEZED010000004.1 GCA_023417885.1 Planctomycetota bacterium
CCCCCCCCCCCCCCCGCGCCCGGGCGCCCGCCGGCGGGGCCCCCCCCGACAACGCCGCGCAGCGCCAGCGGATCATCGACGACATCCGGCGCCTGAATCCGACCGCGTCGGCCTCGTTCCTCGCCGAGTTCAACACCGAGTCGCTCCGGGACTACCTCGAGCACCTCCAGAACGTCCGGAACAAGCACGTGCGCCTCCCCGGCTGGGTGCAGCGCCGGACCGAGGCGCTCGCCGAGGCGCGCAGGCAGCTCGGACGCGTCGCCTGAAGCCTCTCAGGCCGTGCTGGTCGGCTTGGCGTCGATCGTCGCCGCGTTCGCGAGCGCGCGCGCGGGCAGGTCGTCCTCCTCGCGCGTGACGCCGCGGTAGCGCCTGGCCATGCCGACGTAGCCCAGCGTGCCGACGCAGCAGAGCAGGACGCTGCCGAGGAAGAGCCAGCGCCCGCCCGGGACATCGCTCACGCCGGCGCTGGGCAGCAGCCGGCTGAGCGTGTGGTAGAGGAAGACGCCGAAGAAGGGGGCGAACATGCCGCGCAAGCCCGTGAGCATCACGTGCAGGCCCATGTAGGTCCCCACGTTCTCAGGCGTGGCGAACATGTTCTGGCCGAGCTGCCAGGCGAGCTGTCCCCCGCCCATCGCGACGCCGACCATGAACGTCCCGGCGGCGACGATCCAGAGACTGTCGGCAAGGGCCCCCCAGAGCACCAGCCCGTGCGCGGTGATGGCGGCGATGCCGAGCCAGACGCGGAAGCGGAAGAGGGGCGTGCGGTCGAAGACCGGCGCCCAAACCTGCAGGAAGATCACTCCGGTCAGCATCGGGATCATCTGCACGACGAAGACCGCCAGCACGTACTGCGTGGTGGCGTCGGTCATCTCCGAGCTGACCATGTAGATCAGCGACGGCGTCATCATCATGAAGCTGGCGCCCAGCAGGAACTGCCACCACTGGTACTCCCGGAACATCGGATCCGTCTTCAGCAGCCCCAGGCTCCTGCGCATCTGGCGCAGCGTCCCGCGGATCGCGCCCAGCGGCTCGGCCAGGCGCGGACGCGTGGCGCGCAGGTAGCTCGGGACGCCGTCGGCCTCGACGGCGGCCGGCTGGAGCGCGCCCGCCCGCTTCAGCAGCCGCGCCTCTCCCCGAACGCGTACCCGGCTGAACTGCCCGATCCCGGCGAGGCTGACGACAGCGACCACCAGGTAAATCAGCGCGTACGACTGCGGCGCGGCGTCCAGGCTCCAGGCCGCGGCCAGCACCATCAGCGAGAGCACCGTGTTGTAGATCCCGCTGATGCGGCTGATGATCTGCCCGCGGAGGGCGCGCGGGTAGTTGAGCCGCCAGACGGCGCTGCGGAGCGTGACGATGCCGCTGGCGAGCACACGCGCCACGATGATCAGCAGCGCAAAGAGCCAGCCGGCGATCGCGTACGGGTGGCCTGTCGAAGGATTCACCGGGATGAACCAAGTCGCCGCCACCAGTGCCACGGCGGCGACGACGCCGAGCTGGAGCCCGTTGATGAACGGCACCTTGCGCCGGCGCTCGGCAAGCTGCGCCCAGAGCAGCGCCAGGATGTTGCCGAACATCGGGGCGGCGGTGATGACCGCGATCAGTAGCGGCCCGCCCGCGAAGTACTTGCTGGCGACGACGCCGGTGAAGCTTCCCTCGGCGAGGGCGGCGGCCAGGGGGTAGGTGAAGGCGCTCCGGATCTCGTAGAGGTAGTTCCGGCGCACCATGAACGGCTGTTTGCGCGGCGTGAACCCGGCTATGCGATCCGCAACGACCTGAACGGCTGGTGGCATGTGACTCCGGCGCCCGACGGCGGCGCCCGCGCTCCCGCGGGAGCCGGCAGGCGCCGTCACAGCAGTCTAGGCGGGGCCGGTCAGGGCCAATTTTCGCCCGGAGCTCAAACGAACAGCGCGACCGGGAACCGGTCGCGCTGCGCTGGTTGGCTTGGGCTGGAGCGGGCCGATCACGGCACGTTCCAGACGGTCAGGCCGCTCTCCGGCCGGAGCAGGAGGAGGTTGTCGATGTCGTCATTGATCATCTGCGACTCGAGGCCCCAGTTGCGGCTGATCCGGGCGAAGCGCTCCTGCCGGCTCAGCGTCGGCGTCGAGCCGAACTCGGGACGAAGCCCCTGGACACAGCCGGTCTGCGAAAGGCAGAGCCCGCTGATGAGCATGGCGGCGGAGAGAAAACCGACACGGGAAAGACGCTGCGTCATGGCGAATCCGTAAGCTGGAGCAGGTTTGGCTGGTTGGGGCCGGGTCGGCGCCCGGCGCTCAGGCGGTACCGGGTGGCACTGGCAGGATCGGTGGGTCTAATCCCGCCCGGCCGGTGGGGGTGGGTTAACTTGTGGCAGGCAGAGTAATCGCAACGGAGCTGTCGTGTCAAAGCCCCAAAGCCCGCAAGCCAGTTCCGGCCGTCCGGCCGATAACGTCTCGCGTGGCTCAAAGGGGGAGCAATCCGAGGCTTTAGATCGCCTGGGGCGGCTCCTGGTTCCCTTCGAACTCCACTTTTTCCCGGAGCTCGCCAGCACCAACGACACCGCCGACCAGTTCGCGCGGGAAGGCTCCCTCAACCTGCCGGCGATCGTCACGACCGCCCGGCAGACGGCCGGCCGGGGCACCCGGGGCAGGCGGTGGCATGCCCTCGGCACGGGCCTGGCGGCGACATTCGCCCTCCCGATCGATGAAACCCGGCCGATCCACCACTTGCCAATCCTTGCGGGCCTCGCCGTTCGGGACGCCCTGACACAACTCGCCGGGAACGACGCCGCCGTGACGATCAAGTGGTCGAACGACGTGCTGCTGAACGGAGGAAAAGTCTCCGGCGTGCTGTGCGAGCGGGTGAACGGCGTGGACCTGATCGGGGTCGGCGTGAACATCACCCGCGCCCCCGCCGAGCCGGAGGAGGTCACCTCCTACGCCGCCCTTGCCGACGTCCGGCCCGGGGTCGAGGTGAACAACGTTTTGCGGAGTGTCGCGGAAGAGATGACGCGGCGGCTCATCTCCAGCCCCCCCGCCGTCGCCTGGCGCGAGGCACTGGACGAGTGGCGGCGGCACGACGCGCTTCTGGGTCGGACGGTCGTCGTGGAGACGCCGTCGGGCGAGGTGACCGGGCGCGCGAACGGGATCGACGCCGAAGGCCGGCTTTGCGTTGTCCGGGAAGATGGCGTGGCGCAGCCGGTGGTGAGCGGGTCGATCCGATCGATCAGCGGGTAGCCGGGAGCACCCTTCGCCAGGCCGGAAGATTCAGATGGAGCAGGCGAGGACGGGCTCCGGCATCTCCTCGCTCTCGAGCCAGTGGCGATGATCGCGCTCGATGAGCGTGAAGCCGGCACGCGGTCCCCAGGAGTTGGGCTCGTACGACTCCGGGCCCTGCCCCTTGCCATCGAGCATGCGCCAACCCTTGAGGATCGGATCGACGACACACCAGGCGGCCTCCGCCTCGTCGCCACGGATGAAGAGCGACTGGTCTCCCTGCATCGCATCGGCGATAAGCCGCTCGTAGGCCTCGGGCGGCTCCTTCTTGAAGGTCTCGGCGTAGTTGTACTCGAAGGCGACGGTCTTGATGTTCAGCGCGCTGCCGGGCACCTTGCCGTTTACGCGCAGGCTGATCCCCGGATTGGGCGCGACGTGGATGATCAGGTCGTTCGGATAGACCGGCGAGTCGCACTGCTTCTGGAAGAGCGCGATCGGCGGACGCCTGAATCGCACCGCGATCTCGCTCACCTTCTTCGGCAGGCCCTTGCCGGTGCGCAGGTAGAACGGCGTGCCGTTCCAGCGCCAGTTGTCGATGTAGAGCTTGGCGGCGGCGAATGTCTCGGTCGTGCTCTGCTGGTCCACCCCCTCGGCGTTCCGGTACCCCCCGGTGCGGCGTCCGTTGGCGAGGTCGCCTGGGCCGTACTGCCCGCGCACGGCATATTGCGTGACCTGCTCCGGCTTGATGGCGCGGATGCTCTTGAAGACCTTCACCTTCTCGTCGCGCGTGCTGCGCGCATCGAGGCCCGCGGGCGCCTCCATCGCCGTCAGCGCCAGCAGCTGGAGCATGTGGTTCTGCACCATGTCCCGCAGCGCGCCGCTCCTGTCGTAGTACCCGCCGCGGTCGTCGGCGCTGACGCTCTCGGCGACGGTGATCTGCACGTGGTCCACGTAGTGGTGGTTCCACACCGGCTCGAACATCACGTTCGCGAACCGCAGCACCAGGATGTTCTGGACCAGCTCCTTCCCGAGGTAGTGGTCGATGCGGAAGATCTGCTCCTCCGTCAGCCGCTCGTAGAGCTCGCCGTTGAGCTTGCGGGCGCTCTCGAGGTCGTAGCCGAACGGCTTCTCGATGACGACGCGTGCCCACGGCTTGCGCCCGTACCCGCGCTGCACGAGTCCACGCTCGCCGAGGCAATGGACGACCGGCGCGAACGTGGAGGGGGGCGTGGAGAGGTAGAAGAGGCGGTTGCCGTCGGTGCCATGCTCGGCGTCGATGGCGTCGAGGTGCCGCTTGAGGCCGTCGAAGTCGTCCGCCTGGTCGTACTGCCCGGCGTGGTAGGTCGTGCGGGCCAGGAGGTCCTCGAGGAGGCCGTTATCGACTTCGTGCGCCCCGGCCACCGCCTCGCGGAAGCGGTCGCGGAACTGGTCGTGGGTCATCTCCGTACGGGAGTAGCCGACGAGCGCGAACTTCTCGGGCAGCAGCTTCTCGCGGGCCAGGGCGTAGATGGCCGGAAGCAGCTTGACCTTCGCCAGGTCGCCGCTGGCGCCGAAGATGACCAGGATGCACGGGCTCGGTGCGGGCATGCCCGATCTTCCGAGGCATCCGGCCGAATGACAACTGCGGGTTCCGTCAGCTCCGGCGGACGACCCCGCGGCCCACGCGCTCCGACGCGCTGCTGCCGTCGGCGCCGAGGGTCCGCTGGACGGCGCCGGACCCGCCCGCGGTCATGGCGGCGCCCTGGACGCGCCCCATAGGACGAGGCGGCGCGGCGCCTTCGTACTCGGCCCGTTCGGCGAGGTAGCGGCGAATGAGCTGGTAGACGATGAAACCGGCCAGCGCGAGGGAGAGCAACTTCAGCAGATTCCGCATGACCGGAACGTAATCGATGGATGCCGAGGCCGGGCAGATTGAAAATTCACCCGGCTCCGTGGTTATGATTCCGCCCATGATCGACGCCCGACTTTCCAAGCTTGCCGACGTGCTCGTGAACTACTCCCTCCAGGTGAAGCCGGGGCAGTTGGTCGCGATCCAGATTCCCGCAATCGCCGCCCCGCTGGCGGAGGAGTGCGTGCGCGCCGTGCTCCAGGCGGGCGCAAACCCGTCCGTCCGGCTCGTGCCGGACAACCTCCAGGAAGTGATGCTGCGGCACGCCAGCGACGAGCAGCTTGCCTTCACCAACCCGCTCTGGCTGCACGAGGCGCAGGTGGTCGACGCCCGTATCGCCGTCTGGGCCGAGACGAACACCAAGGGGCTCTCCGGGTACGACGCGAAGAAGACCGCCCTGCTCAGCCAGGGGCGCAAGCCGATCCTCTCCACCACGATGAGCCGGGCTGCCGAGGGGCAGCTCAACTGGGTCGGCACGCTCTATCCCACCCCCTCCAGCGCCCAGGACGCGGAGATGGGAACGCGCGAGTATGCCGAGTTCGTCTTCAAGGCCGGTTTGCTCGACCACCCCGACCCCGCCGCCAGCTGGCGCAAGCTCGGCGAGGCCCAGAAGCGCCTGATCGACTTCCTCCACTCGAAGATGGCCGCCGGACGCACCGACTACCGCGTCACCGCCCCCAACGGCACCGACCTGCGCATGAACCTGACGGGCAAGACGTGGGTCAACTGCCAGGGCTCCCACAACTTCCCGGACGGCGAGGTCTTCACCGGGCCGGATCCGAAGAGCGTCAACGGCACGATCCGCTACAACAACCCGGCCGTCTACATGGGACGCGAATGCGACGGCGTGGAGCTCACCTTCCGCGACGGCAAGGTCGTGGACGCGAAGGCAGCCAAGGGGGAGCAGTTCCTCCACGCCATGCTCGACCAGGACGAGGGGGCCCGCTACATCGGCGAGTGCGCCATCGGAACCAACTACGGCATCCAGCGCTTCACGAAGAACACCCTCTTCGACGAGAAGATCGGCGGGAGCGTCCACTTCGCCCTCGGCGAGGGGTACCCCGAGACGGGCAACACGAACAAGAGCGGCCTGCACTGGGACATGGTGCTCGACCTGCGCAAGGGCGGGGAGATCAGCATCGGCGGCGAGGTCTTCAGCAAGGCCGGCCGCTTTACCAACCCCGAGTTCCCCCAGCCGCAGGCGCTCTGAACTAGCAAGTAGCGAGAACCGAGTAGCGAGAAGCGAGAAGGGAAAAGCGAGTAGCGACTAAACTGGGATGCCGGGCTCCCCGCCGGAATCTACTCGCTTCTCACTCCTCGCTTCTTGCTTCTCCCCCCAAGCATGACCATCCGCCCCGCCACGCCGGACGACATGGTTGCGGTGAACGACATCCGCAACCACTACGTCCGCACCTCCACGGCCATCTACAGCGACGAGGAGACGACGCTCCAGCAGCGCCTGCACTGGCTGAGCCAGCGCGACACTGCGCTTCACCCGGTCACCGTCGCCGTCGATGCAGGCAACGTCATCGGCTGGGCGTCGCTCTCGCCGTACAACGAGAAGTGCGGCTACCGCGCGACGGCGGAGAACAGCGTCTATGTTCACCCCGATCATCACCGGCGCGGCGTCGGGCGGGCGCTGCTCGGCGATCTGCTGGAGCGCGGCAAGGCGGGTGGCCTTCACATGGTGATCGCCCGGATCGACAGCGGGATGGCGCCCAGCATCGAGCTTCACCGCGCGGTGGGCTTCGACGAGGTCGGCGTACTGAAGGAGGCGGGCTGGAAGTTCGGCCGCTGGCTGAGCGTGCTCTACATGCAGAAGCTGCTATGACGCGAAGAGCGGGCGATCGGGGTCGGTGTAGTAGGCCCGAACCGGCCGCAGGCGCAGGAGCAGGAGCACCGTGATCGGCCATGCGATGCCCAGCAGCACCCACCCGATGGCGAAGGCGAGCCGGATCGAGTCCGGCGCGCCTCCGGTGAGGGCATTCCACGTGAAGTAGCTGATGAAGCCGGCGCCGATGGCGACGACGATCTTCGGCCACGCCCACCACAGGTGCAGCGTCCGCCCGGAGGGCAGCCCGCGCACCGTCTGGATGCCCGCGACCAGCAGCAGCACGGCCAGCCCCATCGACAGGAAGGTGCTGGCGCTGCTGAGCAGGATCCCGCCCATCTCGAATCCCATGGAGGCGGCGGTCGGGCCCAGCGAAGCCGTCGAGGTGGACGTCACGCCCTTGCTGCCGACGACGGTCGACTTGTAACTGCCGTTCGCGTTCCAGACACTGACTGTCGCCGAACCGCCCGAGAGCGTGATGTCTCCGCCGTTGAAGGTGAAGCTGATGGACGAGGTCGTCCCGTCATTCCAGCTCGAGGTCGTTGTGATCTGGTTGGTGACGTGAGTGGGCGTCCATCGCCCGTCCGCCGGCGCGGCGAACGGCGTCGTTGCCTCCTGAAGCGCTCGCGAGAGCAGCGCCTGGTCCGCGTTCGACAGTGGCTGGCGGATCGCAAGCGCCGCGGCGATCGCATCCGCGTCGGCGGCGCTGATCGTCCCGGCCGGCGTCGAGGCGCCTGCTGGAGTCGCCGTCGCAGTAGTAAGTCCGCTGCTTGCGATGAACAGCATCGGCACCAGCATCAGCAGCGACCAGAGCCCTGACAGCAGCGACAGGCCGGAAAGCACGATGCTCGTGATCCCTATCCCCGTCACCTGCCATGGCCGCGTGAACGTCGGCGTCATGTAGCCGAGCATCGGTACGGCCGCACCACCTGCCCAGTTGTCGGTCGGCGGTGGAACCGGCGGCGGTGTCGTCACGCCTTGCAGCCTAATCCACCGAAGCCCGCCGCACCAGCCAAACCACCCGCGTCACGGCTGCGTCGTGCTCCCCGGGCCCACCGTCTCCACCGCCAGCACCTGGTCGGCGGGGATGTAGACCATGGAGCCGCCGTCGCGCTCGATGCGGAGCCAGTCCCCCTCCCGGCCGCGGTAGGCGCCGAAGACAGAGAAGCTGTCGCGCGTGTCCCCCTGGACATTCACGCCCATGCCGGCGCCGCTCATGCCCAGCGCGTCGCGCCGGAGGTGGACATAGACCTGCTGCCCCACCAGCGAGGAAGGCAGCGCGCCCGGCCCCCGCGCGGGAGCCGCCCACGCCGCCCCGCCGTCGCCCCAGGAGGCCGAGGGGCGACGATCGACCCACCCGTCTTCCTCCCAACGTCCGTCGTGATCCGACGCGTAGATCGTGCACCCGGAGAGGGCGCCGGCGGCGAACGTTGCAACGAGCAGCAGGACAGCGTGGCGAAGCGGTGTGTGTCGCATGGCATACCCATCCATCCGCCGGGACGCGAACGGTTGCGGGCTTCAGGCGGCGGCCTTGACGGCGCCCGTCACCTTCTGCGCCGCGTCGGTGAGGTCCTCGGCGGTCTGGAGCGTCGGCAGCTTCCCCTTCGCCGCGGCCAGGATCTCGCGCGCACGCTGCACGTTGGTTCCCTCCAGCCGGACCACGACCGGCACGTCGAAGCCGACCTGCTCGCCCGCCTGCACGAGCGCCTCGGCGATCAGGTCGCACTTGGCGATCCCGCCGAAGATGTTCACCAGGATCCCCTTCACGTTCTCGTCCGCCAGGATGATCTTGAACGCCTCGATGGCCCCCTCCGCCGTCACGCTTCCGCCGACGTCCAGGAAGTTGGCCGGCTCCCCGCCGTGGAGCTTGATGACGTCCATCGTCGCCATGGCGAGCCCGGCGCCGTTGACGAGGCAGCCGATGTTTCCGTCGAGCTGGATGTAGTTGAGGCTCGCCTTCTTGGCGCGGACGTCCAGCTCCTTCTCCTGGCTCTCGTCCTCCATCTGCGCGATCTTCTTCTGCCGGAACAGCGCGTTGTCATCGAAGTTGAACTTCGCGTCGATCGCCAGCAACTGGTCGTCCGTCGTGATGACGAGCGGATTGACCTCCGCCAGGCTCGCGTCGGTCTCGAGGAAGGCCTTCGCGAGGCCGGTCATGAGCTTTGCCGCCTCATTGACCTTCTTGCCTTCAAAGCCGAGCTTGAAGGCAAGCTCGCGCGCCTGGAACGGCTGGAGCCCGAGCAGCGGGTGTAGCGGCTCCTTGAGCACCTTCTCAGGGCTCTTGGCGGCGACCTCCTCGATCTCCACGCCTCCCTCGGCGCTGGCGATCATGGTGGCGGTGTTGCGGGCGCGGTCGACGGTGATGCCGACGTAGTATTCCTTCTTGATGTCCACGCCCGGCGCCACCAGCAGCACGCTCACCGGCACGCCTTCGGGGCCCGTCTGGTTGCTGACCATCCGGTTGGAGAGCATGAACTTGGCGGCGTCGCGGGCCTCCTGCTCCGTCTTACAGAGCTTGACGAACCCGGCCTTGCCGCGCCCCCCGGCATAGACCTGCGCCTTCACGACGCACATCGCCGCCCCCTCCTTCTGGAATTGCTTGAAGGCATCGGCCGCCTCGTCCGGCGAACGGACGACGGCGGCGGGCGGGATCGGGACGCCGTATTCGGCGAGGAGCTGGCGGGCCTGGTATTCGTGGATTTTCATGCGTGAAGGACGTTATTCCCGGCCTTCACCGCGGGCAATGCCAACCATCGCGTATGCTGCGGCAGTCATTGCCGCGGAGCGGTCAGAGGGCGGCCGGACCGCCGGCCTCTGATACATTATCCGGATCATGCCGACCCGCCTGCTCGCTGTCGCGCTTGCGCTCTGCCTCATCCTGCCGCCGCAGGCGGCGCTCGCCTGTCTCTGGGACTACGACACGCTCCGCGACGAGCAGCGTGGGCTGCCGACGATGCTGGCGATCCTCTCGGGCAAGTGGGAGCGGCACAGCGACTACTTCTATGAGCAGCGGGTGGAGCGGATGAGCGCCCTCCTCGCGCAGGAGCCGGGCAACCTCCCCGCGATCGACAACCTCGCGGTCGCGCTGGAGAAGCTGGGGCGGGTGGACGAGGCGATCGTGCTGATGCAGGAGAAGCTCGCCCTGCCGGACGATGGCGAGCATCCGCATTACACCACCCACGCGAACCTCGGGACGTTCTTCCTCCACCGCTTCGGCGCCGGCGGCGACAGGGCCGACCTCGACCGCGGGATCGACCACATCCGCACGGCGCTGGAGATCAATCCGGACGCTCACTTCGGGCGCGAGAAGTACCAGCTTCAGGTGGCGGAGTACATCCGGGCGGCGCAGGACGATCCGGCGGTGCTGGACCGGGGGAGTTTCGTGCTTCCACTCATCCTGGGCCCGCAGTGGATGGAGCGACTCGAGCAGCGCCTGGCCGAAGCGGGCGAGGACCAGCAGGAGCGGAATGACGCGCTCGAACAGACGCGAACCCTCATCGAGGGACGACGTTCCGCTTCCGACGACCTCAAGGCGAAGCTACAGCCGGCGATCGACGGCATCGTCGGCATGATCCGCTTCGGCACCGGCACGAGCCCGCATCTCTACTACGCCCTTGGCGACCTCCTCGCAGCGCGCGGCGACAAGCACCTCGCATCACGGGCCTATCTGCGGGCTCTGGAGTTCAATCATCCGCGCCCGGTGCAGGTTCGGGCTGCGTTGAAAGGGGTCATCGGATATGTCGACGGCGTCGACGTCGACGACATCACCGCCGACTTCGAGCGGGAGAAGGCGGACGCCGCCGCGTGGGTCGCCGCCTACCAGGCGTTCGAGGACGACCTCGTCCGCCGTGGTGTGGATCTGTCGGACGAGTCGGTCTACGAGCCGTTCTACGCCGAGCACGGCCAGCCGCGTGCGGAACTCGGCTTCGCGCTGGGCGACCACCTGCCGCGCGGCCCCGCCGGCACCGCGCTCGTGATCCTCGCCCTGCTGCTCACGGGCTTCATGCTGACGGTCGTGTTCCTGGTGAAGACCATCCGCCGCCGCCGCCGCACCCGTGCCGGCGCCTTCACCTGAGGATCATCCCGTCGCCGCGGGACGCATCGCGCTTGACCACCGTTCCCGGTGGGCGGTATATCTCGCCTTTCATGGAGAGAAAATGCTTCGCGATCGTGGCCACGCCCGCGGCGCTGCTGATTCCGGCGGCGTTCGCCTTCGCTGACGTGCCCTACGGGGCGGATCCGCTCCTGAATACCTCGGAGTACGCGCTCGGCTCCTACGTCTGGAACATCGCCTTCATCCAGGACAACATCCTGCGTGACCCAAACGATTCGACCCATCCGCCGGACAGCGGCGGGCAGGTGATTCACTGGACGGAATCGGAACTCGCCGTTCGGCGGCAGCGCGTGCTCGACGGGGCCGCCTTCTGGAACAACCAGTCGGCGGCGCGTCACCATCCGGGTGCGCGGCTCGACATCCAAGTCAACTTCCTTAACGGAGGCCAGCCGCTGACGATCGGCGACATCGGGGGCGAGGGGAGCAGCGCGGGCTATGACGATGCGCTGGCGCTGATCGACCCGTCGCTCGCGGGGCTGGGCGCTATGGAGGCCTCGCGCCGCTTCGCGCGCGACATGCGCGAGCAGTTCGACGTCAACTGGTCGTACACCACCTTCGTCAAGCCGTCCAGCGGCCGCGCATCCGCCTTCCTCAACGGCCCCTACACCAACGGCTACGAGGATGACGGCGCCTACACCTACGCCCACGAAAGCGGGCATATCTTCGGCGCCCGGGATGAATACGGCTCGGCCCACACCGGCCAGCGGCACGGCTACCTCTGGGCGCTCAACAGCAACGCCATCAACCTGCCCAACGGCGACCCGAATCCCAACAGCGTTCCCTCGATCATGCGGGACGCCAACAACTTCACGCTGGTCGAGGGCGCGATCAACGGCATCGGGTGGACCGACACCGACGGCGACACGATCCCCGACATCCTCGATACCTTCCCCACCCTCTTCGCCGACGACTCCATGAGCGACCCGCTGGCGGGCGTGTTCCGGCTCGAGGCCGACGCAAGCGTGACACCGCTTCAGAGCCCGAACCCGACCAGGGGAGACTTCACGATCAACACGCTGGCGGGCGCCCAGTTCCGGGTTGACGGGGAGAACTGGATCGACCTGCTGCCCCTCGACGGGCTCTGGGGCGACTACGAGGAATCCCTCATGTTCGAGATCGCGGGCCTCGAGCCGATGCTGACCTACAACATCGACCTGCGCATCTTCAACAGCGTCGACAACTTCACGCTGCAGAGCTTCCAGTTCACACCCATCCCCGAACCGGTCGCGGGCTTCGCCCTCCTCGCCTGCCTCGCCGGCCTCAGCCGCCGCCGGCGGGCCGCCTGATCAACCCCGGGGCCGACCGCTGCGGGATCTCAGCATGTCAGTTACCCGCGAGGCTCTTTCGTGCCTCGCGGTTTTTCCTTCCCGGCGTCTTACGTTCTCCGCTCCTCCCGACATCACGGCCGGCTGGTACCATCCGCGCGTGAAACAGCGCTCGCTCGCCGGGGGAGGCCCGCCCCCTGGAGCGCCCTGTCCATCTCACGAGGGAATCCCATGATCACCGGCGTTCACACCATGTTCTACACGTCCGAGCCGGAGGCGCTGCGGGCCTTCTTTCGTGACAAGTTCGGCTTCGGCTTCACCGACGTCGGCCACGGCTGGCTGATCTTCGACCTGCCGGACGCAGAGCTCGGCGTCCATCCCGCCGGGGCGACGCATGAGGCGCACCGCGCCCCCTCCGGCATGCACCACATCTCCTTCTACTGCGACGACATCGAGAAGACCGTCGACGAGCTGCGCGCCAAGGGAGTCGAGTTCACCGACGGGATCACCAACCAGGAATACGGCCGCACCATCCACTTCAAGGTGCCCGGCGGCTTCGAGCTGGAGCTGTACCAGCCGCACTACAAGCGCGAAGCGCGATAGGGGCGTGCCCCACGCCACGAGGAGATCCGCATGCACGAGTTCCTTCTGGTCTGGGCCGTTGCCGCTACTGCCCTCGGGCTCTCCGTTGCCGGATTGACGCTGATCTACCGCCTCCTGGGCAGCGACCTCGGGACGGACGGGTGGCTTCGCGAACTGGGCATCGTCCTGTTCACCTCGGCCATACAGGCGGGGCTTTACATGGCGGTAACAGCGCTGTCGAACGAGCCAGGCCGGGCGGCCGGACAGGCACTTTACGCGTTCGGAGTTCTTGCGACCGCGCTGGCGTACAAGGTCACTCACCTGGCCGACATGGAAGCGCTCGAGATCTGTCTGCTCGTTCTCGTCAATATCGCCGTTCTCCTGCTGCTTCGGATGGCGGTGCTGAGCATCCTGTCCTGAGCGAATCAAGACCGCTTCGCGGGGATGCACCACATCTCCTTCTGCCACGCGCCTGTAAGATCGGCCGTGACCGCGCGCCTGGAACGCCCCGCAATCATCCTCCTCTCCGGCGGGCTCGATTCCGCCACTTGCCTGGCGATCGCCGCGGCGGAGGGATTTGCGCCGCTCCACACGCTTGCCTTCGACTACGGCCAGCGTCACCGCCACGAGCTGGCCGCCGCCGCGGCCCTCGCGGAGCACTACCGGGTGGCGGAGCACCGGGTCGTGCGGATCGACCTCGCCCGGTTCGGCGGCAGCGCGCTGACCGACCCGTCGCTCGCAGTCCCGAAAGACGCGATCTCATCGGGAACCACGACGGCGCCGCCGCGCGAGCTGCCGATCACCTACGTCCCCGCGCGCAACACCATCTTCCTCAGCTACGCACTCGCTTTGTGCGAGGTCCGTGGCTGCCGCGACGTCTTCATCGGCGTCAACGCCCTCGACTACAGCGGCTATCCCGACTGCCGCCCGGACTTCATCGCCAGCTTCCAGCAGACGGCCCGCCTCGGCACGCGGCTGACCGACTTCACGATCCGCGCGCCGCTCCAGCACCTGACCAAGGCGCAGATCATCCGCCGCGGCGTCGAGCTGGGCGTGCCGTACGACCAGACCCACTCCTGCTACGACCCGGCGGCCGACGGCGCGGCGTGCGGGCACTGCGATTCGTGCCTGCTGCGCAAGAGGGGCTTCGTCGAGGCCGGCGTGGCGGACCCGACGCGGTACGCGCGCTGACGCGGAAGGCAGCGCGCAATAGCATTGACCCATGCAACAGCGCCGCCTCGGCCGCAACGGCCCCACCGTCTCTGCTATTGGTCTCGGATGCATGGGGATGAGCGAGTTCTATGGCCCGGCTGACGAGGCCGAGTCGATCGCGACCATCCACCGCGCCCTGGAGCTCGGAATCAACTTCCTCGACACCGCCGACATGTACGGCGTCGGGCGCAACGAGGAACTAGTCGGCCGCGCCATCCGCGACCGCCGGGAGAAGGTGTTTCTCGCGACCAAGTTCGGCAATGTCCGCGGCCCCAATGGCGAGTTCCTGGGGATCAGCGGCAAGCCGGACTACGTGCGGCAGGCGTGCGAGGCGAGCCTGCAGCGGCTTGGGATCGAGACGATTGATCTCTACTACCAGCATCGCGTCGATCCGGAGACGCCGATCGAGGAGACGGTGGGCGCCATGAAGCAACTCGTGGAGCAGGGGAAGGTGCGTCACCTCGGCCTCTCCGAGGCGGGCGTCGGCACGATCCGCCGGGCCTATGCCGTGCATCCGATCACCGCGCTCCAGACCGAGTACTCCCTCTGGACGCGCGACGTGGAGGCGGAGATCCTGCCGACCTGCCGTGAGCTTGGAATCGGCTTCGTCCCCTACAGCCCGCTCGGCCGTGGATTTCTCACGGGGCGGATCCGGACGATCGACGACCTCCCGCCCGAGGACTTCCGCCGGCACGCGCCGCGCTTCCTCGAGGAGAACCTGAGCAACAACCTGCGCATCGTGGAGGAAGTGCAGCGCATGGCCTCGGAGAAGGAATGCACGCCGGCCCAGCTCGCGCTGGCGTGGCTGCTGGCGCAGGGGGAGGATCTCGTGCCGATTCCCGGCACGAAGCGTCGCAAGTACCTGGAGGAGAACGCCGGTGCGGTCGATGTGAGGCTGTCGCCGGAGGACCTGGCGCGGCTCTCCAGTTCGATCCCCGCCGAGGCCGTCGCGGGAACACGCTATCCCGAGGCCCACATGAGCCGGGTCAATATCTGAGTTCCTCTCCGGCGCAAGCGGAACAATCCGCACGCTCTGCCCAGGCTGTCGCCATCTGCTATCCGCAGGCCCGGTGAGCCCCCCCCCCGTGGTTATCGACATTTTGCTTGACAGTGCCGTGGTGCTTGCCGCAACATCCACCAACCGGCTGGCTGGACCCGTTCGCGGAACAGGAGCGGCCGGAATCTCAACGGGCTGCGACCCAGCAATCATGGCGGCCGATCGGCCGCAGAAGGAGGAGGCGAATGCGCCTGTCCACGATCCCCTGCGCAGTCGCAGGCATGCTGGCTGTCCTCGGCACTGCCGCCGCGGCAAGTGCCGACTTCACCGAACAGTTCGAGACGCTCCCGACGCCGACGCTGGGCACGCCACCCGGCACGGCGCTGGCGCTCCCGAGCGGTGACTGGTTCTTCGTCAACAACAGTGATCCACTCGGTAGCACCGGGTTGTCGCGCCTTCCGTCAGCGGCGGGTGGCACGACTCCGTTCACGGTCAATCCCGGCGATGGTGACTTCTACGCCTCGATGAACTTCAACAACACGTCGGGCGTCGGGACGATCGATTCCTTCCTGATGAGCCCGGTGCTGACGTTCAACAATGGTGACGAGATCAGCTTCATCACCCGCGCTCCGACCGACGCGACGCCGACGTTCCCGGATCGCTTGATCGTCAAGCTGAGCACCGCCGGGGCGAGCACGGACGCAAGCGACTTCACCATGACGCTGCTGACGATCAATCCTGATCTCAATACCGATGCTGCAGCTTACCCGCAGACGTGGACGCTCTTTACCGCTACCGTGAGCGGGCTGGGCGGCCCGACGGAGGGACGCTTCGCATTCAACTACAACGTCACGAACTCAGGCCCGAGCGGAACCAACGGCAACCTGATCGGCATCGACCGCGTTGGCTATGCCGCGGTACCTGAGCCAGCAGCGCTCGGTCTTCTCGCCGCCGGCGGCCTCCTTGTGCTGCATCGGCGCCGGGTCGCGTAATCCAGGTTCGTTTTCAGAATCAGACCGCGAGGCTCCAGCCTCGCGGTCTCTCTTTGCGCTCTCGAGTCCTACCGCGTCGGGATCACGAACGTTCTCCCGTCGCGCTGGAGCACGTCGACCTGCGTTTCGTAGATCGACTGGATCGATGCCGGCGTCAGCACCTCAGCGGCCGGGCCCGTGGCGCGCACCCTGCCTCCTGCGAGGAGGGCGACTCGGTCAGCCACCCCTGCGGCGAAGTTCAGGTCATGGCTCGCCAGCAGGATCCCGAGGCGGTGCTGATGGGCGAGGTCTCGCAGGACGCGGGCGAGCTCGGCGACGTGCCGCAGGTCGAGGTAGGTGTCCGGCTCGTCGAGCAGGATGGCGCCGTCGCGCGATCGCGATGCGGGATCGAGCGTCTGCGCGACGCAACGCGCGATGAACACGCGCTGGCGCTGCCCGCCCGACAGCGTCGCGACGTCGCGCCGGAGCCAGTCGGTCAGGCCCAGGAGTTCCGCCGCCTCCGTGGCGGCGAGGCGGTCGGCCTGCGACTCGACGCCGAAGGCGCCCCAGTAGGGCGCGCGCCCGGAGGCGAGGACATCCAGCACCGCCTGCCCCGGCAGGGTGGTGGGCGCCTGCGGAAGGTAGGCGACCCGCCGCGCCAGCTCGCGTCGTGACCAATTCACGAGTGGCCGGCCGAACCAGGCGACCTCGCCTGTCCGCGCCTTCAGGTGGCCCAGGGCGAGCTTGAGCAGGCTCGACTTCCCGCTGCCGTTGGGGCCGGCGACCGCCAGGATCTCGCCGGGACGAAGCTCGACGCCCACCTCATGCAGCACCGGCTCGCGCCCGTAGCCGGCGGTGGCGTTGCTGATCGACAGGAAGGGTGCGGTCTCAGCCATGCGTCCTCCCGCGCCGGCCCCAGAGGAGCAGGAGGAAGAACGGCCCGCCGAGGATGCCGGTGAGCACGCCGACCGGCAGGATTGTCCCGAGGTTCATGGGATTGGAGAGGAAGCGGCTCGTCGTGTCCGCCAGCGCGAGCAGCGCCGCGCCGGTCGCCATCGCGATCGGCAGGAGACGGCGGTTGTCCGGCCCGACGATGAGCCGCCCAAGGTGCGGGCCGATGAGCCCGATGAAGCCGATGGGCCCCCCCACCGCCACGGCGCTGGCGACGAGGAGGCTCGCCACCACGAGCGCCCCCCACCGCAGCCGGTTGACACGGATGCCCATTGCCTCGGCCTCGTCCTCTCCCAGCGCCGCGACGTTGAGCGCCCCCGCCATCGAGGCCAGCAGCAGCGCGGCGAGCAGCGCGAGCAGCGTCGCCGCCCATGTCTCGAACGTCGTGAGACTCGTGCGGATCTGACCGAACAGCAACGCCAGCGCCCCGCCGCTGCCGGAAGGGGTGGTGAACAGGTTGATCAGGAGCATCAGCATGCTCCCGCAGACGGCGGAGATGATGACGCCCACGAGGATGGCTCGCGTCGGCTCGAGGCGTCCGGTTCCGCCGGCCAGCAGGAGGACCATCGCGACGGCGCCCAGCGCCCCGGCGAAGGCGAAGCCCTGCTGCCCGAGAATCATCGCCACCGGCGCGATGCCGGCGCCGGGGATCATCCAGATGAAGGTGGCCAGCGTCGCGCCGCTGCTGGCGCCGAGAAGGTAGGGATCGGCCAGCGGGTTGCGGAGCACCGCCTGGTAGGCCACGCCCCCGCCGGCCAGGGCGGCGCCGACGAGCGAGGCCAGCAGCACGCGCTGGGCCCGCGCCTGGAGAATGACGTCGTCGTCCGGCCAGTGGAAGTCGCCCGTGCTGCCGAACATCATGCACAGCGCCGCCGCGCCGATCCATGCCGTCGCGGCGATGCCGTAGAGCAGCGCGAGATGGCCGGCGGTGACAGGACGGGACACGCCGCAAGCGTAGCACGAAGCGACGTTTCGAGGCGTCAGCGGGCGGGCCTGGTGACGGGCGAGGCGAGCAGGTGCTCGACCATGCGGCGGTGGAGGTCGACGACGCTCCAGCCGGGCGCCATCGCGTAGGGATCGGTGACGAGCAGCACATCCTCCCACGCCAGCCCCCAGGCCGGTTCGAGGTTCTCCAGCGCCCGACGGGCCTCCTCGACCTGTGCGGGCGCCGCATCGGGAAGGATCAGGATCAGATGGGTCGGCCGGAGCGAGAGGAGCATCTCCCGGTCGAGGCGCGGGTACGGCTGCTGGATCCGACCGGGCAGCACGTTCGAACCGCCTGCGCCTTTCAGCAGGTCGTTCAGGTAGTTCTCGTAGCCGACGACGAACTCGAGATCGGGGCTGAGCGCGATGAGCGTTTCGGCGACCTGCAGCCGGGCGGGATCCGGCGGGTCGCCCAGCACGCCTGTGAGGTTGGCGTCGAGCGCGTCGCGGAAGCGGACCGACCATGACAGCGCCGACTCCGGCGCAAGCTCGCGCTGGAGCGTCCCCAGGGCTCGCTCGATGTCGTCCAGCGTCGTCAACTGCACGGAGACGATCTGGATATCCATCTCCGCGGCTCGCTCCCGCGCGCCGGGCGGGATCTTCTCCGGGCTCAACTGCACGATCATGTGGGTAGGCTGCGCCGCCGCGATTTGCTCCCAGTCGATCGTCAGCAGGTCGCCCACGCGTGGCAGGCTCTCGACGCGCGGGTCGGTGTCGTAATTGCTCACCGCCACGAGCGCCTCGGCCTCACCGAGCTCCAGCAGCATGTTCGTCACGGCGGGAATGAGCGATGCCACGCGCACGGCGCGGCCGCCGTCTGCGGGGCGGGTTGCCGGGGGATCCTCGTCGTCACGGCAGCCGGGAAGGCATGCGAGCACCAGCAGGGCCGTCGCCGTCAGGAGGGGGCGGATTCGCTGGAGCATGGGAGGAGAATAGGCCGAAACAGTGGATATCGGACCCGGATCGACGTCCCTCACCTTCCGGCCGACCGCGACGGGTGCCCCGGCACCGGCGGCGCGGCGGAGGCGGAGATGGTGGCGTCATGGTTTTCCAACGGCCCCCTACCGCTCTACGTCATGATCGCACCCGCCGAAACCAGTGTCGCCGTCAAGCAGCCCAAGTCTTCGAAGCGCAAGAGCCGCGAGCAGCGCCGCCGCGAGCGCGAGCGTTCGCGGCGCGTCGAGTCGCGCCTGATCGACTCGGAGCAGGATCAGGATTTCATCCCGGAGGAAGAGATCGTCGCCGACGCCCCGGCGCAGGTGGCGCAGCCAGCCGAGGGGCAGGAGTCTCGCCCCGAGGCGCATGTGCGCACCGGCCTGATCGGCCGCCTGTTCGGGCGTGACAAGCGCCCGCAGGAGCCGGAGGCGGCGCGCCCGCAGGCTGAGCAGATGCCCAGCCTCCTGCGCCCCATCGCCCGTCGCGAATACGGTCACGAACGGACGCTCTCGACTATTCGCGAGGGATTCGAGAACCTCTCGGACCTGATGTGCGACATCCGCGACGGGCTCGAAGCCAGCGTGGAGAAGCAGGGAGAGCTGCTGGAGCAGCTGCGCTTCCTGCCGATCGTGGCGGAGCAGAACGCCCGGTCGAGCGAGCGGCTGGAGGACCAGCTTCATTCGCAGAACCGGCTCCAGATGGAGACGATCAAGGCGATCCGCGACCAGTCGCGCGGGCAGTTCGAGCACCAGGAGCAGCTCGCCCACGTGCTCGGGAGCATGAACAAGATCACCCGCGACCAGAAGATCGAGATCGACGACATGGAGGCCCGCCTCGAGCGCATGCGACAGAGCGAGCAGGCGATCGCCGACAACCTCTCCAACGTCGGCACCGCCGTCCGCCGCGTCAGCGAGCAGGGCGCGCAGCAGAACGCCATCGTCGCCCGCATGCAGGAGGCCTTCGAGCAGCGCACGCGCCAGATGGAGCAGACCATGCGCAAGCAGGCGACGCGCCACGGCCTGATGCTGGCGACAGCCCTGGTTCTCGGCGTCACCGCCGTCGCCGCGGTGGCGGCGGTCGGATACCTGTACCTGCGCTCCACCGGAGCGATCTGAGGCAACACGACAATTCCAGACCGAACTTGCGGTGCGCGACCGGGATCTCGGGCGCGCACCGCGTTCGTTTGCGCTGCTCGCCGTGGATGGAGCTGCGGTGCGGTTGGCCTGCGCCTGCGGCACGCGGTGCCGCGGCTGAGGGTGGCCTGTCAGGGCATGACCTCACCCACGCGATCGGCAACGTCCATCGCAAGCACCGCCCGCCGCCCCAGCGCCCGACCAGCCGCCTCGCCGGCCAGGCCGTGGTAGTGCACGCCGCACACCGCCGCCTCGAGCGGCGACATCCCCTGCGCCAGGAGCGAGCCGATGAGCCCGGAGAGCACATCACCGCTGCCCGCCTTCGCGAGGCTGTCGTCGCCCGTCGTGTTCACGCGGTAGCGTTCGCCATCGCTGACGACGGTGCGGCGCCCCTTGAGCACGACGACGCAGCCGAAGGCCCCCGCGGCCTGCGCGGCCAGCTCGATGCGCCGCTGGTCGTCGCTCGGCACCTCATCGCGCCCCAGGTGGCGCGCCAGCCGCTTCATCTCGCCCGGGTGCGGCGTCAACACCGCCGGCGAGTTGAATGCCGGCCACTTCTCCCGTGCCGCCAGCAGGTTCAGCGCATCGGCATCCAGCACCGCCGGCTTCGCGGCGGAGTAGACGGCCCGCAGCAATGCCTCCGCCTCCGGCTCCTGGCCCAGTCCGGGCCCGGCGACGACAGCGTCGGCACGACCGATCGCCGCCGACAGCCGGCGAACATCCCCCTCCTTGCCGACCAGACGCAGCCCGATCGCCTCCGGCACGATGGCCAGTGCCGGCGCCAGCACCGCCTGCGGCATCGCCACCTGCACGAGCCCGCAGCCGGCCCGGTACGCGCTGCGGGCCGCGAGCATCGGCGCGCCGATCATCTGGGTTGATCCACCGAGGATGAGCAGCGTGCCGAATGTGCCCTTGTGAGCATCCTCCGGCCGCGGCGGGAGTGCGGGGATGTCGTGGATCTCGTTCATGCCGCGGCTGCCTCTCGAAATGATCCGTCGTCACACCGCCGCCAGCGTTGCCGCGTCGAGCTCCAGGGAAGCCGTTCTTCCCTCGCGCAGCAGCACGTCGCCCAGCCCAGCCACCATTGCGGCGTTGTCCGTGCAGTAACGCAGGGCCGGTACGTAGGTCGGCAGGCCGAGCGACGGCAGCGCGGTGCGCAGGCCGCGGTTGGCGCTGACCCCCCCGCCGACGATCACGCTGCGGGCGCCCGTCCCGTCGATCGCGCGGCGCAGCTTCCGGATGAGCGTATCGACGCACGCCGCCTGGAAGGAGGCGCACACATGCCGCACCGCCTCCGGCGACAGGTCGGACGCCTCGCGCTGGCGCCCGCCAACGCCCCGGACGTGGTAGAGCACCGACGTCTTGAGCCCGCTGAACGAGAAGTCGAGCGAATCCCGAGCCAGCATCGCCCGCGGAAAGCGCACCGCCTCCGGATCCCCCTCGGCGGCGAGCTTGTCGATGACCGGGCCGCCCGGATAGCCGAGGCCCAGGATCGCGGCGACCTTGTCGTACGCCTCGCCGACCGCGTCGTCGATGGTGCGCCCCAGCGGCTCGATGTCCGTCCACGCGCGCACGAGATATAGCGCCGTGTGTCCCCCGCTGACGACGAGACCCACCGCCGGCAGCTCCGGCTGTGCGTCGCTGTCCAGCAGCACGCTGTAGAGGTGCGCCTGGACATGATCGACAGCCACCAGCGGCTTGCCAAGCGTCCAGGCGAGCGTCTTGGCGGCGGTCAGGCCGACGACGAGGGAGCCGATCAGCCCGGGCCTGTGCGCGACTGCGATCGCCTCCGCATCGCGCAGCTCTGCGCCCGCCTGCTCCACCGTCGCCTGGAGCACCGGCAGGAGGTTTTCGATGTGGGCGCGGCTGGCGATCTCCGGAACAACGCCCCCGTACACCGCGTGGAGATCGACCTGCGAGGCGACCGTCTGCCCCAGCACATCGCGCCCGTCGCGCACGAACGCGGCGGCTGTCTCGTCGCAGGTCGATTCGATGCCGAGGACCAGGGGCATTGCTGAGACCGTATGCCGGCCGGGTCAGGGCCGGGCGGGACGGGTGGCCGAACCGGTCGTGGGACGCGTGGCGGAGGCCTCTTCTGAGGCGATCAGGCCAAGCAGCACCTCGACGGCGGCGTCCACCTGCCTCGGGAAGAGCGGCTCGATGGCCCGGTCACCCAGCTCGGCGGGGTCGGCATAGTCGACGATCACCTCGACATCCGGCACGACGCCCCAGTCTTCGCTCCCGGGTGTGCGATGCACCAGTCGGCCGCTCGGGAGGTAGTAATGGGCGGTAGTGAGCTTCAACTCGCCGTCGTTGCTCATGCGGATGACGTCCTGGACGCTCCCCTTTCCAAAGGTGCGCGTGCCGACGATGACGGCGCGCTCGTGATCGGAGAGCGCCCCGGCGAGCACTTCGCTGGCGCTGGCCGACAGCTCGTTCACGAGCACGACCATCGGGAAGTCGGGAGCGGCGGGCTGCGGGCTGGCGTAGCGAATCTCCTCGGGCGAGTGGGCGCCGCGCTTGGAGTAGATCACCCCCGAGTCGATGAACAGGTCCGCCAGCCACGTTGCCTCGTCGAGCAGGCCGCCTGGGTTGCTGCGCAGGTCGAGGATGAGCCCCCGCATCCCCTGCTCGTGCAGACTGGCGACCAGCGCCGCGGTGCGGGCGGCGCTTTCTCTGGTGAACCGGCTCAGGCGGATGTAGCCCAGCTTCACCGGCGCGTCCGGATCGACCCAGAAGACGGCCTGGCCATTCTCGTCGCGCCGGTAGCCGTCGAGCACCGGTGTTGCGATCTCGGCGCGCGGCATGCTCAGGTCGAGCCGGCGCAGCGCGTCGCCGGCGCCGCGCTCCACCGTCAACGTCACGAGGCTGCCCAGCGGACCCTGGATCTTCTCGATGATCTGATCCTGCGTGAGCGCGGTGATGTCCTCCCCGTCCACGGCGACGACGCGGTCGCCGGGGCGAATCCCGGCCAGCGCCGCCGGGCTCTCCTCGATCGGGCGGATGATCAGCAGGCCACCCGCCTCGTCCTGGCGATCGACGAGGATCCCGACGCCGTGGAAGTTGCCCTGTAGATCGAGGTTGAAGGCCTCCGCGTTCTGCGGCGGGATGTAGACGCTGAACTCGTCCAGCACGCTCAGCATGCCGCGCAGGGCGGCGTCGCGCAGCTCCGCCTCCCCCACGTCGCGCACGTAGCGGTGATCGATCTCCTGGCGCAGCTCGATGACGGTGGAGGCGAAATCGAGGTCGCGCGCGGTCGGCGTCACGCGCGGAGGGGCCCGCAGCGCCACGAGGGCGATGATCCCCACCATCGCCAGCCACGCGATCCGCTCGTTGCGTGCGGTCATGGCAGAATGGTAGCGGGTCGCCGCCGCTACCAGCCAGCACCGGCCCGATCGCGACGGGCCCCCTCATTTCACCACGGCGGCGATCACCGTCACGTCGTCCGTCCGCCGCTGGAGGCCGACGAAGCGGCGCATGTCCCAGACGACGTTCTGCACGATCATCTCGGCCGACTCGGCGGGCTGGACGAACGACTGGCTGACGCGTTCCTTGCCATAGAGCTCGTCGCGGAAGTTGCGCGCCTCGTCGAGCCCGTCCGTATAGAGAAGCAGGCGGTCGCCCGGCCTCATCTCCAGGCGCCGGCTCGTGAAGCCGGTATCCGGGATGACCCCCAGCACCGTGTCGCCGCTGCCGGCGAGGACGCTCACTTCCCCGTCGCGCAGCAGCATCGGCGGGAGGTGGCCGGCCAGGATGTAGTCCATCGTCCGCGCGGCCGGATCGATGACGCCGTAGAAGAGGGAGACGAACTCGCCCGGCCGGTTGTCGCGGCAGAGCATCCCGTTCAGCCGCTGGATCATCTCCGGCATCTCGCTGATGTGCTCGGCGCTGGCGCGGAGGTAAGCGCGGACGGTGGCCATGATCAGGCTCGCGGGCACGCCCTTTCCCGCGACGTCGGCGATCACCACGCCGACGCGGCCGCCCGGGAGCTCGATGAAGTCGAAGAGATCCCCCGCCAGGTCGTAGCAGGGAAGGTAAGCGCTGGCGACATCCAGCTCCGGCCGGCTCGGTGCGTGCGGCGGGATCATCCGCTGCTGTACGTCGGCCGCCACCAGCACCTGCCGCTCCAGCGCCTCGGCCTCGCGCGACTCCTCGGCGAGCCGCGCGTTCACGATGGCGGCGGCGGTCTGGGACGCGACGGCGCGCATGAGGCCGACGTCGGCCATGCTGAAATGCCGGGGCTCTCCGGTGTAAGCGCGCAGCACGCCGATCGCCTGGCCCTGGTAGCGCATGGGGACGCTCAGGAGCGAGACGATGCCCTCGGAGGCGAGCAGATCCGGGAATTGCACGCGCGCGTCGCCGCGCAGGTCGCGCACCTGCTCGTAACCACGCTGGATCGCCGCCTGGTCGATGGCCGCCTTGCTCAGGCGAAGCGGAGCGCCGGTCATGTAGGCCGAGGAGAGCCCGTGAACCGCGACGAAACGGAGCTCGTCGCGCTCCTCGTCGATCAGGCGGATGCTGGCCGCCTTCACGCCCATCACGTCCGCCACGAGCCGCACCGTCCGCTTCAGGACGTCGCGCAGGTCGCGCGCCTCGGCGAGCATCATGCTCGTGTTGTAGATCGTCGTCAGTTCCGCCATCCGCTGCCGGGCGTCGCGCTCGTGGGCGGCGATCTGCCCGATGCTCGCCGTGATCAGGCGAACCAGCCGCATCGCGTCCACCCGGCGCGTGCCGACCGGCGCCACGCGCAGCCGGCCGAACTGCTCACCGCTGATCGGATCGACGATCGGCAGCACGTGCGGCGAGCCGTCGGCCCCGCCCAGCAGGCCCCCAAGGGCCGGGCGCCACCCGGCTCGCACCTCGTCCGCGGGAACACGGAGCAGCGGCGTCCCGCGCGCGTCCTGGAGCGTCAGCCGCACGGACGCCACCGCCGACAGACTTTCCAGCACTTCCCGGGTCTGCTCGAGATCCAGGAGGCTGGCCAGATCCTCGGCCTGCACTTCTGTTGGTGCTGACAAGATCGTCATGCGTTCCCTGCGGCTCGTTCCCACCCGGCGGCGCTCCCGCCTCACATCATTGGCGGGCTCACCCGCCCGGATGAATCTCCCTCGCGCTTCCGACAGCACCCGCCGCTTCCGCCGTGACGGGGCAGGCGATGACTGCGTTAGACTCGGCGGGCAGTATGCCCAAAGTTACCATTCAAGGCGTGAATCTGGCCTACGAGGCGTCGGGTCCCGCTGATTCGACTGCTCCGGCCCTCGTGCTCGTCCATGGTTTCCCGCTCGATTCCCGCGTCTGGGACGGCGTGAGTGAACTTACCTCCAAGCGCTGGCGAACCATCCGTCCCGACCTTCGCGGCTTTGGCCAGTCGCGCGACGCAACGGACACCCCGTTCTCGATCCAGAGCCTCGCGGAGGACCTCCACGCGATGCTGCGCCAGCTCCAGGCCCTGCCGGCGGTGGTCGCGGGGCTGAGCATGGGCGGCTACGTCGCCCTGGCCTTCGCGCGCCTCTTCCCGGAGGACGTCGCGGGCCTGGCGCTGGTGGACACCCGGGCCAGTGCCGACGACGAGGCGGGCCGGCGCAAGCGCGACGAGTCGGCGGCGCTGGTGGAGCGCGAGGGCGTGGCCCCCCTGGTGGATCAGATGCACCCGAACCTGCTGGCGGAGGTCACGAAGCGCGATCGCCCCGAGGTCGCCCGGCGCCTGCGTGAGATCATGCTTTCCTGCCCCGCCTGGGCCGTCCGGCAGGCGAGCCTTGCGATGCGCGATCGGCCTGACCAGCGCGACCTGCTGCCGCGCCTCGAGATGCCGGCGGCGGTCATCGTGGGGGAGGAGGACAAGATCACCCCGCCGGAGGTGGCGCGGGAGATGGCATCGGCCCTGTCCGCGGCAACGCTGACGGAGATCGCGGGGGCGGGCCACCTGGCCCCGATGGAGCAGCCCGCGGCGGTCGCCGAAGCGCTGGATCGGCTGATGGCGCAAGCCGCGTCGGCGTAGCGGGCGACAAGCGTGGGTGGGAGGTTAACCCGCGATCTCATGCGGATCGTGCCTGAGTCGCGCGCGGCACTGGGAGAGGCCGTGTCAGGCGCTTGTAGCAGCGGCGACCCGCCCCACGGTCCGGATTGGGCAGCGGCGGGTCGCCGCTGCATTCGGAAGGAAAGTGGTCAATTCCGGGCCCAAATTGACCAATTCCGAGTCGTGATTGACTAGCTTCAGGACGAAATCAACCAATTTCGACTCGGAATTGACCGATTTCGACTCGGAATTGACCAGTTCCAAGTCGGGATTGACCAGTTCCAAGTCGGAATTGACCAGTTCCAAGTCGGGATTGACCAATTCCAAATCGGGATTGACCAATTCCAAAGTCGGAACTGACCAATTCCAGGTCGGAATTGACCAATTTCGAGCCGGAACTGACTAATTCCGAGTCGGAGTTGACTAATTCCGAGTCGGAACTGACTAACTTCGAGTCGGAAGTAACCAATTCCAGCGCGGAACTGCGCAATCTCGAGGCCGGGATCTCCCGTGCGGCGTACCGCGTGCGGGCCCGGCATAACGGGCGGAGGCGAGGCTAATCATCCGCCCGGCGGAGCAGGCGCCGCAGGAGCCTGCCCCCCTGCCGGCCGACGCGGAGGAGCGTGACCCGGATGCGCAGCCGCCGCAGGATCCGGCTGCGCGGCTCGTGCTCCAGGGCGTCGCGCACGACGCGGGCGGCGGCATCCAGCTCCCGCATCTCGAGGAAGGCCAGCGCCAGGTTGTTGGCGGCGGCGACGTTGCGGTGATCCAGCTTCAGGGCGCGCCGGGAGGCGACGACGCCCTGCATGAGGTTGCCGCGCCAGCATTCGGCGACGCCGAGGTTCTGCCACGCCTTCACGTCCGTCGGGCGGATGGCGACCGCGCGCTTCAGGCAGGCGGCGGCGTTGTCCAGCTCACCGACGTCCATCAGGAGCGACGCCAGCTCCAGGAGCGTGTCGGCGTCGTCCGGGCGAAGCAGCATCTCCGCGCGACACTGCCGCTTGAGGGCGCCGATGTCCTCCTCGCGAAGCGCAACCTTTGCGAGCATGAGGTGGACGCGCGGGAGCGTCGGATCCAGCTCCGCGGCACGCTTCAGGGCGACGGCGGCCTCGTCGATCTTGCCAAGCGCATAGAAGCGCCGGCCGGCGAGGAAATGCCCGCGCGGGTTCTCCGGGTCAAGCCGGACAGCCCGCGTGATGCGCTCGCCGGCGGCATCGAATTGCCGCATGCGCAGCAGGAGCTCGGCGAGGCCCAGGAGCGTTTCGACGTGACGTCCGTTGCGGGCGAGCGACTGGAGGTAGTGCCGGCGTGCCTGCTCGAGCTCTCCCTGGGCGGTCAGGGACTCGGCGATGCGGAGATAGACCTGCGTGACGAGGTGCTGCTGGGAGGGGGCGGCGCCGACGAGCTCGAGCACGCGGCGCCAGCACCAGAGCGCCTTCTCGTGAAGCGAGCGGGCGGCGAGGGAGCGGGCGACGTTGTAGAAGGCCTCCGGCGAGTCCTCCCGCACCTGCTGCGAGAGGTAAAACATCTGCTCGGCGCGATCGTGATCGCCGAGCTCGGCATAGGCTAGGATCCGGCTGGTGTAAGCCGGCTCGTAGATCGGCTCGAGCTTCTCGAGGCGCGCGAAGGCTTCGATGGCCTCGCGCCAGCGCGCCAGCCGCAACAGGGCATTGCCCAGGGCATGGAGATAGGCGGGCTCCTCGGGATCGAGATCAGCGGCGCGGGCGAAGCTGTCGGCGGCGTCCTCGGCTCGGCCGACGAGATCAAGGCAGCGGCCCAGCTCGAAGTGGTGAATCGGATTGATCGGGTCCAACTCAGCGGCGGCCCGCAGCTCTTCGAGGGCTTCGGGCAGCTGGCGACGGCGCAGCAGGTCTCTGGCCCGCTGCACGCGATGTTCGGCGTCCTGCCAAAACTCGCTGTCCATCTCGACCCTTTCGCCACACTGGCTCGCGGAGACCCCGGCTTTACCCTGCCATCCTAGGAACGACTCGCCCACTGCCCCGAACTGTCGCCGCCACGACGACAGCCGATCCACCGGCAAGGCGTGGGCCGCGGCAGCCCAACGCCCAACAGGAGGCGCCCCGGGCGCCATCCTCCTCCACCAGCATCTACATCTTTGGAACCAGCACCGGTTGCGGCGGCCCGTGGTTCGGCAGGCGCTGGCAGGCTACCGATTCGAAACCCGATTGACAAGGCTCAAAACCCCGTCAGCACCCTCGCCGTTGCTTTATTTTCACGCCCACGCCGATACACTCTGTCCACTTTCGGTAAGCACCGCCGGTTCCACGCTGCGATGACCGGGCATCGCCCGCCCTGGCCCGGCTCCGGCCTACGGGAGCAGCCATACGTGATGCGACGGGCAACGATCCTCACGGCGGCCCTCGCCGTCCTGGGGACGGCTGGTCCCCTCGCGCCCTCGCCTGTCCTTGCGCAGCCGCAGACCCGGCCCGCAACCGAACCCGTCGCCGCTGAAGACCTCACCGACCCCGCCATCCTGACACGCCTTCTGCTCGACCCCGCCAGCAGCACGGCGCAGCGGGAACTGGCGGCGGCACGCCTCGTCGCTGACCCGCGACCCGAAGCGATCAGCGGGTTGGCATCGGCCCTGAGCGTCTCCAGCGCCGCCCCCGCCCAAGCCGCTGCCGCCAAGGCCGTCGCAGGCTCCGCGAACCCCGACGAGCGCCTCGTGGAGCCGCTGCTGGCGCTGCTGACCGCCGATGGGCCGGCCAACATCAAGCGGGAGGTTGGCCGGGCACTGGGAGCCTATCGCGGGGATGCGAACGTCCGGGCACGGCTGGCGGAGCTGGCGATCAGTGGCCCGAGCGCGACCCGTCGCGGGGCGGTCTCGGGTCTGGCGCGCCTGCCGGAAAAGGAGTCGGCCCAGGCCCTCATGCTCCTCCTGGACGGCGACGCCCCCGAAGTGCTGGAGCGAGAGGCAGCCGAGGCGCTGGCCGAGATGACGGGCCAGCCGATCCCGAACGACGACCTGCTGGGGTGGCAGGACTGGTGGGAGCAGGTCGCCCCGCTGGACGAGGCGGCCTTCAAGGCCCACCTGCTCGATCGCCGCGCCCTGGGCGCCGCCGAGACTGCCAGGCGCGCCGAGGGGGCAGCCGAGGCGCTGCTCGCGGTGAGCCGGCAGCGATATCGCTCCCTGGCCGCCCCGGACCGACCGGCGATGCTCGAGGAGTACCTGCGCAGCCCGCTGGCGGAACTGCGTGAGGCGGGGGCGCGCCTCGTGCTGGAGGAGGAGGCCAACTTCGCACGGGATATCCCGCCCGAGGTGATGCGCCTCGTCCGCGCCGGCATCACCGATCCCGAGCCGCGCGTTCGCGCGGTCGCCGCACAGATCGTGCAGCGGCAGAACGACACCTCGGCCATCGCCTCCCTGCTGGCGCAGGTGGGGCGTGAGACGTCCCACCCGGCTCGGCTGGCGCAGGTGCGGGCGCTGGGCAGCCTCGGCGACCCCGCCGCCCTGCCGACGCTCATGGGGCTGCTGAACGCGCCATCCCCCGGCATTCGCTCCGCCGCCGCCCATGCCGCTGCCGACCTGGCCGTGCGATCTGGCCCGGAGAACATTCGCGAAGCGGCGAATGCGATCCGGCAGGCCTTCCTGGCCGCCGACGCCACGCGCCAGAGCGGACGCCGGCTCCGTGCCGAACTGATCGCGGCGCTGGCGGACCTGCCCGAGCCGTCGCTGCGTGAGTTCTACCGCACGCTGATGACGCAGCCCCCTCGCCCGTCGCGCGATGTGCGTGCTGCGGCGCTGCGCGGGATGGGAACGCTGGGTGATCCGGCGCTGGGGGACACGGTCGTGATGGCGCTCAGCGACGACGATGCGCGGGTGCGAGAGGAGGCGGTGCGCGCCTTGGCCCGGACGAGTCGCGGCTTCGAGCGCGCCAACCAGATCAGCACGCTTCTCAGCCCGCGCAACGAAAGTTCTGAAGCAGTGCGCGCGGCGGCCTGGCAGGCGCTGACCAGCCTCTTCCCGCGTGCACAGCCGCGCGAACTGGAGAACTTCGCAGACTTCTTCCAGGCGGAGGGGCAGCCAGATCGACGCCTGGCAGTCCTGCGCGTGATCGCCGCGGCGGAGGAGGCCGAAGGGGACTTTGAGCAACTCGCCTGGCGCCGCCACGAGATGGCGGGCGTGCTGCTCGAGGATCTGAACCAGCCGAGCGAGGCTGCGGAACTCTATCGCGCGGCGCTGGACTACAGCCTGGAGAGCGGCGGGCCGATTGGCACGATCAAAGTTCGTGAGAAGGACACGCTCCGGGCTTACCTGCGGGCGCGGCGGTTCGATGATGCGATCAACTTTGCCGCCGAGCGGCTGACGGCCGACCGGGGATTCGAGGAGAGCCTGGGCTCGCTCGTGAAGGAGGAGGCGAGCGCCCTGTCATCTTCGGGGCAGCCGGAGCAGGCGCGGACGTTGATCGAGGCGGTGCTGGAGCGCGATCCGCCGCTGGTCGGGGCGGTGCTCCAGCAGCAGTTGCGTGACCAGTTGGAAGCCTTGGACGCGCCGGAGCCGGGTTGAGTGTCTCAGCGGCGCGGGGGGAGCAGAAAGCGCGCGTCGGCGGCCCGGTCGTGCTCGTCGAATGCCACCATGAGCGCCGCCCCCAGGTCGGTCCGGCCCTGCCGGTCGAGGCGGTAGTACCAGTGATCCGCCAGGCGCTGGCGCGCCGTTTCGGGCTCGGCGACGATCGTCCCCCCGTCGGCCGCGGCGGCGGGCGCGCCCAGCAGCTTCCGAACCGCCCGCTTGTCGAGGCCCAGGAGCGTGTCGCGCACAAACCCCAGCACCTCGTGGCGCGAGGCGTCGACATCCAGACCCGTCACCAGCCGGGCGAGCCAGTCCCCGGCCGCTCCCCGCTCCTGGCGGCGCGTGTTTCGCCACAACCACCCGGCCAGCAGGGCCGCGCCGGCGATGGCGACGGGCGCCAGCAGGGCCGCCTGGACGGCCGTCGTCTCGTTCTTCAGGCGCAGCAGGGATGGGAGAGAGAAATGCCGACTCATGTTCGTCTCTACAAACGCCCACGGGTTCAATCCGTGGTCTGAATGCTGAGGCCTCCCGGTCAAGGCGAAGGCCGTGCCTTGCCGATGCAGGATAGACGCGCCTTATGGGACGCGTCAGCGCGCAATCGCGCCGCGCCAGGGCCCGCGTAATCCGCAGCCGGCGCCGAGGCCCGGCGCGCCAGCACCTGGAGACAAGCAGATGGCCAGTTCGCCGAGCAACGAAGTCGCCCCGCCCTCGCCGCGCAGGCTCGGCATGGTACTCGCGATGATCGGCCTTGCCCTGATGGGCCTCGTGGGGCGCGTGGCGTACCTCCAGACCACCTACGCCGCCCATGCGGCGCCGCGAGCCGAGCGCCAGCAGACCGGCCGCGAGGTGCTGCACGCCCGCCGCGGGAGCATCTTCGACCGCAACGGCCTGATGCTGGCCGGCACGGTGCAACTCACGACGCTCTACGCGGATCCGAAGTTCATGCATGAGCAGTTCCAGGTGAAGGGTCGCACGCTCCTCGACATGGACCTTGCCCTGGAACAGATCGCGCGCATCGTCGACCGGGATGCCGACGAGCTTGTGCTCGCCGTCGGGCGCGACCCGGCGAAGCGGTATGTCCCGCTGGCGCGCGGCCTGCGCGATGAAGTGGCGGAGCAGATCAGGGCGCTGAAGATTCCCGGCATCGGCTTCGCCGCCGAGCCGTCGCGCGTCTACCCGATGGGGCAGACCGCCGCCCACCTGCTGGGGACGGTCGGCCGCGAATCCAAGGGCCTGGAGGGCCTGGAGCGCATCGAGGAGGCGGTGCTGGCCGGCCATGACGGTTCCAAGGGCACCGTGCGCGACAAGCGCCGTCGCCCGATCCTCGCCGCCGCCGACGAGTATCGCCTGCCGGATCATGGCGATCACCTCGTGCTGACGATCGACAGCAACATCCAGCTCATCGTCGAGCAGGAGCTGGAGGCCGTGATCCGCGAGTTCAACGCCAGCGGCGGATGCGTGGTCGTCATGGACCCGATCACTGGCGACGTGCTGGCGCTGGCGAACTACCCGACCTACTTCCCGCAATACCTGACCGACTCCTCCGCCGACGCGCGGCGCAACCGGGCGATCACCGACCCGTTCGAGCCGGGATCGATCCTCAAGCCCTTCCTCGTGGCGGGCATGATCGAGCGCGACATCACGCACATCGACGAGCGCATCCACGTCGGACCCGGGCGCACCTACCGGCCCTACCGCGGGCGAACGATCGTCGATGAGTACTACTACGGCGAGCAGCCCGTCCTGTGGGACGTGCTGGTGAAGTCGAGCAACATCGGGATGGTGAAGCTCGGCGAGCGCACGGACGAGAAGACGCTCACCGACATTCTCAAGAGCTTCGGCCTGGGCAGCAAGACGGGCATTGGCGTCAGCGGCGAGGGATCCGGGCTCCTCCCGCGCTGGGGCCCGCGCGACAGGGAGAGCGTGATGCAGGGGTACGCCCTGCTCACCACGCCCATGCAGCTCTGCCGCGCCATGGCGGTGCTGGCCAACGGCGGCCACCTCGTCACCCCGCGCCTCATTGCCGGCACGATGGAGCCGGGTGGTGAGCTGACCGTGCAGGTGCAGAACCAGCTCCATCCGCAGGTGCTGGAGCGCGAGACCGCCAACCAGGTGCGGCGCGTGCTCGCGGACGTGGCGGTGCGCGGCACGGCCCGGCGCGCCACGCCCTTCATCGAGCAATGGAACCTGTTTGGCAAGACCGGCACCGCACACCGCACGGAGAACGGCAAGTATGACGAGGAGCACTACGTCTCCAGCTTCGTCGGCGGGGCCCCGTTCGAGGCGCCGCGCCTGGTCATCGCCGTGAGCATCTACGACGCGGACAAGCGCGTCGGCCCCGAGCCGGGCAAGGGTCACCACGGCGGCATCGTCGCCGCGCCGACGGCGGCGAAGATTCTCAGCCGCTCGCTGGAGTACCTGAACGTTCCCGCCAGTCCCGAGCTCCCCGAGCCCCCGCCGCACATCGCCGAGCACCTCTGGAACTACACGCCGAAGAAGAAGGCCGACTGACCCGGCGCTACTCCAGGAACATCGCATCGCCGTAGCTGAAGAAGCGGTAGCGCTCCTCGATCGCAACGCGATATAGCCGGCGCTGCGCTTCGAGCCCGACGAAGGCTGCCACCAGCGCGATGAGCGTGCTGCGGGGGAGATGGAAGTTCGTCAGCAGCGCATCCACATGACGCCAGGCGTGGCCGGGCCGGATGAAGATGCCCGTCTCGCCCGATCGCGCCTCGAGCGGCGCGCCGGCCGGCTGGCTCTCCAGCACGCGGGCCGCCGTCGTGCCCACCGCGATCACCCGCCGCCGCTGGGCGCGGGCTTGGTTCACCGCTTCCGCCGTGGCGGCGGGAAGGGTGTAGCGCTCGACGTGCATCTCGTGCGCCTCGAGGGTGTCGGCGGAAACGGGGCGGAACGTGCCAAGCCCGACATGCAGCGTCACCGTCGCGCGCTGCACGCCGCGGGCCTCCAGTCGGGCCAGGAGCTCCGGCGTGAAATGCAGCCCTGCCGTCGGCGCCGCCACGCTTCCGGGAGTTTGAGCGAAGACGGTTTGATAGCGCTCCCGATCGGTCGGATCCTCGGCCGCGCGATGGATGTACGGCGGGAGGGGCATCTGCCCTGCCTCGGCCAGCAGTGTCTCGGCATCAGGCCCCGCGACCGCCAGCCGGTATCGCCCGCCGTCCAGCTTCTCGACAACACGCGCCGAGGCGGTGGCGTGCCGCTCGAACCGGTGCTCCGCCTCGGGCCGCACTGGCCCCAGCCCCTTGAGCAGCACGATCCATTCACCCGGCGCCGGCTCCTCGAGAAAGAGCCCGCCGACGCGGCCGCCGGTAGGCTTGATCAGCGTGAAGCGCGCCGGCGTCACCTTCGCGTCGTTGAAGATGAGCAGGTCGCCCGGCCGCAGGAGATCGGGAAGGTCGCCGAACCGCCGGTGCGCGACCGCCCCGCCATTGCGCTGGTAGTGGAGCAGGCGCGAGGCGTCGCGCGGCTCGACCGGATGCTGGGCGATCAGTTCCGGCGGGAGGTGGAAGTCCAGCTCGTCGGTGCGCACCGCGAACGGTAGGAGACGATCCGCCGGACGTGGTCATGGAGACGGCGCCAGCCCCTCGCCCGGATGCACGAGAGAGACCCGCGTGTAGGCGCCAACGAAACCGAGGCGGACCGCGTTGCGCTCCGTTCCCCCGCCCGGCGCGGAGTCGGTGCTGGCGTAACTGCACCCTGCCTCGATCGCCATGCGCAGCCGCGCCACCAGCAGCGCCCGTTGCACGCCGCGACGCCGCATGGAGGGAAGCGTCCCGCCGGCAAAGAACTGTGCGACGGGTGGGTCGAGCTCCACCATCGCGGACCCGGCTTCCACCCCGTCGACCAGGGCGATCACGGTCCGCGTTGCCGGATGCGACATGTACAGCCCGAACAGCCGGCGATGGTGGTCGTCCGCCTCGGCGGATTCGTCGCTCGCGAAGCTCCGGGCCTGGAGATCCTGCACCCGGCGCACCTGATCCGCATCGGTCGGGTCGAGCACCGCCACCTCGATCGACGGATCGATCGGGGGCAGCGCCCCCTCGAGCGGGCGAACGAGCACCTGCTCGAAGCCGGCGACGGTGAAGCCGGCCTCCCGGAGCCGGGCGAGGCAGGAAGGGTCTGCGTGCGGCGCAACTTCGACCTTCGGCTCCACGCCCCGGCTCCCGTGGAAGTCGATGATCGCAGCGACATCGTCTGCCGACACCTCGCCCGCGAAGCCGAGCCCGACCGCCTGGTTGCTCCAGGAGCCGATGCCGGAGAAGCCGACGCACCCCCCGCCGACGTCGAGCGACTCGTCGGCGGCGTACCGCAGCGCGCGGGCCAGTCGCGGCTCCCGGAGGCGGGCGAGCGCGGCTGGGTTCAGCAGGTCTGGCATGCGCAACAGGTTATGCCGGAGCCGGCATGTTGCGCGCCGGATTCGCGGGCGGTCGGTGACGTGGTGCCGGGGAAACATCCGCTACAGGCGGGCGCGGCGAATCGCGGGTGGCTGGCCCTGCTCGAGGGTGGCGGCGCGGTTTGCTCCCTGACGCGGCGTGAGCTACCCCGCGCTGGCCCAAATCCTGACCGCGTCGCTGGATCTGCAACTGGTCCGGCTGATCCGTGGAGCGATCGCGGAGAATGCCGCTGGCCCGGGCGGAAACGGCATTACCGGGCGTCGCTCCATCGAGCCGGAGCCGCGCTTTGAACCCAGGCCGGTGGTCCACCCTGAGCCCCGCTTCGAGCCGCGCCCGGTGGTCGAGCCGGCGGCCAGGTTGCTTCCGCCTCAACCCGAGCCGCTTCCTCCGCCTCACGAGCGGGTTCCCGAGGTTCCGCCGGCCTTCGGGCCGCTGCCGACGCCCTGGCAGACACTTCTGCGCCAACCGGCCTGGGAGCGCCCGGTGCCAAGCCCGATAACGCTCAAGCCGCCGGTCGGATTGGTCGATAAAGGGGCAAGCGGCCGATTGCTCGACCAGTTCGCCTGAGGCGAACGACGCAGGCGGCCGCGTGTCTTCCACGTCGGAGATCGCCATGCTGAGGTCGCACGACTCTGAGCGGGTGATGGAGATCATCGAGAGCCTGGACCGGGAGCAGGTCATCGACCAGCTCCGCCGGTGCCCTGCGCGTTTTCCCATCGACTTCACCGACGAGTGGCTCCGGACGCAGCCGCTCGAGGAGCTGCGCCACGTGCTGGCGGCGGTCTGCATCCAGTGCGACGTCATTCCGCAGATCGCGGACCGTGGCCCGGTGCGCGCGGCGTGACGAGGACGCTAGCGTCGGGGGTGGAATCGCTTGTGAATGTCGCGAAGACGATCGGCGTCCACGTGGGTGTAGATC
>JAEZED010000008.1 GCA_023417885.1 Planctomycetota bacterium
AAGTTCGTCCACTGCGACAACATGAGCAATCCCGAGGAGATCATCGACAAGGCCGAGCTCGCGCTGGAAAGCGAGGCGGACGAATCGATCTTCGCTGGTCCGGGACCGGTCTTCGTCAACGTCGCCCGACTCTCGGTCGAGAAGGACCATGAGAAACTGATCCGGGCGTTCGCGGTCTTCCAGCGCGAGCATCCCACCGCGAGGCTGGTCATCATCGGTGCCGGGCCGCTCGAACAGCATCTGCGCAGGGTGGTGTCCGAATGCGAAATCGACGACGCCGTCCATCTGCTGGGGTATCGCAGCAATCCCTACCCCTATCTGCGCAAGGCCGATTGCTTCGTCCTCTCGTCCAACCACGAGGGACAGCCGATGACGCTGCTCGAAGCGCTCGTGCTCGGCAAGCAGATCATCGCCACCGACATCGTGGGCAATCGCAGCGTCCTCGAGGGCCGTCCCGGCCTGCTGGTCGAAAACTCGGCCGAGGGACTTACCGAAGGCATGCGCCGGCTGCTGCGGCACGACATTCCCAAGGGCGAGTTCGACTGGCGGCAGTATCAGCGCGAGTCCGCGGCAATGTTCCGCCAGAAGGTCCTGGGCGTGACCGGGGTCTCCGCGCCTGAGGGGACACCACCGCCCGTCCACCCCTGACGCCGGCGTGTCGTGTTGCCGGCATCTCCCTGGCCGGCAGCTGCATTCGGCGGCCAGACGAGGGCGGAATCCCAGTGGACTGGGCCGCGCGACCGCTGGACCCCGGGCAGGGCGGGGACAATGCAGACCGATGCGATGACCGACACGAGCCAAGGATGCGTTCCGACGACTACGACGCGTTCCCCCGAACGACTCTCGCGAGACGGTCGCCCCCCCATGCCCGGCAGGCCGAAGCGGCCGCGACCCGGACGACTGCTGGCCATGGCACGTCCCCACTGCCCGCAGGACAGCGCATGAACATCGCAGTCAACCCATCGCATCGAGGCTCCACATGTTGATTGTTGCCCACAGGGGAGGCGGTGGCCTGCGTATCGAGAACACCCTCGCGGCATTCCAGAATGCGATCGATCTTGGCGCCGATGGCGCAGAGCTGGATGTTCGCCTCAGTGCGGACGGCGAGGTGATCGTCCATCACAACGACCGGCTCCACCCTGGTTACAGCCGCCATCCGGATGGCGGCTGGGTGGAGCAGCCGCCGTTGCTGGGCCGGCTTCCTCTGGAGGCATTGCGCCAGTACGAGATTGGCGCGCCTCGACCCGATTCGCCTTACGCCGCGAAGTTCGACCTGGTGCAGCCGGTTCCCGGCCAGAAGATTCCCCTGCTGAGGGAGGTGATCCAGCTCGTCCGCAACGCGTCCATGGATTTCTTCCTGGTGGTGGAAATCAAGGCGGCCATTCTCGAGGCCGCCTCCGCGCCCTGGCAGCTGCTCGTCGACAAGACCCTGGCCATCATCGAGGAAGAGGCCTTCGGTGATCGCTTTGTGCTGTGCTCGTTCGACTGGGGCGCACTCGTTTACGCGATGACCAAGCGACCGGGGACGCGCACCTGGTTCACGAGCCACCCCTTCAGCTGGTATGTCGACGAGTCGCTGTCGCTCGACCTGCGCCCGGGCGCTACCTATCTGCAGAAGCTGCGGAAACGACACCGGAAAGGCAATGCGCCCTGGTATGGCGGATACGACCCACGCAACTACCGGGACGGGCACGCCGAGGCGGTTGCCGCAGCGGGGGGAGATGCATGGTTCATGTACCACCGCGACTACACGGCGGATGCCGCAGAGGCCCTCGTACGCCAGGAGATCGTCGGCGCCGCGTGGTCGATCGACCTACGCGCCGAGGATGCGATCGCCCAGCCGGGCCGGCTGGGCGCGATGGCGATTTGCCTGGATTATCCCGACCTGGGCTTGCGTTTGTCCCGCCCGCCCAGGTGAGGCGCCCGCTACCGCGTCGAGGGTGTCGCCTTCCCGAGGCGCCGACCGCCGCGCCGAGATGCTTCGATACCGGTAGCGTCCGTAACGGCCGCGGGATGCGGCGGCGACTACCAGATATCGTCGTAAGCCTTGGTCCGCCAGTTGTGCGCAAAGGACGGATCGGGCTTGCTCCAGGTCGGTCCGTACACGCTTTCCAGGTACCTGAGCGGGTTGGCGGGAACCAGGCACTCCACACCAAGCATGCTGGCCCGGATGGGTGGGAAAACGTCGGTCATGGCCAAGGAGTCCCGCTTCTGGGGAAACCAGGAGATCCGTCCGTTGTCGTGCAGGCTGACGAAAACGTCCACCTTCTTCGTGCCCTTGCGCACCAACTGGCGGTGGCTCTTGGGGAATGGTTCCCTGACCTTGTAGTCATGGCGCCCGGCGAAATCGACCACGCGCTGGAGCCCCTCCCGGATGGTGGGACACTCATTCCGGTCGAACGCGATGATGATATCCAGGTCGTCGTCGTGCGGAATCAGATCCTGGTCGCGGACCAGCGACAACACCGATCCGAAACCCAGGCAGACGTGAGGCGACAGCTCCCTGGCGAGGTTGTCGATGAACTCGTTCGCCGCCTTGATGTACTTGACCTTCTCGCCCTTCGTCCAGTACTTGAAGGTGCGGCGCACGCCGTGGTGATTCCAGTCCAGCTGCATGGGGTTCAGGAACGCCTGGGAAATCGCCTGCCGGATCGCGGCGATCGTATCCGTCGGCAGCTCGGACAGCTTCAGGCGCTTCTCCGCCTGCGTACGATGGCCGCCGACGAGCAGTTGCACCACGTCGATGAACACCGTCCAGGCCGCGGGATCCTCGGCGGCAAGCGTGCCCTGCGCACCTACCGAAACGACGTGGGCGGCCTGGGCTGCCAGGCGGTCGGCCGTCGAATAGATGGCGGTCCAGCTTGAACCATCCTCGGACACTTCCACGGTCAGCGGCGCCCATCCCTGGCGCGGCATCGCCGCGCTCCAGAGCTTGATCTGGACCAGGTCGTAGGCCTGGCCGAGATCGATGATCACCCAAGGGTCGTCCGACCGGGCGACTTCCACCAGCGGCACGCGCGCCGACTTGGGCTCTCCCGCAAGCGCGAGGGCGACCCGTTCGTCCGGTCGCGCGCTCGTCCGGACTTCCGCGGAGGCAAGCCTGATCGGTTCGCCAGTGTCGCCGCGCACGCCGACCTGGACGCCCGTGAGGCTCAGGGCACCCGCACCACGGAGAGAGACGCGAACGAGCGATGCCCGCGACTGTGGGTTGATCGTCAGCGGCAGCCCCGCGTCGGTGAAGAATGCCAGGTCACGGAATGGAGCGGTTATCCCTTGAAGAGCCCGAGAATAGATAGAGTTGTCGGGATTGCTCATGAGTCTCCGATTCCAGTACTCGTGTGATCAGGCAGATCGTGGCGCGGCCGTGAACCCGGGGTCAGCGACGGCGCATCAGGCAGCGGGCCACGTGGGCGTCGTCGTCCTTGTACTTCGCGTATCCGAATCCCTCTACGAAGTACTCGGTGGTGAAGCCCGCGGCGATCGCATTGGACATGAAATACAGCGGATTGACGAATCGGCGGTAATGCTCCGCGGTCACCTTGGACTGCTGGGCGTCGCGAATCGTGCGGAACTCGGCCGCAAGCAGGTCGCCGCTCCTGCAGATACCCGCGGCCAAGGACAGCAGCGCCAGTTCCTCTTCGTCGTTGATCGCATGGACGAAGAAGCGCGCATAGACGGTGGTCTGGCCCGCTGGCGCACCCTCAAGTTCCGCGCGCACGCGGTGGCCGAGGTCCGGCGCATCGATCTTCGACGCCAGGAACCTCGCCGACAGACCGTTGCCGCTGGCGGTCTGCTGGCAGTGTGTCACCGCGGCTTCGGATGCATCGACTCCCACAACGGCGCGCCCTTGGGACGAGAAGTAGAGCGCATCTCGACCCGTGCCGCAGCCGAGGTCGACCATCCGGCTATCCGGAGCGGATTCACCCAGAACGAACAACGCGAACTGCGAGGGCGCCGAGAAGCTGGACGCCTTCGCGCGATAGAAATCGTTCCAGTAGTTGGTTCGCGTCGCTTCTCCGGTACCCATTAATAGTCTCTCGTGATTGATTGTCGGCGGTTGACCGGTTGCCGGCAGTGGGGCCAGGCGGCAGCGGCTTGGACTTGCTTGCGTAGCGCATTCCCGCGAAGGAGGTATCTGCCGGGGCGCACAACCCGGCCCATCCTGACAGACCGGCGCAGCATATCGTGCAGACCCGTTCGCTTCCCGCCTTCGCTTCAAAGGGAGCAGTGGGGCACGCTGGAACGCGGCGGATCAGTGCTCCCCGATCGCGTCCGAATACAATGTAGTGTGAATACCAGGGGCTGCCAAGCATCGCGGGCCGCGATGGATGGTGCGCGCCGCCGCCCCGACAGGGGGACCGCGACGAGCGGCGCTTCCATCCCGGGCAAGACATCGCTGCGGGATCGCCGCGTACGACTGCACGCGCCTCCGCGTCTCATCGCCCATCGGGCAGGCAGCCCCGCGCCCACCGGCTTGCCTCGGATCTGCAAGCACTCACTGACGATCGGCCATCCACTGATCGAGACTGTTGGCGACCTTCCACGTGAACACGACGAGATGCCGGGCACGGGGATTGGCCGGCTTCTTGCCCGGATCGGGCCGGAACTCCACCGTGATGCTCGGGCTCTTCCTCCTCTTGAACTTGAGCTTGGTCGCCTTCCTGCTGCTTTTCGGCTCGCCCGAAACCCGGTAACCCGCAACGTGCATCAACCTTTCGATGTCTTCGATCGACTGACCGGATTCCCTGTCCAGAATCTCCAGGACCACCTTCCGGCGCAGGTGCCCCTTCTTCTTCGCGACGTAGAAGCGGTCCTCGCGCAGATGCGAGGCCGCGGGAAGGCAAAGGCCTGCGGGCAGCGGGTTGTATCCCGATCCGCAGGGGATCCCGGACACATCGGCTTGCGCAGTGCCGGAACGATCCTGCGGTGTGCACGCGCTGAGCGCCGCGATGAGGATGGATGCGGCCAACGGCTTGAACATGACGAATCCCTCTCTTCTGTGTTGCGGGATATGCCGGCTTGGCAGGGAATTCACTTCTTCGCGACCGAGCCGAACGCCCATTCGAAGTCGTCCTTGAATGTGCGGTAGATCAGCGCTGCCCCGAAATCGTTCACGTGGTCGTCGTCCCGGTACACGACCACGCCGTCGATCAACGGACTACAGACCCCTCGATCGCAAAGCGCTTCCCGGGGGTCGATCAATCTCACGTCGGAACGGCCGGCGATGGCCCGCTCCACCCTGCGGACGTACTCGGCGCTCCTGCGCTCGTAGTCGGCCTGGCCGGAACCGCAGACGGTCGCGACATCCTTCCCGTAGCGCTGTGCCCGCATGACGCAGGCGGTGGGATTCTCGACCGCCATCACCGGCACCGCGCCGACGACCAGGATGCGCTCGACTCCGATTTTCCGGAGTTCCTCGAAAGTGCGCCTGAGACTGCGGATGTAGAGGTCGGCCTGGTCCTCCGGAATCGACTTCCTGTTCCTGGAGATGGTCGGGTAGTTGCTCCAGAATGCGCTGACGACGGCGAACTCGGGGGAAACCTTGCCGTCCCTCAGGGTCCGCCAGGTCTTGCGCTTGGCCTCGCGGCAGCCGCCGTCGGTCACGGTCTTGCCGACCCAATGCCGGACCACGCCATACATCGGATTGCATCCGGCGCGGAAAGACGTCACCACATAGGCGTCATGCTCCATGGCGGCGCGCCGCACGAGTATGGCGCGCAGCGCGCGCGCATGGGAGTCGCCCAGCAGCACGCCGACCTGCCTGGGCTCGCCACCTGCGGCGCTGCGCATCCGGCGCTCGCACGCGGCCTTCTTGAACGCGTGCAGGCTGCAGGCGCCCCCATTGCTCCCCTTGCCGCGCCAGTAGGCAGCAGGCACCCTCTGGGCCGCCGATTTCGCCAGCGTCGTCGACATCAGCAGCCCGGCCCCGGCGATCGCCGCGCAGGCCAGCAGTCCCACTGCGATCACCCGGAGCCCGGCCACGCGTGTAAGGGGCTGCCAGTGGACCCTGGCCGGCGTCTCGAGCCAGCGGTAGGTCAGATACGCCAGGCCGAGCGAGCCGACAACCGCGGCCATGCCCATGGCCAGGGGAAGCTGGTCGAAGTTGTAGATCCGCGTAAAGACGATGGCCGGCCAATGCCACAGGTACCAGGAATAGGACAGCAGGCCGATCCACACCATCGGCCGAACCGACAGCAGCCGGGCCGTGCCCAGATCCGGCGTGACGACAGCGGCCGCGATCAGCAGTGCGGCCCCCACCACCGGCAGCGCCGCGTTGTACGAGGGGAAGATGGTCTGGTGGCTGAAGCCGAACACGGCCGCCAGGACCGCGGCCAGGCCGATCCAGCCCAGCGCCGCGACGACGCGCGGCGGCAACCCGCGCAGCCAGGGCAGCGCGGCGTACGTCATGCCGCCGATCACGAACTCCCAGGCGCGCAGGGGCATGAGGTAGAAGGCGTAGTTCTTGTCGCCTCCGGAGGTGTATCGCACGCAGAGATAGAACGAGCCGGCGAGGACCGCGGCACCGAGCAGCCACCCCGCCACCCTCCGCCCCCGGCCTGGACGCGTCGCCATCCAGAACAGGCCCACCAGCAGCGGCGTGACGAGATAGAACTGTTCCTCCACCGACAGCGACCACAGGTGCAGCAGCGGCTTGGACTCCGCGGCGGTGTCGAAATAGCCCTCGAGGGAGAGGAAGTGGTGGTTGACCAGCATCATCCCCGAATACATCGCCTGCTCGCCGAGCGCCTCGAACTCGTCCGAAGTCACTAGAAAATAGAGCGAGGCCAGCAGCGTGGCCGCCACCACGAGCAGGTAGGGCGGCAGGATGCGGACCACGCGCCGGGCCCAGAACTCGCGGTAGCGGAACACGCCGCGCGTGCGCTGGTCCACGATGTGGCCGATGATCAGGAAGCCGGAAATGACGAAGAACACGTCGACGCCGACGTAGCCTCCCGACAACCACGACAGGCCGCCGTGGTACAGCACCACCGACAGCACCGCGATGGCGCGCAGGCCGTCGACTGCGGGGTGGTAGTTGGAGACTCCTCGCGCGTTGCCCATCATCGTTCCTGTGCGGGGATCGAGCGTTACGGCTGTCCAACCAGGCAGGCGCCCCGGCGTCGCCTGGCGGCGCCGGCGGACGGACGGATCAGACCTGCTTCTTTTTCTTCGTGCCTGGCTTGCGGCGCTT
>JAEZED010000179.1 GCA_023417885.1 Planctomycetota bacterium
TGCTACAAGCGCCGGACACGGCCCCTCAAGCGCCGCGCACGACTCAGGCACGATCCGTATGAGGGGCCTTTTCCGAATGGCTCGTCTCCGCCCGCGTAAACTCGGACGGCATGGCCCATGACACCTATGAAAGTCCCCTCGCCTCCCGAAACGCCTCACGGGAGATGCTTTACCTTTTCAGCCCGGCGAAGAAGTTTGGCCTGTGGCGGCGGCTGTGGGTGGCGCTGGCGGAGTGCCAGAAGGAGCTGGGCCTGTCGCGGATCGGCGACGAGGCGATCGCGCAGATGCGCGACCGCGTGGACGACATCGACTTCGCGCTTGCCGCCGACTGGGAGAAGCGCCTGCGGCACGACGTGATGGCGCACGTCCACACGTTTGAGGCGGTCGCCCCGGCGGCAAAGGGGCTGATCCACCTGGGGGCGACGAGCCAGTACGTCGTCGACAATGCCGACCTGATCATCATGCGCGACGCCCTGCGCCTGCTGTGCGGAAGGCTGGCGCAGGCGATTGACGCGCTCGGGACGTTCGCCGAGAAGTGGGCGGACCTGCCGGCGCTGGGATACACGCACTTCCAGCCGGCGCAGCTCACGACCGTCGGCAAGCGCGCCACCCTCTGGGCGCAGGAACTGCTGATAGATCTCGAGGAACTGGAGCGCCGCGCCGCCACCCTGAAGTTTCGCGGCGTCAAGGGCACGACCGGCACCCAGGCCTCCTTCCTCTCCCTCTTCGATGGCGACGCGGCCAAGGTCGAGCAGCTCGACCGCATGGTCACGGAGCGCTTCGGCTTCGCCACGAGCTTTCCGGTCACCGGGCAGACCTACCCGCGCAAGGTGGACGGGCAGGTGGCGGGGGACCTGGCCAGCTGCGCCGCCAGCGTTCACCGCTTCTGCAACGACATCCGGATCCTCGCGGGGCTCAAGCAGGTCGAGGAGCCGTTCGAGAAGGAGCAGGTCGGCTCCAGCGCGATGGCCTACAAGCGCAACCCCATGCGCTGCGAGCGCGCCACCGGGCTGTCGCGATTCGTGATCAGCCTCGCCAGCAGCCCGGTGCTGACGGCGGCGGAGCAGTGGTTCGAGCGGACGCTGGACGACTCCTCCAACAAGCGCCTGGCCCTGCCGGAGATGTTCCTCGCGCTGGACGGCGCGCTCCTGATCGTCGTAAACGTCGCCCGGGGGCTGGTGGTCTACCCGAAGACGATTCGGGCCGCGGTGGATGCGGAACTGCCCTTCATGGCGACCGAGGAGATCCTGATGGCAGGCGTCCGCGCCGGCGGGGATCGGCAGGAGCTTCACGAGCGGATCCGGCGTCACAGCCTGGCGGCGGCGGAGCAGGTGAAGCAGCACGGGCGTCCGAACGACCTGATCGAGCGCCTGAAGGGGGATCCGGCCTTCGCCGGCGTCAACCTGGGGGACGTAATGGATCCCACCCGTTTCGTGGGCCTGGCGCCGCCGCAGGCGCGGCGATTCGTGGCGGAGCAGGTCGGTGATGTCCGCAGACGGTGGGCGGAGGCGATCGCCGGCGAGGTGGAGTTGAAGGTTTGAAAGGGGTTGCTGGCGCGGCTTTTGAATGGCGGACAGGGGGTGCGATAACCCAAAGAGGGAGATTCGCACAAAGCGGGCCGCATTATCGTCCGAACCATAAGCTGCGGGCTCCTGCCGCCTTCGGGCTGTTCCGCCGACGATCCGCGGACGCATTCCGGTACGCCTTCAACGCCAGCACGACGAGACGCACGACATGCCGCGAGACATTCCGGTCGGCAACGGCCGCCTGCTGATCACCTTCGACGACCGCTACCAGATCCGGGATCTCTACTACCCGCACGTCGGGCAGGAGAACCACGCGGGCGCCGGCCCGTGCCATTTCGGCGTCTGGGCGGAGATGCCCCAGGCCCGGAAGGGGGGCCACGCCACCGGGCGCCTCGCCTGGACGAACGACCCGTCCTGGCGGATCCGGCAGCGCTACCTGCCCGAGAGCCTCACGACGCGCGTGAGCTGCTGGAACCAGTCGCTGGGGCTTTCGCTTCACTGCAACGACGTGGTGGACTTCCACCGCAACGTTTTCGTCCGGCGCATCCGCGTGAAGAACGAGTTGGACGCGGCGCGCGTGGTGAAGGTGTTTCACCACCACGACTTCCTGATGTTCGGCACGCGCGTGGGCGACACCGCCTACTACGACCCCGAGCTCCGCGGCATCGTCCACTACCGCGCCAAGCGCTACCTGATGGCGACCTTCTTTGAGGCCGGCGAGCAGCGCGTGGATGAGTTCGCCACCGGCACCAGCGGCTTCGGCGGGGCGGAGGGGACGTTCCGCGACGCCGAGGATGGCAAGCTCGGGATGAACCCGATCGCGCAGGGCGCGGTGGACAGCACGATGGCCTGCACGATCCACCTGGCCCCGCGCGAGATCCGCACGCTCTACATGGTGATGATCACGGGCAAGAGCCGCGCCGAAATCGCGGAGATGCAGCGGTGGGTGCACAAGCAGACGCCCCAGCGCGTCATCGACCGCACGACCGCCTACTGGCGGCTCTGGAGCAGCGGCCCGGGCTTCAACTTCGGCGATCTGCCCGACGACGTGGTGCGGCTCTTCCGGCGGTCGCTGCTGGTCGTGCGCACGCAGATCGACGAGGACGGGGCGATCCTGGCGGCGAACGACTCGGACATCATGCAGTTCGCCCGCGACACCTACAGCTACGTCTGGCCGCGCGACGGCGCGCTCGTCGCCGACGCGCTGGACCTCTGCGGCTACAGCGACCTGGCCCGCCAGTTCTACACCTTCTGCCAGCGCACGATCACGCCCGAGGGGTACTTCCTGCACAAGTACAACCCCGACGGCAGTCCCGCCTCCAGCTGGCACCCGTGGATCAAGGGGGGCGAGCCGAGCCTCCCCATCCAGGAGGACGAGACCGCCCTAGTCGTCTGGGCGCTCTGGCGACACTACTGGCGATACCGCGACATCGAGTTCATCCGGCCGCTCTGGGTCGATGTCGTCCAGCCCGCCGCCGACTTCATGTGCGCCTACCGGGACCGGCGCACCGGGCTGCCGCTGCCCAGCTACGACCTGTGGGAGGAACGCTGGGGCATCCACGCCTTCACCGTGGCCACCGTTTACGGCGGGCTCATCGCCGCCCGCAACTTCGCGGTCAGCTTCGGCGACCGGGAGCGCTCCGAGCGCTACGAGCAGGCGGCCGAGGAGATCCGGGAGTCGGCGGGCCGGCATCTCTGGAGCGAGCGGCTGGGCCGGTTCGTGCGCCGGCTCGTCCCGCGTGACAACGCCCGCCCGCCGCAGGAGCCGTTCTACGAGGATCCGGAAGCCCAGCAGCTTCACGGCAAGGAGGGGGCGGAGGATCTCTTCGAGGTGGACGAGACGCTCGACGCCTCCCTCTTCGCGATCTACAAGTTCCACCTCTTCGAGGCCGACGATCCGCGCGTCGCCGCCACCATGCAGGCGATCGAGCAGCAGCTCTGGGTGAAGACCCCCGTCGGCGGGGTGGCGCGGTACACGAACGATTACTACCACCGCGTCAGCGACGACATCGCCAACGTCCCGGGCAACCCCTGGTTCATCTGCACGCTCTGGCTCGCCGACTACTTCATCCACCGCGCCCGCACGAAGGGGGAGCTGAAGCTGGCAATCCCGATCTTCGAGTGGGCCGCCAACCACGCGCTCGATTCCGGCGTCCTGGCGGAGCAGGTGAATCCGTACACCAACGATCCGATCAGCGTCAGCCCGCTGACCTGGAGCCACGCGACGGTGTGCAGCACGGTCGTGAAGTACCTGGAGAAGCTGGAGCAGCTCGACGCGGTCAACGCCGGGCCGGCGACCTTCCGCATGCGCGTGCCCGCCCGGCTCCAGTCGGGCCACTCCACCGACCTCCCCGGCTCGCCGGGCGAGGAGTACGACGACCTCATGGACGATTGCCCCGACGCCCCCCGCGAGGAAGAGGCGGCTTAGAGCGGCTTCGCCGGGCAACGGCGGCCGAACCGGGCATCCCATGACGGGCCGGTGCGGGTAATCTACCCCGATGCCCGCCGGCGGACCGGAACTCTCCATCGTCGTCCCCGCCCTCAACGAGGCGCTCAACGTCGCCCCACTCGTGGAGGAGATCGACCGCGCGGTCCGCCGCGAAGCCGGGATCGACGCCGAGGTGATCGTCGTCGATGACGGCAGCACCGACGACACGACGCGCATCCTTCTCGAGCTCGCGTCCGATCGTCCGTGGCTGCGCGTGCTGCGCCGCGCCGCCGCGCAGGGCCAGAGTGCCGCGATGGCCGCCGGGGTCGCGGCTGCGCGGGCGCCCTTCGTGGCGATGCTCGATGCGGACCTTCAGAACGACCCGGCCGACCTGCCGGAGATGCTCCGCATCCTCCGGCGCGAGAACGCGGGGATCGTCCAGGGGGACCGGTCCGCCAACCGGCGCGACTCATGGCTGCGCCGGCGCGCCAGCGCCGTCGGGCGCGGCGCGCGCCGGCTCATCCTCGGCGACGCGGTGCGCGACACGGGATGCAGCGCGCGCGTCCTCCGCACCGAGCTGGCGCGGCAGATCCCGCTCCAGTACCGCGGCATGCACCGCTTCATCCCAGCCTATTGCGCGCGGCTGGGGGCGAAAGTGATCGAGTATCCCGTCCGCCATCGGCCACGCGCGGCCGGGGAGACAAAGTATGGCGTCGGCGTCCTCTCGCGCGGCGCCGCGGGATTGCTCGACTGCCTCGTCGTCCGGTGGATGGGCCGACGCCTGCGCGAGGCAGGTGCGCGCGAACTCTTCCCGGGCGACCAGCTCGCGGCGACGGCGCTTGCGCAGCAGGACGCCGAGGCCGATCCGCCGACCGAGGTGGTGGCGGAGGGCGCCCGTTGAGCCGGCCGCAATGCCAGTTCGTGGTCGTCGAGCAGCGGGCACGCCATCTGTGGCGTGCCGTGGTTGCTCTGATGCTCGCCGCGCTGCTCCTCCTGCCGGGTGGCGCTTCGGGCCAGGCGACGCAGCCGGCGCGCTCCGACCCGGCGGCGGCGCTCGAACTGCGCCTCAGCGAACGCCTCGCCGACCTGCGGATCGAGGATGGGCAGGTCGTCGTCGAGACGCCCGGGGGCCCGCGCACCATGCCTGCCGAGACGTTCATGCGGGCCATCGAAGCGCGCCAGCGCGACGGAGAGCGTCGCGGGTGGCTCTTCCAGCTCTTCGACATCACCGGGACGCTCGGCCTGATCTGGATCGCCATCGGCTTCGGCGGACAGCTTCTCTTCACCGGGCGGATGCTCGTGCAGTGGCTCGCGAGCGAGCGGCGCAAGCGCAGCGTCGTGCCGCCGGCCTTCTGGTGGATGAGCCTTGTCGGCGCCAGCATGCTCCTGGCCTACTTCACCTGGCGCCGCGACATCGTCGGCATCTTCGGCCAGGCAACGGGGTGGGTCATCTACGCCCGCAACCTCTGGTTCATTCATCGCCCGAAACGTTCTGCCGCGCCGCCAGCAGCAGGCGCACCGCCTCGGCAGGATCCCCGCTCCCAGTCACCGCGCTCGTCACCGCGATTGCCTGCACGCCCGTCCGCCAAACCTCCGGCGCATTCGCGGGCGTGATCCCGGCGATCGCCACCGCCGGAAGGACGCCGGCCGCCGCTGCCTCGCGCGCGAACGCGAGCCCCGGTAGGAAGTCGCGTGGCTTCGTGCTGCTCGGATAGACGGGCCCGACGCCGACATAGTCCGCGCCGTCCAGCCGCGCCTGCCGCACCTGCGCCAGCGTGTGCGTGCTCACGCCCACCAGCATCCGCCGCCCCACCAGCCGCCGCACATCCGCCGCGGGGAGATCCGCCTGTCCCACGTGCACGCCGTCAGCCCCGGCGAGCATCGCAACGTCCGGCCGGTCGTTCACGATCAGCAGCACGCCCGCCTCGCGGCACGCCTCGCGCAGGCGCCGGGCGCGAGACAGCAACTCACCCGCCGGCAGGTCCGGCTCGCGCAACTGGATCGCGCCGGCGCCTCCCGCGATCGCACGCTCGGCGGTGGCGAACCAGTCCGCCCGGCAGGCCGACTCCGTGATCAGCACGTAGACGCGCACGCGCTCCATCGCGCCGGCGGGACGCAACGTCAGCGCCACGCGCCGCTCCACCTCGTAGAAGCGGTACCGCACCTGCTCGACCACCGCGGCGGCGGGGGGATCCAGTGTCTTGAGCAACTCCTCCGCCACGCGGGCCGCTTCCCCGAACCGCTTTCCCGCCGCCACGACCGCGTCGGCGAGGTCCTGACGGGCCGACTCCGTCGGCGTCGACAGCCCCGTCCCCACGTCGCCGGGCGTGTCCCGCGTGAGCAGGGCGTCGGCGGCGTGCTCGCGGGTGGCGGCGACGAGGTCGTGACGCAGGTTCTTGAGTTCCGCGGAGAGCCCCGCGTCGTCGAGCGCGAAGCGGACGTAGTCCTCGACCACCCGGAGGGCCTCGCGGGCGCGGTTGAGGTTGGCGTCGAGGATGCGCAGGGCGTCGTGGCTCATGCCGGCAAGAGGTTACGGCCGATAACCGAAAGACGCCCGAACTCCCGCCGGTACCGCGCGCTGCGGGGGCGGGGGCGGCGACAGCCTATCCACACCACCATGTCCACACCGCTCGCCAGCCGTAAACATCTCCACAGCAAAGGTTTGAGAGCGGTTCGCCTCGCCGCGAAGCGGGGGTCGGGCAAGCGGGGTGCGTCGAACAGGGCGCGAACAGTCGGCACGATCGAGCCTTGTCTCTACAATGCCGCCGGCGTGCCCGAAACCAACCAGATCATTAACGGCGACTGCATCCGGATCCTGAACGAGGACCCGGAAGGCTGGGTCGACCTCGTCTTCGCTGATCCGCCCTTCAACATCGGCTACCTCTACGACGGCTACGAGGACCTCAAGCCCGCCGAGCAGTATCTGCACTGGTGCAACCAGTGGATCTCCGCCGTCCACCGGGCGCTCTCGCCGACCGGCAGCTTCTTCCTGGCCATCGGCGACGACTACGCCGCCGAGCTGTGCGTCGAGGCCAAGAAGGTCGGCTTCCACCTGCGCAACTGGATCATCTGGCACTACACCTTCGGGCAGCAGCCCAAGAGCAAGTTCGCCCGCAGCCACACGCACATCCTCTACTTCACGAAGGATAAGAGCCAGTTCACCTTCAACGCCGACGCCGTGCGCGTCAAGAGCGCCCGGCAGACCGTCTACAAGGACTCCCGCGCCAACAAGAAGGGGAAGCTTCCCGACGACACCTGGTACCTCCGCCCGCAGGAGGCGCAGGAGGAGGGCGGCTTTTTCGGCGAGCTCGACGACGTCTGGCACGCCAGCCGCGTCTGCGGCACCTTCAAGGAACGCGAGGGGTGGCACGGCTGCCAGATGCCCCTGGCGGTGCTCGACCGAATCATCAAGTCGGCCAGCAACCCCGGTGACGTCGTGCTCGACCCGTTCAACGGCAGCGGGACGACGGTCCTCTCGGCGGCCCTGCTCGGGCGGAAGTACGTCGGCATCGAGCTGAACGAGGAGTACGTCGCCCTGGCCCGCCGCCGGCTCGACCACGCCCTGACGCGCGTGGCGGAGGAGATGGGCCTGGAGCACGGCACGCCGATCGACCTCCAGGAGGTGGCGGATCTGATCACCGATCCGAAGCGCGCCAGCAAGGTGCAGACGGCGACGGACGCGCTGGGCCGCCCGCGCGTCCCGCGGCGCAAGGCGCGTGCGCGGATGAAGGCCTCGGCATAAGACGCAGCTCAATCCGCTCGAAACCATCGGCAGCCTCGGCGGCGATCGAGCAACACGCTCTGGCGGTGTCCCGAGGGAACGTTCCCATTGGGGGCTATGGACGTGCGCGGTCGGCCCGGGAACTCGACGAATGGGTCATGCCAGCATCAAAAAGCGCGTTCATCGTGGTAGCATCCCGACCGGCGTTCATCGCGCGCCACCCCGCCCCGCATAGCGCAGGCGGGTTTCTTCTCGCGGTCGTTGTGCGTGCCAACAAGGTCCCCCCACCGGAGCCCCCTCATGCTCGTGGCCTCGCTCGCCTCCCTTCTCTTCCTCGCGGTTCCGCCGGCCTCGTCGGCCGGTGCGCAACCCGCGGCGCCCGCCGTCGCGCTCCAGCAGGGTCCCGCCGCATCGCCGCAGCTCCAGAAGGCGCGGCAGGAGATGGAGAAGCTGGCCTTCCTGGCCGGCCGCTGGGAGGGGACGGCGACGGTGATGGCCCCGGACGGGCAGCGGCAGATCCGGCAGAGCGAGGAGATCCGCTTCAAGGTCGGCGACACGGTGCTGCTGATCGAGGGAACAGGTCGCGAGGGGGAAGGGGCGGACGCGCGCGTGGTCTTCGAGGCGCTGGCGGTGATCGCCTGGGATCCGCAAACGAACGGCTACGCGATGCGCGCGTTCACGGAGCGCGGGCATGTGAACCCAAAGGTGGTGGTGGGGGAAAACGAGTTGACCTGGAGCTTCGACACGCCCGACGGCGCGGGGAAGGTGCGCTACCAGATCACGCTCGACGAGCAGGGCCGCTGGCGCGAGATCGGCGAGTTCTCCCGCGACGGCGGGGAGACATGGATGAAGACCATCGACATGACGCTGACGCGCGTTCCGGAACCAACCTGAGGCGTGCGCCTTCAGACGCACCACCGCCACGCCAGAGGCGCGGGAAGATCGTCCCGCGAGAACTCGAGATGCACGACGCGCCGCCGGCCGGGAAGCACGGCGGCAGAGGAGGCGTGCAACAGAAGCGGCCGCATGGCGATGACATCTCCGGCCGCGCAGGTGAGCGTTACCTGTGCGCTCTCGCGCGCCGCTGATATGCGGTCGTCGCTCAAAATTCCGTATCGATGACTGCTAGGGATGACGCGCAGCGGGCCGGTGTCGTCCGTGCAGTCGTCCAGGTGGAGACGCAACGTGATCATCTTCTCCAGTATGCGGGGAGGCGGCTCGACGTGAACGACGCCGCGCTTCTCCGACCATGGGCCGAATCCCTCCCGCTCCGCCTTCGCGGCCACCGCGATGCTGCGGTCCTGGTGCCAGGCGACCTTCCAGTTCGCCTCCGGCGTCTTGTCGAAGACGATCCCCCTGACGCATCGAACGACCGGCTCGTCCGCGAGCCTCGCCGCGACCGGCCGCATCGCTTCCACGGCCTCGCGCACTTCCTCCACGTCGAGCGCGTTGCGCATGCCGCCGCGTCGCTGCGCGTTCGTCGATTCAAAGCGTTGTCGCAGCCGCGCCAGCAGCGGCGCAGATATCGCATCCGGTACGAGCAGGTATCCCTCGCGCATTGACGTTCATCGTAGCGAGACGCTGCGGCACCCAGTGGCCAGGCCGTGCGTGCGGCAAACAAGAAGGCCGCCGGATTCGGCGGCCTTTGTGAGTGCCCAGGACTGGATTCGAACCAGCACGCCCGTTTTGTAGGCGCTACCACCTCAAGGTAGTGCGTCTGCCAATTCCGCCACCTGGGCTTCGGGGGCAAGTCTAGCCCTCGCCCTTATACGTGTCGAGACCCCGCATGTTCGCCTCCGCCCGGGCGTGGAAACGGCGCCGGACAGCACCGCTTAAGCGGGTTCCGCCTCGGTTTGGCGGGAGGCTGCGGCTGCGAGGAAGCGGCGCATGAGCGGGCGGACGATGAACCGCGGAAGGTGGCTCTCGGAGGAGGCCAGGTCCGTCAGCGTCGCGAGAAGCGCCTCACGGTCGGCTTCGACGAGTTGGCCGTCGTTGGCGCGGGCCCGGCGGACGATCTCCTCGAGCGTCGCGTGCAGGCGACGCACCTTCAGGGCCGTCATGAGCGAGCCGACCATCGGCCAGTAGCTGAGCGTCCAGGCGAGGGGCATGACTAGCCAGAAGGCGATAGCGTCCTTCCCGGCGTAGTCGATGAAGAGGTTGTGGATCGCGCCCCACCAGAGCACGACGAGGCCGATCGCGTAGATCGAGGCGAACAGGAGCAACTGGCGCGTCAGCCGAAGCATGGGAGGACCATTCTCCTGCATCGGCCGGTCGGAGGGGCGGGTTGAGCTGGGTGCCGGGTGGGATAGTCTAGACCTCGCCGGGGGCGGGGTTGGCGCGGTCCTTCGGGTGCTCTCGCTTCGGATCGCCCACGACGACCAGCTCCTTGATCGCGGCCATGACCGACGCGACCAGCGGGGCGGCGATGACGACGCCGATCGGGCCGAGCAGCACCGCGGCGGCGAGCTGGGTGACGATCAGCAGGGCGGGGGGAATCTCGACGGCGCGCTGCTGGATCATCGGGGTGATCAGGTAGCTCTCGGCCGTCTGGATCGCGACGAAGAGCACGAGGACGGCGACGCCGAGCGACGGGCCGTCGAGGAAGCGGCCCTCCGCGGTGACGGACAGGAGCGTCGGCAGGACGGCGGCGACGAAGGGGCCGACGTTCGGCACGAACTCCGCCACGCCCGCGAGGACGCCGAGGACGAGGGGGAGGGGCGCGCCCAGGATCCAGAGCCCGACACCGGCGACGGTTCCGACGAGCGTCATGGCGGCGAGCTGTCCCAGGATCCAGTAGCGCAGGGTGTGCCCGACGCGTCTGAGGACGCAGTCGGCCTTGTCCCTTCCGCGCGGGGGGACGAGCCAGAGCACGCCCCGCGCGTAGAGCCCCGGGTCGATCGCGAGGTACAGCCCGGTGAAGATGATGAAGAGCAGCGCGATCACGCCGGTCACGGCGGTGGTCGCCCAGCCGACCGCCTGCCGGAAGAAGCCGGGCAGGTCGAAGGCCGCGCCGGAACCGCTCCCCGCTCCGCCGGATCGAGCGGCGGACGTGCCGGGCGAGTCGCCGGGGTTCGGTTGGACGGCCGGGACATTCAAGGCGACGCCCGCCGGCTCGATGACGGGCATGGTGGCGGGGTCGGCGGGATCCGCGTTGGCGCCGGCGGGGCGGGTGTCGGGGCGTACCTGCCCGACCATTGCCTCCCCCTCCTCGACGAGCCAGACGCCCCACTCGGTTTCTCGCAACTTGTCCTTCAGGCGCTCGACCGATTGCGGCACCTGGTCGCGCAGCAGCGCGACCTGCTGCGAGAGCGCGGGCACCGCCAGCACGAAGAAGAGGGCGACCAGGCTGACCAACAGGAGGCAGAAGAGCGCGAGGCTGACGCCAGAGGTCAGCCGCACCAGCGGACGCATCACGCTGGCCAGCAGATCGGCGCCGGCCCGCAGGAAGACACCGAAGAGGATCGCGAGGAAGGCGAGGCAGAAGACCCAGCGGATGATCCAGAGCATCGCCAGCGCGACGACGACGATGGTCACGACGGCGACGACGTAGATGGCCCGCTGCCGGAACGGGAGGGGCGGGTCCGGGGAGTTGTCTTCAGCGGGGTTGCCCTGATGCTGGGCCATCGCAGGCCTAGTAGACCGGGAGGCAGGCGCGGTTGGAAGGGCAAATCACGATCCGAGCGGGAGTTGGATCAGGGGACGCATTCCTGATGTGCCCGCGTCCTCGCCAAATGCGAGGGCCGGCGTCCTCGCGGGCCGTCGGGAGGGAACGACGTAGAACCGGAGAGGAACGGTGCGCAGCGCAAGTCGTGAGGCGCGCCCGTCCTGGATGCATCGCGACGCCTGCTCCGACGGCCCGCGAGGACGCGCGCTCTCCCATTGGTCGTTTCGCCTCACACCATCGCGACCTCGACGGAGCCCTTCCGCGGGGTGACGCCGGCGAGGTACGAGAGAGCCAGGTCGTGAGCGCGGTGGTAGTTGACGGCCAGGGCGTCCCACCCGAAGCGCGTGGCGAGCCGCTCGACGCGGTTGCGCATCTCGATGCGCTGCCGGCGCGTCAGCCGGCTGAAGCTGTAGACGTGATCGGTGAGCTGCTGCGCGGCGGCGTCGAACCCGCTGCGCCCGCGGTCGAGGACGAGGACGCCGGGGACGTGCGGGATGTAGGGAGGCAGCTGGACGTCGATGTCCGGCATGGAGCGGACGTAGCTGCCGAAGCCGGCGAGGTCGGTGGTGACGGTCGGCACGCCGCTGGCGACGCACTCCATCGGCGTGTATCCCCACGGCTCGTAGTAGCTCGGGAAGATGCCCATGTGACAGCCGCGGACGAACTGGTCGTACTCGAGGCTGATGAGCGGGCTGGTTGCGCTGACGAACTGCGGGTGGAAGACAACCTTGACGGGGTCGGCGGGGTCGTTGATGAGGTTGCGATGGCGCAGGTGACGGAGGATCGGGTCGTCCTGGTCGTCGACGAGGTCGTGCGTGACGATGCTGGGGAAGCGCTTGACGCGGGCGGCGTTGATGGCGCGCTTGAGGCGGATCTCCGCCTCCTCGTCGATCAGGTCGCCGCGCCCGACCATGTGTCCTTCCGCGGCGGCCATGAAGATGCGCCGGCCGATCTGCTCCTTCAGGTCGTCGCAGTAGCGGCGCAGCTCGTCGAGCTGGGCCTGGTTGGTGAGGGTTTCGACGTTGACGCTCCGGACGGGCGCGCGGGTGATGATGAATGCGACGAGTGTGGGGACTTCCTCTCCGTCGACGTCGCGGGCCCAGCGCAGGCGCTGATTGAGGCGGTGGAGCGCCTCGATGAAGAGGTCGATTCCCTTGTTGCGATATTCGTACCGCCCGCTGGTGAAGAGGTAGAGCGTGCGGTCGAGGTCGAAGGGAGCGGAGGGGAAGAAATGCCCCATCGCGAAGTTGTGGATCTCCTGCTTGTACTGCTGGTGCAGGTGATGAAACTCGTGCGGCGCATCGAACCGCGCGATGTCCAGCCCGTTGGGGAGGATGACGTCGGGCGATCGGCCCAGCAGGTGCTCCGCCTCGCGCGCCGTCACGTCGCTGACGGTGGTGAAGACGTTGCTGGCGTGGGCGGCCGCCTTCTCGATCCGGTGCCGGGGGCCGATCGCGTACTTGTCGGCCTCGAAATCGGCGTTGTAGAACGGGAGATGGTCGTAAAACTTCGGGTCGTCGCCGGCGAGGTAGCGGCCCAGCAGCGTCGCGTGCGTCGTGAAGACCGTCTGCACCTTGGCGCGCGTGTGCGCCAGCCGCGGCACCGCGACGCCGGCCATCCACTCGTGGAAGTGCGCAAGGGTCGGGCGGTTCGGGTCGTTGACCTCCGCGGCGGCGTAGAGGAGCTCCGCGACGGCGAAGCCGAAGCTGACGACCTCGTTCACCTCCCCGTCGGAGGTGTCGGTGCCGATGCCGTGGTCGGCCCAGAGGAGATACTTGTCCTCGTGCAGCCGGCTGAAGCGGGCGCGGTGATCGACGAGGATCGTGCGCGGCCGGCCGGGGACGAGCCATCGGCCGTGATGGGCGACGACGCCGCGCCGGGCGGCGCGGTCGAGGATGTCGCGCCAGACGCCATCCGGTCGCGTCTCGTCGAACTCGGTCGAGGCGGTGGTGGGGTTATAGGGCCCGACGAGGCAGTAGCGCTCGCCCCAGCGGTCGAGCATGGCCTTGGCCTTGGTGCGCAGGACGGTGTAGATCCCGCCGAGCTGCCAGCAGACCTCCCAGCCGATCTCGAACAGGACCGGCTGCGGCGCCGGCGGGGTCGGGACGTGGCCGTTGGTTTCTTCCGGTTGATGCGGATGAGAGTCCTTGCGACTGACCCGCCCTTTTGC
>JAEZED010000056.1 GCA_023417885.1 Planctomycetota bacterium
CTCCAGCGCCTCGCGCGCCTCGGCGACGGCGGGTGAGGCCTCGGCCGGCTGCTGCGCCTCCTGCGTCGCCTGCCGGGCGCCGGCGACCTCCTCCTGCACGGCCTGCCGCGCGCCCTGCGCCGCCTGCTGCATCGCATCCGACTTCTGCTGGTTCCCGAGCCGATGCTCGTGCCGCGCCGCGCGCTCCAGCGCGTCGGCGGCCTGCTCCGCATCGCCGGCGACCTCATCCTGTGCTTCGCGCGCCTGCTCCAGCGACTCCTCGCCAATCTGCTCCGTGTTCCCCTCCTGCGCGCGTTGCGCCTGGCGCATCGCATCCTGGAGCTTCCGCTGTGTCTGCAACGCCTGGCGCTCCGACTGCCGCGCCTCCCGCGTCCGCTCCGCCGCGGCGGCGCGCTGGAGTTCGGCCTCGGCCACCTCCTCGGGACTGCCCGACTCCTTCGCCCGGTTGTAACGCTCCAGCGCCTCCTGCGTCTCCCGCGCCGCCTCCTGCCACTTCTCGCCCTGCGCCTGCCGCACCGCCTCGACCGCCTCGCGCGCCTGCTCCAGCGACCGGCGCGTCTCGTCCAACGCCGACCGCTCCGCCGCCCGCGCCCCCTCGCGCAGCGCTTCGGCGGCCCCTTCCAGCTGCTCCTGCTCCGGCCCGGGCTCGTCGCGCTCCAGGCGCTCGCGCAGGTCCGGGATCTCCTCGCGCGCAAGCTCCCGCAGTGTCTCGGCCAGTGCCCTGGCCTCCTCCTCCGAAGCGCGTTTCGCCCGCTCCTGCTCGCGCGCCGCCCGCGCCAGATCCGACTCCGTCGCCCGCTCCCGCCGCGCCGCGGCATCGAGCCCGCTGCGTCCCTGCCGCGCCGCGTCGTCGGCCAGCCGGCCCAGCTCGCGCTGCATCGCCTCGTCCCGCGGCAACTCCCGCTCCAGCGCTTCGAGCATCTCGCGATCGCCCAACTCCTGCATCTCGGCGAGGCGCTCCATCCGCTCGTATTCGGCGTCGAGCCGCTCCTTCAGGCCCAGCTCCGACTCCCTGTCGCGCAGCGCCTGCCGGGACTCAGCCGCCGCCTCCGGCGCGCTCTCCAGGTTGCGGAAATGCTCCGCCAGCTCGCGGAGCGTGTCGGAGGCCGCCTGCTGGGACTCGGCGACGCGATCCAGCAGGGGACGCCGCTCCTCCTCCTGCGCCGCGCGGGCCTCGCTCAAGCGCTCGGTCGTGCGATTGCGATCCTCCCGCAGCATGGCGGCGGCATCATCGGCGTCGCGCACGCGCTGGCGTCCTTCTTCACTGAGCAGGTCCTGCTGCGCGGCGTCGCGCCGGATCGCCTCCTCGAGTTCGCGGATGCGGGCATCCAGCGCCTCCTGCTCCTGGCGCGCCTGGTCGGGGTCATCGGTTGACCGCGTCCGCTCCGAAAGCGCCTGCGCCTCGCCCGCGAGCTCCTCCATCCACGCCGGGAGCGGCAGGGCCTCCTCCGCCAGCAGCGCTCGCGCCTCGGCCATCGCCGGCTCAAGCAGCGTCGCGGCCGTCCTGATCTCGTCGGCCAGCGCCTGGAGCGATGCCGCCGCCTCTTCGGGCCCGCCCGTGTGCTCCAGCGCCTGCTGGAAGCCCGCCGCGGCGCGACTCTCGGGCAACCGGTCGATCCGGCGCGCCGCGTCGCGATCCAGCCCGGCTGCACGCAGGACGTCGCCCGCCCGGCGGGCATCGGCCAGGAGCGCGATCCAGTCGCGCCAGCGGTCGAGCGTGGGGCGCTCGGCTTCCAGCTTCTCCGACTGCTCCATCCCTTCCACGCGCAGCAGCAGTTCCGTCACGTCGTGGCCCGCCTCCAGCACCACCATGGCCCGCGCGACATCCCGTGCGCGCTCCTTCAAAGCATCGGAAGGCCCGCCCGACTGCTCTGCCGCCTGCATTGCCCGGACCGCCTGGCGAGCCAGCGTCAGGTCGTGCAGGAACGCGCGGTCGAGGTCGGCGCGCCGTTCCTGGAGGGCGGCGCGGTCGCCGAGACGATCCAGCGCGATCTTCCGATGCGGCTCGTCGAACTGCTCGGCCAGCGCCTCGAGCGCGTCGGCGGTGCGGGGAGCGTTCAGGCGACGGCGCGAGCCTTCCAGTTGCTCCTCGAGCTGGATGGCCACCTGCCCCAGATGCGGCAGCAGGCCCAGCAGCACCTGGCGCACTCGCACCACCGGTTCCACCAGCGCCTCGCCCGCTTCGGCGCGCAAGGCACGGCGCAGCCGCTCGGCGGCGCGATCCATCTGCGTGCGGATCGCGTCCAGCTCGCCGAGCGCCTCGGGATCGCTCGCAAGGGCCAGGCGCGATTCGTCCAGCCTCTCCCGCGCACCCTGGAGTCGCGCCGCCAGCGTCGCGGCGCCGCGGGCGAACTGCTGCCAGCCCAGCGCCACGTCCCGCTCTCCGCCCCGGTCAAGCTGCGACTGCAACTGCGCGAGCTGTGTCATCGACTCATCGACCAGCATTCCCACTTCCTGGGCCGCCAGCGACGCCTGCTCGCTCCGCACCACCGCCTCGCCCAGCGCCGCCGCCATCCCGCCCAGGCGCGCTGCGGCCGATGCGGTGTCCCGCGCCGCTGCGAGTCGATCGTCCGGCGTGGCGGCGCCTGTCCCGGCGGCGTCGATCACCGCCAGGAACTCCGCCATCGCCCGGCGGCGGATATGGGAGGCGGCCTCACCGAGGCGCTCCAGGTCGCGCGCGTCGCGCCCGCCCGGCACGGTGGCCAGCGCGCCGGTCGCGCCGCGAAGCACGTCCTCGGCCGCCGATTCGACGGCTCTCGCCCGCGCGGCGAGGGAGAGCCAGAGCTGCTCCACCTCGATGGAATCCCCCGCGCCCTGCTCGCGCAGGCGCTTGAGGCGATCGATCGCCTCGTCCGTCTCCTGCGACAGCGCCGCGGTCTCGTCGGCGAGGCGCACCGCCGCCAGCGCCACTTCCTGCTTCGCCGCCAGTGCCTGGAGGCGCACGTCGCCGAGGCCGTCGGTGACGACGATCCACTCGCCGAAACTGCCGACCGTTTCAGCGCCCTTGAGGTCGCTGACGACCAGGCGCGCCTCGATCCGGTCGCCCGGCATGAGCGACATCGGCAGCAGGTCCAGCGGCGTGCTCCAGTCGATCCGCCGCGGGCCGGTGTCGGGTTGCAGGAGGTCCCCGCTGAGCCACTCCCCGCCGTTGAGCCGGATGTCGCGCCGTGCCCAGGCGAGGCCGATGTCATCGTCCACCGTCGCCTGGAGTCCCAGCAGCGCATCGGCGGCCACGGGACGCCCGTCCACGACCTGCGCCTGCACGCTCGGAGGCAGATCCGGCCTGGCGGTCACGGGCCAGAGCGGAGCGTGGCGCGTTTCAAAGCCCGTCTCGGCCGCGACGAGCTGCACGCGGTATGCGCCGTCGAACTGGATCGGCAGCGACGCCCGGAGCCGGGTTCCGTCCGCCGACTCGACCGGTTGCAGTTCGATCGGGGCGGTGCCCGCCAGCGGCTCGCCGTCATTTCCGAGCAGCTCGATCCGCCCGGTGCGAATCGGCTGGTCCGCGGTCAGCTCGATCTCGGCAAGCGACTCCTGAAGCGCCTCGAGGGCCCCCGTGCTCTCCGTCACCGGGTCGCTGGCCGGCAGGAAGTGAGCCAGGTAGGAGGGGGGCAGGTAACGCTTCGTGAAGCTCACGACGCTCGGGCGCGGCCGGACGCCGACGGGGAGGCGATGCGAGTCGGCATCGTCCGCCCAGGCGCGCAGCGTGGCGGGGCCGTCGAGCGTCACGGCGGCGCGGTAAAGCAGGATCTCACCGACGGCGCCTGCCGGCTCCATCGGGACGATCCGCCGCTCCCCGTCCTGAGGGTCGAGCCAGAGTGACACCTCGCGCGGCTTCCCGCCGCGCACGACGACCTCGAACGTGGAGGACTCACCGGCAGGCACCACGCGCGGTGCGTCGCCGCCGTTGAAGGCCACGGAGTATTTCGAAGCGCGCGGGATCTCCGCGGTCGGCACGAGGGCGCGCCCGAGCATCCGGCCGAACTGGAGACCCGGCACCGTGAGCAGGGCGACGCACAGCAGCAGGGCGCCGGCTCCGGCGCCGACCCACCAGGAGATCAGCCGCCACGGGAGTGTCCGCTCCACGCGCACTTCCGAAGCGCGCCGCGCCGCGTCCTCCCGGACGATCTCCCGGAAGGCGGCGGCGCCGTTGGCATGCTCCCCGAGTTCCACCGCCGCCAGGAGGCGGTCGCGCAGGGCAGGCTCCGCGGCCTCGATCATGCGGGCGAGCGAGCCGGGGCGATCCCGCCGGACAAGGTGCCTGCCCGCGACGCGCCAGGCCACGACGACCGCGACGAGGTATGCAGCGAGGCTCAACGCCAGTCGCGCCGGCAGATCCATGATGAAGAGCCGGTCGCAGAGCGCAACGGCCACCATCCCGATCACGAGCGCCAGCGTCGTCGCCGCCACCCCGCGAAGCAGGATGAGACGGCGGCGCCGGCGCGCGAATGTGCGGAGCAGCTGGAGCGTCTTGTTGTCGGTAGCCAGTGGCATGCGATTTCCGACTGTGAACGATGATACGAGGCGGGCCGGCCCGCACGAATGTCCGGATCCTCAGAGCATTCCGGTGCGGCGACGGATCAGCCATTCGATCCCGAGCAGGCCGATTGCGGTGCCGAAAAGGGGCCAGCTCGTCCAGATGTCGTACTCGGAGACGACCGTCCTGCTGCGGGAGAGCCCTTGGAGCAGCTCCGGTAGCTGCTGCGCTTCGTGTTCGAGCAGGAATCGACCGCCCGAAGCGTCGGCGAGCTGGCGCATCAGGGCCTCGTCCGCGTCCAGCCGGGCCAGCTCACCGGAGGAGGACGCGTGGCGCACCAGCAGGCTCGCACGGGCCGTGAGGTCGGCGTCGCTGTACCGGTCCGCCGTCACCGCGACCTCGTAAACGCCCGCCTCAAGCGGCGCCTGCACTTCGGCCCGGAAGAGCCCGCCGCCGCTGGCGTCCGGAGTCAGG
>JAEZED010000077.1 GCA_023417885.1 Planctomycetota bacterium
CCGGTTTATCCGCGCATGATCCTGTCGTGGGGGTGGTACGAGCAGTCGCTGTGCGCGAATCCCGGCCCGGAGCAGGTGCGGCGCGAGTTCGAGCGGCTCCGGAGTCTTGGCTACAACGGGGTGAAGCTTTGCCTCTGGGTCCCGCCGCGATACTACTTCGACATCGCCGACGAAACCGGCATGCTCCTCTGGCTGGAGCTGCCGATGTGGATGCCGAAGATCACGCCCTTCTTCCTCCAGCAGACGCCGCCCGAGTACGAGCGGATCGTGCGGCAGGTGCGGCATCATCCGTCGCTCGTCCTCTACACGCTCGGGTGCGAGCTGGACGCGAAGGTGCGGGCCGACTTCCTCGAGCCGCTCTACCGCCGGACGAAGGCGCTCATCGGCGACGCGCTGCTGCGCGACAACAGCGGCAGCGGCGAAGCGTATGGCGGGCTGCTCAACGAGTTCGCCGAGTACTACGACTACCACTTTTACAGCGACATCCAGTTCTTCCGGCCGCTGCTCGACGCGTTCGCCCCGCGCTGGCGCCCGCGGCAGCCGTTCCTGTTCGGGGAGTTCTGCGATAGCGACACCTGGCGCGACCTGCGCAAGCTCTACGCGACCGGTGGCGGCGAGCTTCCCTGGTGGGCGCGCGATGACGCCCATGAGAATCCAAAGGGCGCGCGCTGGCAGCATGACGTCAGCGTGGTCGAGCCGCGCCTGCGCGAGCACGGCCTGTGGGATCGACAGGATGAGCTCGAACAGGTCTCCTACGAGCAGGCCCTGCTCCACCGGAAGTTCACGCTGGAGATGGTGCGGACGTACGGCGAGATCTCCGGCTATGTCGTCACCGGGGAGCGCGACACGCCCATCAGCAAGGCGGGGATGTGGACGGGCGCGGCCGAGGGAGAGGAGCGCCTGAAGTTCGACGCCGCCAGCTTCGCGGCGTTCAACAGTGATGTCGTCCTGGCGCTCGGGTGGGACAAGCGCCGCGCCTGGATCCACGGCGGGGATCGCATCGCCCCGTGGGACACCTTCGGCTACGTCGCGGGAGAGACGGTGCGCGCCCACGTCATCGTCGCCAACCACGGCGCGGCCGCCGAGGGTGTGGAAGGAACGTGGGGCGTGGAGTTGCCAGCGGACGGCGCTGCAAAGCGCATCGCCGCCGGCACGTTCGAGCAGGAAGCGTCCTTCGCCTCGGGCGCGGTGCGGGAGGTGACGATCGCGGAGTTCGCTGTTCCGCAGGTCGATCGTCCCATATGCGCGACCCTGCATGTCGAGACTCGCCTCGGGGCGACGGGGGCGCGAAACCAATGGCCGCTCTGGTTCTTCCCCGGCCCGCCGGCGGATCTCCCGGTGGTGCATGTCTTCGACCCGGCCGGCCGGCTCGACGCGCTGGGACGCTGGCTCCGCACTGCAGGGACGCGCGAGGGTGGCGGATCGGCAGGCCCGGCACACGAGGCGGCGGGCATGGCGCGGATCGGCTTCGCAAGCGCGGCCTCCACCATCGCATCGTCGCGCCAAGCCTGCGCCAGCGCGCCGATCGTCGCGACCGAGTGGGACGATGAGCTGGCGCGGTTCGTCGAGGATGGCGGGCGCGCGATTCTCCTCCAGCCCGGCGGCGGTCCGCCGGGCCCGTTGCCGACGGCGCCGATGCCCTTCTGGCGGGAGGGGATCAAGCTGATCGAGCCGCACCCGGCGTGGGGCGACTTCCCGCACGTGGGCTTCTGCGACCTCCAGTTCTTCGGCATGGCGACGGATTTCGCGCTCGACTCGGCGAAGCAGGCGAACGCCCGCCCCATCCTCCGCCGCGTGGACGCCCGCACGGCGGCGGTGCACGACTATGCCGTGGAGCTCGGACTGGGCTCCGGCCGCCTCATCGTGACCACGCTCCGCTTCGAAGGCGGCCTCGGCGAACAGCCGCTCGGCCTCTCGCGCAACACCTGCGCCGCCTACCTCCTGCGCTGCTGGGTGAGATACCTCCTGTAGCGTAGCCGAGTCAATCGCATACGCTTCGGCCGGTGTCGCGATTGCTCCTCTACAAGCCGGACGAGCTCGACCCGCTGCGCGAGCGCTATGTGAAGATCCTGCTTCACGCGGCGATCACCGGCGAGCCTCCGGCGCCCTCGCCGATGGATGCGGGGCTGGCGTTGTGCGACGTGCTCGCCGGACGCGAGCCGCGGGGGCCCGGTGGCGAGTGGCCGAATGTACACCAAACGCTCCACCGGATGAGCCAGCACCAGCCGGTCGCGGCGCGGCTGTGGATCTACGCCAGGGCGATGGCGGGATGGATCGGCGACAACGACCTCGATCAAGGCGGGCGCGACCTGCTCTTCGCGGGCGGGAACCTGACCCTTCCGCACCCGCTTCACGACGAGGATGCCTGGGACACGCGCAACACCGAATACCTTCCGGCGATGCTCTGGGAGTGGCTCTGGATGTTCCCGGTCCTGACCCGCGTGTCGCCGCAGAACGCGCTCAACGACGCAGGTGTCATGGGCAACGCCCGCCAGTTGGATCGTCGGCAGCAGGCATCGGGCGCCCTGCTCCAGCAGCAGCCCGGCGACAGCCCGGATCGTTACTGGCTCAACGAACTCATCGCCCTTCACGCCCTGACCAGCTACGCGCTCATCAGCAACCAAACCTTCGCGATCGAGTCCGTGAAACGCGCCGCCCTTTTCCACCACTGCGAAACTCAGCCCGACCACGCCACGAGCCAGCCGTGGGGCATCCACGCCTTTCTGCTCGACGCGGAGACGATTCCCACCGCCGACCTCATGCTACTGGCGGCGGGCGTGAACCGGCCGGAGGGACTGGATGCGGTCTCCCGCATCCTGCTGGCCGACGCGGCGGTCTGCCTGATGGCCAAGCCGTTTCGTGAACAGCGCTCATAGCCGCGGCACGGCGTGCCACTGGAGGCGTTCACGCCGATACAATCCGCCCATGCCCAACGCCCCCGCCTCCAACGACATCGACCCCACCCTGCTCGAGATGCTGCGCTGCCCGCTGACGCTCAGCCGGCTTCGGCGCGAGGGGGATGAACTCGTCGCGGAGGTGGGCGGGCTGCGATACCCCGTGCGCGAAGGCATCCCGCAGATGCTCCCGGAAGAGGCGCGCCTGCCGGAGGGCGTGGCGTCGCTCGATGAGCTCAAAGTCCAGCTCAAGGAGCAGGGGAAGCTTCGGCCTTGAAGGTGTCCGCCGGCGCTTGAGTGTGTTAGCGGGCACGGGGCCATCGCTACACTCGGCCTCATGATCCGCCGGCGAGTTGAGCTCGATCAGGGGAATGGTGAGTTCCGGCTGATCGCCCAGGATGATCACGCCCGCCTCGCCGGCGAGATGGCGGCGCGCTTCGGCAACGCCCGCTTCGCCCCGCCTGTGCGCGGCGATCGCACGTTGCTCGGCGTCTCGATGCACGACGCCGGCTGGCCGCTGCACGACGACAGACCGCAACTGAACGACGAGGGCTTCCCCTCGGACGTCTTCGAGACACCAATCGAGCGGGGCGTGACGGTCTGGGAGGCGTCGGCGGCGCGGGCGGAGGCGGCTGATCCGTGGGCGGGGCTGCTCGTGAGCATCCACGTCCAACGGCTCGGCGGGCGGACGGATCGGGAGGTCGCCCGCCTTGGCAACCGTGACCGCTTTCTGCTGATCCGCTTCCGCAACGACCAGGCGCAGCGTCAGATGCGACTCCGGACGGCGCTCGACCTCCGGGTCGATCGCCCGCTGGATCATGGCCTGGCCCTGCCGACTGACGCCGAGGCCGCGGCCGACCCGGCGGAGCAGGCGCTGGCCTACGACTTCCGCCTCCTTCAGGCGATGGACCTTCTGAGCCTGTGCGCCTGTTGCACCAATCCGCCGGCGGAGGAGATCGGCCCCCTGGCGGCGCGGCCGGGTGGGCGGGCGGTCCGCATCAGGGTCACGCGGCCTTCCGACACGCGCCTCCTGGTTCATCCCTGGCCTTTCGCCGAGTCGGTGCTGATGCTGAGCGTCCCCTACACCGCCGTTCCCGCTCGCCCTTATCGTGATCCCGCCGACCTTCATGCCGCGATCGATGCCGGGCGGCGTGGCAGCCTGGATGTGATCGTCGAACCCGTGCGCCGCCCCCTCGGCTGAGGCCATGGCAGGGCTCCGGGAGGCGACCGGGCGCACGGCGTCGCATGCGCCGCTACGATGCCGGCGATGCGCATCGCACTGCTCCTGCTGCTCGTGATCTCGTCCGCCGCCGCCGTCGGTTGCCAGGGGACGCGCCGGGAGACCTTCGAGGTAAGCGTGGTCAACGAGGCGGATGCGCCCGTGATCGCGTGGCTGACAAAGGACGGCCCGCCCGCGGAGGCGGGTTGGCTCACCCCGTCGCAGTGGCTGCAACTGAGCGAGGAGCGGTCGATTCCGTCGGACATCCCGCACCCGGGCCTGGAGATCGCACCCGGCATGCGTGCTGACATTGGCCCGCACGAGGGGCGCCTGAGCGCTGAGACCTCAGCGGTACTGCTGATTTACTCCACGCCGGTGTCGCTGGAGGAGATGGCGGCCACCCCGCGGCGCACGTCGCTCATGGAGATCGTCTACCTCGTGCCGGGGCAGAACTTCATCGTCGTCCGTTCCGCAGCGCCGGTGCGGGCCGAACGTGTCAGCCGGCTGGAGCGCCGGCCGGCGGGAGGTGAGAGCCGATGAGCGCCGCCGAGCACGACAAGGCGTCCGCCGGCATCGTTGCGCGTTGTGCTGTCATCACCCTCAGCGACAGCCGGACGGCGGAGACGGACGCCAGCGGCGACCGGATCGTCTCGCTCCTCACGGTCGCCGGGCATGTCGTCGCCGAGCGGGCCCTCCTGCCCGACGAGCCGCGCGAGCTCGCCGCGGTGCTCGACCGGTGGCTCTACCGCGAGGACATCGACTGCCTCATCACCACCGGCGGGACGGGTGTCTCGTCGCGCGACCGCACGATCGCGGTGGTGCGCGAGCGCCTCGCGACGGAGCTGCCCGGCTTCGGGGAGATCTTCCGGCAGTTGAGCTTCGAGCAGGTCGGCCCTCCCGCCATGCTCTCCCGCGCCCTCGGTGGCGTGGGCGGTTGGCCCCACCCCGCGGCCCTGTTTGCCCTCCCGGGCAGCGTGAAGGCGGTGGAGCTGGCGACGGAGCGCCTCATCGTCCCGATCCTCCCCCACCTGCTCGCCCAACTGCGCAAGTAGCCGGCATCGCGTTCCGCGGGAACGCGTCGCAGGAGGATGCCACCCAACGGGAACGAACCCGCCCCCCTGGCGTGCGTACCGATCTTGACACCCGTCGGGGAGCGTCTATCGTCTCCTCGCCACAACGCCCCCATCGTCTAGTGGCCTAGGACACCGGGTTCTCAGTCCGGGAACAGGGGTTCGACTCCCCTTGGGGGTACTCGCTCAGAACGCCCGAAACCGCGTTATCCCGCTGTTTCGGGCGTTTTCGTTGTCCGGCCTTGGTCGGTCGCTGTTCGTTCTTGTGCAGAACTGTTCCCGAATCGTGCTGCGCTTTCTGCTGCGCTTTCGGTTCAGGGGACAGGAGGGCCGCAGCCGATTCCGCGGCGAGCCAACGCTCGTCCTCGGTCGCATGCGTGTAGGTACCAAGGGTCAGGCCCGGCGTCTCGTGCCGCGCCAGCTGCTGCATGAGCTTGGGCGCCACCCCGGCACGGTGCAGATTCGTCACGTAGGTGTGCCGCAGCGCGTGGAAGTCAATCGAACCCTCGGCCGTCTCCAGCGCGATTCCCGCGGCCTTCGCGTCGGCGCGGAAGCGGCGCGACATCTTCGGGTACATGTTCGGGAACACGAGTGACCTGTCGCCCGAATCAAACTCGGCGAGCTTGCGCGCGAGCGTCTGGGCAAGGGAAGTGGGCAGAGGCTGGAGCGCCCCGCGCCGGTTCTTCGTCGCCTCGGGCGGCAGCAGGATCGCCGGCCGCTCCCCGTCCAGGCGGAGCCACGACCAGCGAAGCTGGCGCAGCTCGCCGGCGCGGAGGCCCGTGAGCACGGCCGTCTCGTAGAGCAGCGCTGCCTCCCCTGGGGAAAGCATTTCGACGCCGGGTGGCACCGTCCGCGCCGCCGTCGCCTCGAGCAGGGTCGCGATCTCGGCAGTGCTCAGCGCCCGCCGGCGCTTGGCCTTCGTCCCGCGCACCCCGCTGACCCCATCGAGGGCGTTGCCCCCGGTGCGTCCCTCGCGATCGGCCCAGGCCGCGAAGTGACGGAGCGCCGCCACGTAATGGTTGATCGTCGTCGCGGAGAGCCGGCGCTTGGCGGCGCCGACGGTGCGGGCGCGGAGCAGCTCCACCAGCCGGGAGACCGCCGCCGGCGTGACCTGGCTGATCCGGTTCACGCGCAGCTCGCGGACCGCGTCCCGGATCCGGCCGATGGCGGTGTTCACGTACCCGTCGGTGTTGCCTTTAGCCGTGAGCTGGCGCTCGTAGTCGTCGATGTGGACGGAAATGTCCCGGCGGTCGCCGAGCTTGCGCGTCAGCTCGTCGATGCTCATCTGCCGGGCCTTGACCGCCTGGAGATCCTCCGACACCTGGCGGGCGCGTTTCTTGGCCAGGGAGAGGCTCGTGCCGAGCCGCTCGACCGGGCGCTTGTTCCCGACGCGGTACTGGATCCGCCAGTACCACCCTTTCTTCCCCGGCACCGCGTAGAGCGACACGTAGGGGAAGGCCTCGTCCGGCTTCGGCCGGGGGCCGATGCGGGCGAGGAGTTCCGGGGGGATGGGTGTCTCGGGACGGGGCATGGGGTCGGGGGTTTCGGGGACGGGCCTACAGGGCCTGGGCTTCCTCGTGTTCGCGGCGAATGAAGGCGACGACGGCGCTTTCGAGCCAGTACTTCTTCCCCTTGTCGCCGCGCTTGATCGGCTTCGGGAAATCGACGTCGGGGTTGGCGATGTACTGCTCGTGGAGCTGCGACCGGCCGATGCCTCCCAGGGCGATGCGCACCTGGGACTCGTCGATGAGCCGGTCGGCGAGCGGCGGGAGCTTGTTCTTGACGCTGCTGGTCTTCGTCTGGGTGTCGCTCATGGCTGCTGTACCTCCGTGGACCGAATCAGACATTGCGACCGCCGTCCGTGCTTCTCCAGATGCGCGGCGAGGCGGTCGGCGTGCTCAGCCAGGCGGCGAACGAAGAGGTCGTCGCGGTGCTCGTCGGAGCGCTCCACGAGCTCGACGCTGGTCAACGCGGCGCCCGTGTCGATGTCGATGTGCTGGGGCGGCGCCGCGCGGTGGTCGGCGTCCTGGAAGTGCGGAATGAACTGGAGCGGGCCCGGTCGCGACGTCACCTGGTTTCCCGGCGGGGCGCACGGGAAGATGCCTGCGACCCAGGAGACGCCGAAATAACCGTCCTTACCGCCGGAGAGGTAGTCGTCGACGCTTCTCGGCGCTGGGTCTGCGGGGTCAAGAATCGTTCCGTCGGCGAGCATCACCACCAGGTGCTCGACGCCACCCCGCGCGGCGAGCAGGTGGATCGGCGCCCACGGCTGCGGGGGCCACGCCGAACCCTCGCGCCCATAGATGCGCTGGACACTGAAGCCGGCGTAGGCGAGCAGCAGATCGCAGAGCGTGTAGGGAAGCCCATCGTTGTGGAGGTTTCGGCTGCCGAGCTCAGCCTTCACCTCGGCGTAGCTCTTTCCGCAGACCATTGCGATGCACGCAGCGACGCAGCCGCTGGCATCCTCCTGGCCAACCCAATGCACGGTTGCATCCTTCATCGCTTCCCACCCTCCTGGCTGCGGCTTTCGAGGAACCCGAACTGCTCCATGTGCCTCACCCACCGGCGCACCTCCGGCTCGAACGCTGCCGCGGCCGACGTGCCTGCCGCCTCGACGGCCTGGACAATGCGGCCGATCTTCGTGAGCAGCTCGACGTTGGGTCGCAGCGTCTCCGTGACACACGCGTGGCCGGGATCCGGCTCGGCGGCGCGAGGCTTCCGACGCGCGCCGTACGCGCTGGTCGCCGAAGGCTGGATGCCGCGCTGCACGCCAAAGGTTCTCGTGGTCGATCTGGACATTCCCGGTATCTCTCGTCGGGTGGTAGAAAGGGGAGCGGGTCGCGGTGTTTCAAGGGGCGTCTTCGGGGCCCGTCGGCGGATCTCCCGCCGCACCATGCCGCGCCCGCTCAGGGGGCGTCGTTCGTGATCTGGATCTCGGCGTCACGGCCGCTCAGCCCGCGGAAGAGCGCCTTCGCCCCGTCGTCGTAGCCTTCCTGGTATCCCTCGTGCCTGACCCGGAAGAGTTCATCGTCGTGCGACCGCTCCGCCGCGAAATCCCCGGCGAAAACGCACATCCCGCAGCACACGCCGACGCCGAGGCTCTTGAGAACCTTGCGCTTCGATGGGGCAGTGATGGCCACCACGAGGCCACCAGTGAAGGTGATCAGAACGAAGATGAGCCATTCGAACGGGGTCATGGGGTTATCTCCGAAGGTGAGCGGCCGGCGGTGTTTCATGGAGGCGGCATCGGGGCGGCGAGCATGAGCCAGCCGTGTGTCCTCCGAGAGGCGCTTTCCTGCCCGTGCGGGGTTCTCCCCCGCCACCAACCGCCTCCCGCTCATTGACTCGAAAGCCCGGCCGCCGCGGATCCCTCGGCGGCGGCCGGGGCGGGGCACGCGCCCCGTTTAAGGCTGGCCTCGGAAGACCGGGGGGAGGCCCTCGCCGCTGAGCGACTCGGCAACGGCGTCGATCGCCGCCTCCTGCGCCCGGCGGATCTCGCCAGGGAAGGGACGCAGGCGGAACTTCTGATCGAAGGCGAACACCTGGATCGCGCAGGCGACGAACTGGCGATGGTGGAAGTTCTCGAAGACCTGCACGTCCAGCGTGATCTCCTCCGGCACCGGAGAGCCTTCTCCGGTGACGGCCGCGTTGACCGTCTTGCCGAGCGTGGCGTTCGTGTGGTTCACGTCGCCGACGACGATCGAGCCCTCCTCGAAGCGCAGCTTGCGCAGGAGCTTGAGCAAGTGCCCGTCGTTGGGGAGGCAGCCGCGGAAGGTGATGCGCAGCTCGTCGATGAGCTCCTGCTGGCTCAACTTGCCGGGCGGGTTCATCAGCCACTCGAACGGCTCCGACACCGTCAGCGGGCACTTGGCCACCTGGCGGCGGTCGTCCAGGTCGAGGACCGTCACGACCTCCGAGTTGCCGACGAACGTCGCGGGCCGATCCCACCCGTGCGTGTTCACATCGACCGGGTTGTTGCCAGAGTCCTCCGCAGCCGCGGCCGCGACGGCCGCGGTGACCGTTCCGACCTCCGACTTCAGGAACTCGCGCAGGGCGATCGGGTTCTCGAGCTCGTGGCTCTTGAAGTCCGGCTCCTGCCACTCGATGTCGAACGCGCCGTTCGGCTCGCGCAGGCCGAACCAGCCGTGATTGCCGGGAAGTTTCACGATCTGGACGTCCGCGGCCTTGCGCGCCAGATCGACGATGCTGCTGATGCTTCCGCTGTTGAGTGCTGGGTCGCTCATCTTGTTTGAATCGCCCTCCCTGGGCGCTTGTTCGGGTTGTGGGGATGTGAGGGGATACGGCGGCGGCGTCGCCGCGCGAGCGTGTTACTCGCGGTGCTTGCGCTCGCGCTCGATCGTGTCGTTGTCGTAGAGGCTGTCGCCGTCGGGATCGTCGGGCAGATCCGGGTGGAAGCTGGCCGAGCCGTCCTGGTGAGCCATGACGCGGTAGACGTTGGTCTTCTGCGCCGGAAAGCTGCTCTTGATGGTCGCCTGCACCGCGACGTAGTCGGAAGCGGTGCCCGTGCCGTCCTTCTCCATCTGCGGCGTGAAGGAGATGATCACGCTGATCTGCCGCGGCTTCTCGTAGCCGGGGTAGTCCTGGCAGCTCTTGATCGCCTGCTGCACCTTCTCGTTGAAGGCCTCGCTGAGCGCGTGGCCGGTCATCATGCCGAGCGTGTCGAGGGTGAGTTTGACTCTCTGGGCCATCGGTTCTCCGTTCTCGATGCCGGGCCGCGGCACACCTTCGCGACGCCGTGTGTGGTGGTGGGGGTGGTGGTTCAGTTCTTGCAGGCGCCGAGCATCCCGCCGATCAGCAGTCCGCCGAGGGCGCCGAGCCAGATGCAGAGCGGGATGATCCAGAGGAGGTGGCTTGGGTTCATGACGTGTCTCCGGTTGGGGGTCCTCATTGCCTTCCCACCCGGTCCGTGCCGCGCGGCGCGTCCGCCGCGCTGTGCACGGGCCGTCACATCCCCGCGGCCCGGCAGTTCGTACCTACCGGTTCGCGGTGCCCGCTGCGCTCCCGCACCACTACGCCTGGTGCGGCGGAGTCCCTTCCGAAACAGGGATCCTTCCTGCTGCCGCGCCGACGCCGCCGGGCGCTGCGGGTCTGGAATGTCGACACAGCCCGTCAAGGCCGTGCCGACCACGTACGGAGTTTCAAGGCTTGGTTTCACACGGACCCGGATCTGCCGAGGATGCGGCGGATGCTCATGGGTCGAATCACCTCCTCGCGGCTCGTGTCACTTCTCGGCCGGGCTCGGCCCCGGCGTGGCCGCCGTCGATCGCATCCGCGACGGCTCGGTCGCCCGCAGGGAGAGGCGGGCGCAACGCGACGGAGCGTCAGGCGACCGCCGGCTCCAGCTGGCGGGTGCTGATGGAGTCGAAGAGGCCGGCCCCGTCGCTCGACGGGGAAACACCGGCGCGCATCGACGCGCTCCGAAGTTGATCGGTGAGCTGATCCTGCACGTCGTCGGGGATGGCCCAGATCTGCTGGTACCCCCGGCACGGCATCGGCTCGGGCAGGCGCAGCGTCCAGGCGAAGGTCCAGCAGTACGGGCCGGTCGCATGCTCGTGGCCTCGCAGCCAGCGGTGCTGGGGCGCGAGCGACGACAGGGCCACGCCCGGGCTGTAACGCACGCATGCATCGACAAGCCCCACGCCCACGATCGCGCCGTAGTCCAGGGCGTCGAAGGCCTCGCCGCTCCCGGCGCTCCTGGCAAGCTGGCGCAGCTCCCACGGCGCGAGGCGCTTCATCCAGCCGTTCCCCTTGCCCGCATGGATGGCGATGAGCCCCAGCTCACGCGTGAACCAGGTGCGGTTCTCGGCGCGCTTCGGGCCGCTGCCGCGCACGCCCGCCTGCCGTGGCAGGAGGAGCTCGGCGTAGGGTTGCTGGATCGTCAGGGCTCGAGTCACTCGCATGGGACGGCTCCAGTCAGTCGAGGGCCAGCGAAGGAGGACTGCGCGGGGTCTCACCGGGCCGCAACGACGCGATCGCTCATTTCCTCGTGCTTGCGGCGCAGCGCCTCGAGGTCGGGATTGCCGTTCTCCAGGCGCACCGACTCGACGAGCGCGTCGGCGCCGAGGCCGACGTCGGCGTAGCTGTGCTGGAAGCCCGTGTCGCAGGATGGGCAGTAGAGGCGGAAGATCTTCGTGGCCTGCCCGCCAGCGCTGCGGGCGCTCCCGGCGCTGCGGCTGCGGCAGTGCCGCGGGATCAGGCTCGTGCAAATCGGGCAATGTTCCTGTTCGCAAATCATCAGTTACGACTCCGTTACAAATCCTCGGGTAATCTGGATCAGCCTCAGCGGCCGCGCCGCTCCTGGGCAGCGCGTTCGCGCTGAAGTACGGCAATGGCGATGTCGATGACGCGCCGCTTGGCGCGCAGGGTCTGGATCAGCTCGTCGATCGGTTGCAGGCGCACGAGCGCCGGGTGGCGACAGAGCATCCGGAGCTGACGCAGGGCGATCTCGCCGAGTGCTCCGGCCTCGAGTGCCGCGTCGAAGGCGTCGTCGAGGTCCTTGCGGCCGTCCTGGTTGAAATCCGTCTCTCCCGCCTGCGCCAGCTCGAGTCCCCCCGGGAGGAACAGATCCACCAGCTGCTCACGGATCGGCGCGGGCCAGCGGTGGAAGACCGCCAGCAGCTCGTTGAGCGTGGGCGAGCGGTCGCGGTTCACCTGGCCGCGGAGCGTGCTCTCGGGGAAGCCAAGGATCTCCGCGAGCCGAGACATGGGCCGATCGCCCGCGGCCCGCTCGACGAACTCGCCCCAGCACGACGGCGCTGCGGCATCGCCGCGACGCACGAGCGTGACAGGCTGGAAGTTGTCGCCGACGTCGGCGAAGGCAGGCATGGGATTGCTCCAGATCGGCGGTGCGGGGGAAGTAGGCTTCCGATCGTGAACGTCGTGGTTCGAGCTCTACTCGCTCTCGGTTTCTGGGGTCGCGGCGCCGTCGGCGCTCCAATCCAACGGATGAGCGAATGGGGACACGGCCCCGATGGGCGCTATGCACTGGAAGAGTCGATGGGCGGCATGGTCGGCGGCGCCGTGCCAGATGCGGGCGACGGCGCCCGGGGGCATCGCGGCGGCGAGTTGGCCCAGCCC
>JAEZED010000100.1 GCA_023417885.1 Planctomycetota bacterium
GGCGACGACGACCCCTTGACGCTGGGCGGTGCGCCTGGCGCGTGCAGCAGAACTGGAGGTGATGATGAAGCCTCGCAGCTTGCCGGTTTCTCGATCAGCCCCCTCAACTCGCCACTTCATCGCACCCTCCAAGGCCATCATTCGCCGGTCCGAAGACAGACGGGATGGCTCTCAAAGCCTCCTCAAGCTGAGCCACGGTCGCCATCCGGTAGACCTGAACGGTCCCGGTGTCCTGGCGAACCAGCACGGCCACGCCCGCGCGCGGCTGCTGATCGGTGACTTCGAGCCTCAGGCGTGATCCGCCGACTTCAATAACCATCGCAGCATCCCTTTTTTCAGTTGAGGTTCAGGAGGCGCGAGCGACAGGTGCGGGGTTACCGCCCTGCTGCTTGATCGCCCGCACGACACGATCAGTCCGCTTGTCGGCCTGATGCGACGCCACGACTGCCACCGCGTGAATCGCGCCGGGCAGCCAGAACAGTAGCGTCAAGAAAAGGTTGAGCAGGGCCTGGCCCGGCTTGCCGCAGAGCAGCACAGCGACGGGCGGAAGAATGACTGCGAGTAGGTATTTCATGGTTTTCCCTTAGAGAATCGCCTTCTCGATTCGGGTAGCGGTCACGCCATCTAGATCCGCCTTCACACGCGCAGCCTCCCGTGATGCCGCGGAGATGTAGAGCGTCACGTCCATTCGCGACGTTCGATCCACCCCATCGACGCGGTATCGTCCCGGCCCATCGGCCATCGCCACAGGCGGACGCGCGGGCTGCGGCCGTTGCGTCGGAGCCCGCGGCGGGGTCGGAACTGCGCTGCTGACCGCCGCTTTAATGACGAGCCCGAGAACGCCCAAGCCCAGGATGACGAGCGAAATGGTGACGCAGGCGGTCTGGGTCTGCGCCTGCTCATCCAGCATCTGCTGGTATCTCTGAATGTCGGATTGTGCGAGCGACAGCCAAGACACGCAGGCCCCCTGGGCTTGAGGTCACCACCCCCGGTGACGGATGGATTCTGTCAGATTTGCCCGCAGCCTGCAAGGATTCGCTACCATCCCCGGCATGGCTGACGATCCGCTCCACATCTTCGAGGGAGAGGCTTTCAACGACAACGGCTCGTTGGGGAAGGTCGGGATAAGCTACGAAGTAGTCCGGACTCCATCCGGGCAACCGGCCACGAGGGGTCGCATCATCTTCGCTGACGGCTCCGCACCGCCCACGCCGCAGCGGCTGCGCCTCGTGATCGACGGCAAAGACTTCGCAATCGACGTGGCGGGTTCGGACTTCTCATTCAGTGGTCCGCCGCCTCACGTTAGTTTGTCAAAGACAAACGACCCCCCGCCGCATCCGCGATTCTGACTCGCAAACGGCGCTAAAACATGAGAAGGCTTGCAAAGCCTTATCGCTTCAGTTAGCCTAATAAAACCGGCTTGAATGAGCGTCCCCCCGCTTGACTGGGGGTCAAGAGGTCGCAGGTTCGAATCCTGTCGTCCCGACTCAACGACGCCGGCCGTGCTCCAGAAGAAGCGCGGCCGGCGTCTTGTTTCCTCTCGGAAACGGATGCCTGCGGTGTCACCGCTGATCGGCCGGCTTCGTCGTCGGGTCCTCCGACTTGCGCCGCCCGCCGAGCAGTCCGCCCAGACCCTTGCCGCCGAGCCCCTTCTCGATCTCTTCGCGAACCGCGTCGCCCCCCTGCTGCTTGAGTTGCTCGACGGCGTTGGCGCCATCTCCCTCCAGAAGCTTCTGGGCGGCGCCGGTCAGCTCCGGACCGAGCTTCTGCTCCAGGTCGCCAAGCTCCTCCTGGAGCCTGGCCTGAACCTCCTGGCGAAGCTTTCCCTTGTACTCATCGAGGATGGAGGAGAGATCACCCGCCAGGATCGCCTGGAGTTCTGGCGGAAGGTCCTCGCTCGCCGCCGCCTCGCGCGCCAGGGCCATGGCGACTTCGGTGACGACGCGCCCGATCTCCGCCCCGTTCTGCGCCTCGTCGGCGGTGCCGATCTCGGTCAGCGTGACGTCCGGGATCGTGACGGAGTACTCCGCGTCCAGGCCCTCGATGTTCGGACGAATCACGACGTTCGTGCCGGTGACGGTCAGCTTGTCGATCAGCAGCTTGGTCGTCGGTTCCTCGGAGCTGGTGTCGAGCCGGGCCATGAGGTCGCGCAGGTTGATGTTCGCCAGCCCCTCGGCGCTGCGCTCGATGACGAGGCGCGGCGAGTTGATGTTGATGTCGCGCACGCGAACCGGATTGTCCATCAGGTCGCCGTAGTTCACGCCGACGTTCACCTGGCCGAGTTCGAAGAGCACCGGCGACTTGTAACCATCGGGGTTGGCGATGGCCAGGTCATCGAGCGTGAGGCTCCCGCCGAAGATGCTGACGTCAGCGTCGCCAAGCGTCGTGGCGAGGTCGAGCTGGGCCGTCCCCTCCTTCTCCACGGTGCCCTGGACGATCGAGTCGATCCGGCTGACGACGAGGACGACGGCGCCGATCAGCAGAACGACGATGACGGCGAGGCTGATGAGGATGATCTTTTTCATGGCTGGCACTCCACGGCAGTCCACCTCGACGATAGGCCGGGGCTGGATTTGACCTATCGGCCAGAGGACCGGACCATCCTCGCATGCCCGCCGCGAAATTACTGCGCGTTCTGCTCCCGGGTCTCCTGCTCCTGATCGCAGCCCCCGCGGCCCTGGCGGATCTCGCCGCCGAGCATCTCCTGCTCATCACCAACCGGAACGTGCCCGAAAGCCGGCAACTGGCCGAGTATTACCGGCAGGCCCGCGACGTGCCCGACGGCCGGGTGATCGAGCTGGACCTGCCCGTCGAGGACAAGATCAGCCGCGAGCAGTACGAGCGGCTTGTCGTTCCCGCAGTGCGACGGTTCATCCAGGACAACGGGCTGCGGCAGCAGGTACGTTGTGCCGTCACCTTCTACGGCGTGCCGCTGATCGTCGGCCCGCGCGTGCTGACGGAGGCTGAGCGAACTGAGCGCGGGCAGGTGGTCCGCGAGGCGTCCGACGTCGCCCAGCAACTGGCCCCCATCGTCCGCGATGCCGAGCAGGTCGCCGCCCGGCTCGGCTACGCCCCGCCGCAGGTCTCGCCCCAGGACGCGCGCCGGCTCGAGGTGCTGCTGGGGCGACTGGCCTCCGCCGAGGCCTACATCGCCGGCCGGGGCCCCGCGCTTGGCGGGCAGCAGCGACAGGACCTGGAGCGCGAAGTCGCCGCCCTGCGCCAGCGGCTGGAGCGTCCCTTCGCACCGGACGGCGGAACCGTCGACCCTGCGGAGATCGCGAAGCTGCTCCGCGCCGGCGACGAGGCCAGCCGCCGCATCGTGCGCGACCGCCTCCGGGGCCGTGCCGGTCTCCGAACCTACGCACAGGTCCTCGTGCAGCAGCAGCGGCTTCTCAGCGAGGAGCAGAGCGACGCCGCCTTCGACAGCGAACTCGCCACGCTCTGGATCCAGAACGCCCCCGCCGCCGGGTGGCTCATGAACCCGCTGGCCAGGGAGGAAGCCGAAGCACCGCCCGAGTCCGTGATGATGGTCAGCCGGCTCGACGGCCGGAGCCCGCAGCAGGTGCGCGACCTGATCGCCAACAGCGTCCGCGTCGAGCGCGACGGCCTCCAGGGCAAGATCGTCATCGACTCCCGCGGCATTGCCCCCGAAACCGACGGCAACGCCGGCTACGGGGTCTTCGACGAGCAGCTGCGCCGCCTCGCCGACTTCCTGGAGCAGAAGGCGACGCTCCCCGTGGTGCATGACGACGCGCCGGAAGTGATCCAGCCTCCCGGCGAGGCGGGGGTGGCGGTCTACGTGGGGTGGTACAGCCTGATGAAGTACGTCCGCGGGATGGAGTTCGTGCCGGGCGCCGTGGGATATCACGTCGCCAGCTTCGAGATGCGGTCGCTGCGCGATCCGGCCCTGCCCGGCTGGGTGCGCGGGCTCCTGGACGACGGCGTCGTCGCCACCATGGGGCCGGTGAGCGAGCCGTACCTCATCGCCTTCCCACCGCCCGAACAGTTCGTCCCCCTGCTTCTCACGGGCGAGCTGACCCTCGCCGAGACCTATTGGCGCACGGTGCCGCTGATGAGCTGGAAGCTCGGCCTGATCGGCGACCCACTTTATCGGCCCTTCGGGCAGCGCCCCGCACTGGAGAAGTCGGAGCTTCCCCCGCCCCTCCGGCTGCGCGCGGGTCAATGATTTCCAGAAGCGCTCCCCTGACCGGGCGAGCGGCAGCGTGTCTTGCGAGTTCCGCCAAGGTCGCCGCGGGCGAACGCCGATACGAAGGTAGGCGCGTGGCGGCGTCGGCCGACGTAACCGCAGCCGCGCAGCCCCTCACCCGGAGCTCGTGATGTCCTGCCAGCTGATCTGTCCGAACCTTCGCTGCCGTAAGATCCTCAAGGTTCCCGAGGAGGCGCGCGGCAAGATCGTCCGGTGCCAGTATTGCCAGACCATGCTGCGCGTGCCTCCGGCGCGCGTGCCCACGGAAGATGCCCCGGCCGAGGCGTCCGCCCGACCGTCCGCAACGACCGCTCAGTCACCGCGGCGTCACGTGGCGTAGCCGGCGGCGGTTCGCAGCGGCGGTGCCCGCTGGTGTTCATGACTCGAAAGAAGAAAGCCCGCCCCGAGTGATCGGGGCGGGCTTCGTTTACAGATACCGGATCTGTCTGATCGTCAGGCGATCAGGCGGCGGCTTCGGACCAGTCGTCGACGGGGACGAGGAAGCTGTCGCTGCCGGTGCCGGGACTCGGGTAGAGGTGCTCCTCATTGGCGCCCCAGGCGTCACCACTCGGGCTGCCGTCGCCCGACTCGCCCATGGCCAGGCGGCCGGACTGATCCGGGCGAACCTGGTTGTTGACGACGATGACGATGGTCGGATCCTGAGCGGTGTAGATGTTGTCGCGCTGCGGGCCCTCGAACGGCGAGGTGACGAAGCGGACGCTGCCGTCGGCGTAGAGGACGTTCTGCCCCTCCTTGCCGTGGTTGTTGCTGTTGCCGAGCTTCATCTCCTTGTTGGAGCTGTTGGTCGTCACAGCGGTAACCGAGTCGCGCCCGGTGGCGTTGCGGCCCGGGTTCATGTCCGCGGCAACCGCGAACGTCGAGGACAGCGAGTCATTCCACTTGAACCCGCGGCCGACCGCGTCGATCGCCGGGTACATGTTCTGGAAGCTGTAGCTGTTGTTGCGGACCGGGTTGACCCAGTTCACGTAGCCCGACTTGCCGCGACCGGCAAAGAAGGCGACCTCTTCGGCGTTGCTGCTGGGGCACAGGAACACAGCCGGCGTCAGGTCGCTCTGGCGCATCAGGTGCCAGAAGGCGGCCGAAACGTCGTTCGCGTTCGGTCGGAAGTCCTCGGCGTGCTGCGGCTTGGTGCCGTCGATGAACGGATCGGCATCCACGTGCCCGGGGTTGCCAGCGGTGGCGCCGGCGGCAGTGCCGGCCAGCCAGTCGACCGTATCGCCGTACTGGTGGTTGACCGCGGCACCGGCGGTGGCGCCGGGATAGGCGGCGACCGACGTGCCCGGATCGTAGTACGTGCGGGGGTAGTTGCCGCCGCGGATGTCGTCGATCGCGTACTGGCGCATGGCCTGACCGATCTGACGGATGTTGCTGCCGCACTTGATGCGGTTGCCCGCCTCACGAGCGCGGCTGAGCGTCGGGAGCAGGATCGAGATCAGCAGCGCGATGATGCCGATCACGACCAGCAGCTCGACAAGCGTGAAACCCTTGCGGGTACGAGTGCGCTTCATGCGAAGCTCCTTTCGGCCGGGTCTGGAAGACCCGAGGCTCATTGCTGAGCCGTTTCTGCCCTCGAGGGAACCACTCGTGCCGCGCCTCATGGCGACCACTGCTGCCGGCATGGATATAAGGGAATGATGCCAGTTTCTTGAAAGACCGCACCGCAACGACTTCGGCGATCTCCCAGGCGAGCCGGTGGAAGCAAGGCATATAAGCCGGCTCGTCAGCAGCAACAGCAACCTTCAGCGGGACTACGGTTGGGGAACTTCGGGGGCGGGTGTCGCCGCAGCGACCACCGCTGCGGCATATTTCATTGACTCATCTCGTCCGGCGGCGCTCTCCGCGCCGGCGTCGGACGCTGGGTTATTCGTGTCGATCGACCGCACGATGCTGCAAGCCATGGAAATCTTGTGACCTGGAGAAAAGCGATCGTCGTTTCCGCGTCGGCCTGGCGGCCGGGGTGGGCTCCAAAACCCGCCTTGCGACCCGATCCGGGTCGTCAAGCAGGATTTTGCAGCCTCCATGCTACTGCATTGGCACACGCTGTCAAGGAATTCTTTGCGGTGTCCACCAACGATTGGGAAAGCTAGGCAAAATCCTCCCGACGCGGCAGGTCACCCTGCTTCTCACGCAGCCGCTCGACCACGATTGGGGGAACCAACGTCTGCAACGCCTCCACGTCCCCTCCCAGGACCACCACCTGCCGGATCAGGCTGCTGCTCGTCAGCGCGTACTGGTCGCCCGTCATCAGGAACAACGTCTCCACCCCGCCCACGGTTCGGTTCGCCAGGGCACTCTGGAACTCGTACCGCAAATCCGTGATGTCCCGGATCCCACGCAACAGGCAGTTGGCATGCACCGACTTCACGAAGTCGGCCGTCAGGCCGCGGTAGAGCTCCACCCGGACGCCCGGCAGGCCGGCCACGACCTCCCGGACGATCTCGTACCGCTCTTCCTGTGAAAAAAGCTCCGTCTTCTCCGGGTTGACGCCCACCCCCACCACCAGCTCGTCGAACAGCGGAGCTCCCCGGCGAATCAGGTCCAGGTGACCGTTCGTCATCGGGTCAAACTGCCCCGGAAACACCGCCCGCTTGGGTCGATCCGCGCTCACGCCCACAAGGCTACACCGCCGTCGCCTCCGAAGCGAGAAAACGCCTCCCACCCCGACCCCCCAAGTTCCTTCCCGGCCCGACATTTCTGGTAGAGTCGGCCGCCGCATGGAAGCGACCATCCGGACGGCAGGCGCGCTTCGGGCCCGGGAGCGGGACGGAGTGCGGTTCTACACATCCCCCCTGCTCGAGCAGTGCGGGGTGCCCCACGCCTTCTCCACCCGCATTGGCGGGGTCAGCCAGGGCCCCTTCGACTCCCTTACCCTCGGCAGCCCCGCCCATCACCGCGAGCCGGCGGAGCGTGTGCTGGAGAATTGGCGCCGGCTCCTGTCGGCCTCCGGTTGCCGCGGCCCCGTAGCGGAAGTGCACCAGGTGCACGCCGGAGCGGTCGTGCGGGTTACGCCAGGTGTGCGGTGGGATAGCGACCCCAAGGCAGACGGCATCGTCTCGAGCGACCCCGCCCGGCCGATCGCGGTGCGTGTCGCCGACTGTTGTCCCATGCTGCTTGCGAGGCGCGACGGCAAAACCGTCGCCGCCGTGCATGCCGGCTGGCGCGGTGTGATCGCAGGAGTGATCGAGGCGGCGATCGTTGAGATGGATGTTCCCGCCGCCGACCTCGTGGCAGCGGTCGGCCCGTGCATCGGGTTCGACGCTTTCGAGGTCGGCCCTGAAGTGCTGGCGGCCTTCGAGGAGCGCTTCGGCGACGCCCCGCGGCGGCGCGACGGCCCCGAGGGGAAGGGTCACGTCGACCTCGCCCTCTCTGCCGTGCTGGCGCTGCAAGAGGCCGGCCTCTCGCCGGAGCGGATCGATGCCGGGTTCCTTTGCACTTTTGAACGGCAGGCCGAGTTCTTCAGCCACCGGCGCGACAACGGGATCACCGGGCGCATGGCCGCCGTCATTCAGCCGAAACCCTGAGTCAAGGGCCGCTTCCCTCAGCGCACCTGGAGCTCGTCGGCGGAGAAGGTCAGGCCGAGGGAGGGAACCTCCACCGCCTTCTCCCCCGCCTCGACGTGTCCTGCGATCCACGCGTCATACCCCGCCTTCCGCGCTGCTTCGACCGTGCGATCCGCATCGCCGGGACGCACCATCGCAGCGAAGCCGATCCCCATGTTGAACGTCGCATACGCCTCGCGCCGCTCCACCGGGCCGCGCTCGATCAGGAACTCGAACAGCCGCGGCGGTCCAGCTCCGTTGTGCGGGTTGTCGATCAAGTAGCGCAGCGGCCTGTCCAGCCGCATGAGCTTGCGCCAGCCGTGGCCGGTCATGTGCACGAGATAGCGCGCGCTGACCCCGGCGTCGACCAGCGCCCGCACGAACGCCGCGTAGATCACGCTCGGCGCCAGCAGCGCCTCGCCGTACGTGCGGCCATCGCCGACAGGCGTCCCATATCCCTCGGGCAGGCGTCCGGCGATCTTGCGGCAGAGGGTCAGCCCGTTGGTCTGCACCCCGCTGCTGGCGAGGAAGATGATCGCATCCCCAGGCTCGACATCCCCGCCGATGCGCTGGGCATGCGGCATCAGGCCGACGGTACTGCCGGCCAGCACGATCGTCTCCGGGTTCACGATGTCCCGCAGGGCGGGCGTCTCCCCGCCGCCCCAGACGGCCCCCGCCTGCCGGCACCCCTCGGCGAACCCCGCCGCAAGCTCGGCAGCCCGGGTGGTGTCGTTGAACCAGGCCGAGTCCCCCACCGCCGCGTGCATCGCCACGCTCATCGGCAGGCAGCCGACGGTGATCAGGTCGTTGACGATCGTCGCGACGGTGTCGATGCCGATGGCGCGGTAGAAGCACTTGCCCGTCAGCTTCGCCATTGCGTCGGCGACGAGGTTTTTCGTGCCCAGGCCCTCCTCGACGTGGGCGAGGGAGAGGCCGTGGCCGATGTCGATGAGATAGGCCGACTCGCCGCGCGTGCCGCGCGCTTCGCTCGCACCGTGTCCGGCCAGGAGATCGACGGTCTTCCCCGCCTCCCGCTGGCAGGCGCGCTTGAAGGCGTCCAGCGCGTCGTAATCGACGCCGGCGCCGCCATAGGTCAGGGGCTGATCGGCCATGCGCGAGTGTAGCGGGCCGGAGATCGCACAGGCGCAAAGACGCAAAGAGGGAACAAAGAATGAGGAATCGGTTGGAGCACCCCGGGGGACGCTCCCTGCCGGCTCCAACACGCTTCTGTCCTTTGCTCTCTCTTTGCGCCTTTGCGATCTCTGATTCCCGAGTCCCGCGTAGACTGCCGCCATGCCCCGGCCGATCCGCGAGCGACTCGCCTTCAGCACCAACGCCTTCAAGAAAAGCACCCTCGCCGAGGCGATCGACGTCATCGCCGACCTCGGCTATGCCGGCTGCGAGCTGATGGCTGACCAGCCACATTTCACGCCGACCGACCTCTCCACCGCCGAGATGGAGGAGATCGCCGACCGCATCGAGCGCCGCGGCCTGCGGGTGAGCAACATCAACGCCTTCACCGGCTTCTTCGCCGCCGACGGAGGCCCGACCGGCGACACGTATCACCCCACGTGGATCGAGGACGACGAAGCGGCCCGGGGGACGCGCATCGCCCACACCCTGAGCTGCGTCCGCCTCGCGGCGGCACTGGGGGCGGGCACGGTGAGCCTCCAGCCGGGCGGGCCGATGATCGGGACGGGCCTCTCACGCGCCGAGGCGGGCCGGCGCTTCGCGGAGGGGGTGCGGACCGTGCTGCCGACGGCGCGCGAACTGGGGATCACGCTTGCCATCGAGCCGGAGCCGGGCCTCTTCATCGAGACGACGGCCGAGTACGTCGAGTGGAAGCAGGCGTTCTTCCCGGACGTAACGCAGGTGCGGATGAACTTCGACGTGGGCCACGCCTTCTGCGTCGGTGAGGACCCCGCCGCCGTGGCGAAGGACCTGGCCAGTGAGTATGTACACGTCCACCTCGAGGACATCGCGGCGACGCGGGTCCACCAGCACCTTGCGCCGGGCGAGGGGACGATCGACTTCCCCGCCCTGTTCGCGGCGCTGGACGAGGCGGGCTACGACGGGTGGGTGACGGTCGAGCTCTACCCCTTTCTCGACGACGCCGCCGGCGTGGCGCGGCGGGCGATGGAGCACCTGCGGCCGATGCTGGAGGGGCAATAACCGCGCGTCGGATCAAGTCCGGGAAAACGGTGGCATGTGGGCTGGAAACGGGGCAGGTCAGGGCTTGTCCCGCCACGCCAGCAGGCGCAGCGCGTTCAGAACCACCACCACCGTCGAGCCCTCGTGGAAGAGGACCGCCACGCCCAGCGGGGCGAAGCCCAGCGCCGCTGCGGGGGCCAGCAGCGCGATCACGCCCAGGGCGATCGTGACGTTCTGCGTGATCACCCGCCGCGACGCCCGCCCGAGCGACACCGCCTGCGCCAGCCTGTAGAGGTCGTCTCCCATGAGGGCGACGTCCGCCGTCTCGATCGCCACGTCCGTGCCGGCGGCGCCCATCGCCACGCCCACGTCCGCCGCCGCCATCGCCGGGGCGTCGTTCACGCCGTCGCCGACCATCACGACCGGGCGCGGCAGCTTGCGCACCGCGTCGACCTTCTCCTCGGGAAGCAGGCTCGCCTGCACCTGGGTGATGCCGACGGCCTCCGCGATGGCCCGGGCCGCGGGGGCGTGATCGCCGGTCAGCATGGTCGTGTCGATGCCCATGCCCCGCAGGCGCGCCACCGCCGGCGCCGCCTCGGCGCGCGGCGTGTCGAAGAGCCCGAGCACGCCGGCGGCAGCGCCGTCGATCGTCACCAGCGACACCGAGCGCCCCGCCTCCGCCAGGCGATCGATGGCGTCGCGGACCTCGGCGTAATGGGCTGCGCCCGGATCGATCCGGTCGGACCGGCCGACCCAGACAGTGCGACCCTCCACCTGTCCTTCCACGCCGACCGCCGGCACCTGGCGGACATCGCTCGCCGACCGAACGGGCAGGCCGCGCCCGTCGGCGGCGCGGACGACGGCCTCGGCCAGCGGATGCGTGCTGCCGCGCTCGATGGCGGCGGCGAGCGTGAGCAGCTCCGCCTCGTCCACCCCGCCGACAGGCACGACCTCCGCGACCGTCGGCCTGCCGGTGGTGAGCGTGCCGGTCTTGTCCACCGCCACGCTGCGCACCTGCCCGAGCAGCTCGAGAAACGCGCCCCCCTTGACCAGCACGCCGACGCGCGCGGCCCTGGCGATCCCGGCGAGCACGGCCGCCGGCGTGCCGATTGCCAGCGCGCACGGACTGGCGGCGGTCAGGAAGGCCATCGACTGGTAGAACCACCCCTGCCAGAGCGTCCCCGGGATGCTGCGCGGCTCCAGCCCCAGCAGCGGCGGAACCAGCAGTAGCAGCAGCGTCGCCACCAGAACGATCGGCACGTACCGCTTCTCGAACCGCTCCGCCAGGAGCTGGCGCGGGGAGCGCGACGCCTGCGCCTCGCGAACGTGCCGGACGATGCGGCTGAGCGTGGACTCGGAGGCGGGACGGGTGACCTCGACGATCAGCCTGCCCTCGCCGTTGATGGTGCCGGCAAAGACGCCGCTGCCCGGCTCCTTGGGCACCGGAGCGCTCTCGCCGGTGATGGGCGCCTGATCCACGCTGCTGGCCCCCTCGCGCACCGTACCATCGGCAGGCATGCGCTCGCCCGGCAGCACGGCGACGCGCATCCCGGGCGCCAGTTCCTCGACGCCGACGCGGCGCGTCGTGCCGTCCGCCTCCAGCAGCAGCGCCTCCTCAGGCGAGAGCTCCGCCAGCGCCTCGATGGCGCGGCGGGCCTTGCCCATCGCCGCCTCCTCGCCGGCGTTGCCCAGCGAGAAGAGGAACAGCAGCAGCCCCCCTTCCTCGAATCGCCCGATGGCGGCGGCGCCCAGCGCGGCGACGATCATCAGCAGGTCGATGTCGAACTGCCCGCGGGCCAGCGTCCTGAAAGCCTGGATCGTCGCGAACCACCCGCCGGCGAGATAGGCCCCGGCGGAGAAGGTCAGCCGAAGCGCCAGCGGCCCGTCGGAGACGTGGACGATAAACGAAGCGAGCGTGAGCGCGCCGGCGAGGCCGGAGAGGATCAGCGGAATCCGCTCGCGCAGCACCGCCCCGTCGCGCGTGGGATCTTCCCGGCGGAGCTTGCGCCCCAGTACACGCCGATCCGCGCAGAGCGTGCACGAGGCCCGCGCCTCCGGATCGGCGGGACAGGCCTCGGGCACCTGCGGCAGGGTCGCTACGGACTGCATGATGGACGATAGGTGCCGGCGAAGTCATCGTTTGCCGGTGCGGCACGCCCGTCCAGGGCTCGCGGCCAGCTATCATCACCACCCCCACATGGATTTCTTCAACTACGAGAACGGCGAGCTGCACTGCGAAGGAACCGCCGCCGCCGAGCTGGCGGAGGTTTACGGCACGCCGCTGTACGTCTATTCGCAGGCGACGCTCCTGCACCATTACCGGCAGATCGCCGAGGCGTTCGCAGAGCTTTCGCCCACGATCTGCTACAGCATCAAGAGCAACGGCAACCTGCACGTCTGCCGACTGCTGGCGGACGCGGGCTGCGGCTTCGACGTGACCAGCGGGGGCGAGCTCTACCGCGCGCTGATGGCCGGGGGGGACCCGGGCAAGATCATCTTCGCCGGCGTGGGGAAGACGGACGACGAGATCCGCTACGCGCTCCAGACGGGCATCGCCGCCTTCAACCTGGAGAGCGAGGCGGAGATCGAGAACGTCGACCGCGTCGCCGGCGAGCTGGGCGCGTCGGCGGTGGGCGCGCTGCGCGTGAACCCGGACGTCGATCCGAAGACGCACGTCTACACGACCACCGGCAAGAAGGAAACGAAGTTCGGCGTGGACCTGGAGCGCGCCGAGCGCGTCTTCGAGCAGTACCGCCACCTCAAGCACCTGCGCCTCGGCGGGCTGCACATGCACCTGGGCAGCCCGATCTACACCGTCGAGCCGTATGTCGAGGCGACGAAGCGCATCAACGCCACGATCGACCGCCTGCGCGCCCGCGGGCACGCGATCGAGTGGTTCGACATCGGCGGCGGGTTCGGCGTGAACTACGAGCACCCGGAGCAGGCGCTGCCGGTGAGCGCGTTCGCCGAAGCGCTGGTGCCGCTGCTGAGAAATCGCGGCTACCGCGTGGCGATCGAGCCGGGCCGCTATGTCGCGGGCAACGCCGGCGTCCTCCTGGCCCGCGTGCTCTACCGCAAGACCGGCGGGACGAAGAAGTTTGTCATCACCGACGCCGCCATGAACGACCTGATTCGCCCGGCCTTCTACGGAAGCTTCCACTTCATCTGGCCGACACGGCCGCGCGGGGCACAGGCGGAGCCCTTCGCCCGCGACAAGGACCTGCACGTTCCCGGCGGCGAGACGGTCGACGTCGTCGGCCCGATCTGCGAGAGCGGGGATTTCCTGGCGAAGGACCGCGTGCTCCCCCCGGTGGAGCGCGGTGACCTGCTGGCGGTATTCACGGCGGGCGCTTACGCCTTCGCGATGAGCAGCAACTACAACAACCGCCCCCGCGCCGCCGAGGTGCTGGTGGACGGCGCCCGACACCGCCTCATCCGCCGGCGGGAGACCTACGAGGACCTCGTCGCCCTCGAGCAGGAGCTCTGAACCGGCGCCGCTGGCGCCGCCTCCTCACTCCAGCACGTCGAACAGATTGCTGTAGCGATCCGTCCAGAGGATCGGCTTCTCCTGGTCGTCCCACTCGCGCAGCCATTCGGCGCGGGCGATGCGCTCGAGGAACCCGGCATTGTCCGTCACGAGGATCCAGTCCGAGGCGTTTCCCGACGCCTGCTCGACGCTTCCCACGGCGATCTGCCGCGCCTCCAGCCCCATCCGGTCGGCGGCGGCGCGCACCACCGGGCGCAGGTTGAGATATCGGTTGGAGACATGCACCACGATGACGCCGCCGTCGGCGAGATGCCTCCGGTATATCTCGAAGCACTCGGCCGTGAGCAGGTGAACGGGAATCGCGTCGCTGCTGAAGGCGTCCACCACGAGCACGTCGAGGCGCATCGGCTCACCGCGCTCCAGTTGCTCCTCCATCACGAGCCGCGCATCCCCCATGTGCAGCGCGATCTCTCCGCCGCGGGCGCGGGCGTCGGCGAGGTAGCTGAAGTGCCGCTCCGCCACGTCCACGACGAGCGGATTGATCTCGTAGAAGGCCATCTCCACGCCCGCCCCGCCATAGACGGCCAGGCTCCCGGCGCCCAGGCCCACCGCGCCGACGCGGAAGGGGCGGCCGGGCGTTTCGCGCTGCGGGTGCTCGGTAAGCGCCAGCCCCACGCCGCTCTCTGGGATGTAGTAGGTCGTCGGGTAGTCGCGCAGCTCCGGGTAGAGAAGCTGCATGCCGTGCAGGATACGGCCGTGCACCAGCTCGAGCTGCTCGAACGGCACGTCGAACTCCCGGTACCCGGGGTTCACCTCGGCGGCGGTGAGATCCAGCGTCTCCGGATCGATCCTCCCTCCGCCGACTACCTTCAGCACGCCGTAGAAGTTGCGCTCCATGCGGACGATCTGCCCGTCGGTGCGCGTGGCGATGCGGCCGAGGGTGACGCCGAGCATGGCGATCGCCGCAAGCGCCAGCGCCCCCCCGCCGAAGGCCATCGTCCGCGCGGCGGCGCCGGCGTCGCGCAGGGCGGGGCGGACGCTCCGGGCCATCGCGATCAGCACGAGCAGGCAGGTGCCGACTAGGCCCACGTGCAGCTCGAAGAAGGCGTCGAAGACCAGCGGCGCGACGATGGCGACGAACACCCCGCCGATCGCCCCGCCGGCGGAGACGGCGACGTAGAAGAGTGTCAGGTAGCGCGGCGCCGGCCTCGATCGCGCCAGCTCCCCGTGCAGCGACATGCAGCAGGCGAAGAGCGTGAGCGTGTAGAGGCCGATCTGCCACTTCAGCCCCAGGTCGATCCCGCGCGCCAGCGCGAAGACCCCCGCCGCCACGCCCGCCAGCAGCAGCGGGCCGAAAACGCCCCGCCGGTACCAGCGGTCGCTCTCGAAGGTGATGATGAAGCTGAGCAGGTAGATGCTCAGCGGCAGCAGCCAGAGGAACGGCACCACCGCCACGTCCTGGCAGAGCTGGTTCGTGATCGCCAGCAGCATGATCGAGCCGAACCCCGCCAGCGCCAGCCAGAGCAGGATCTCCCCCGCCCCCGGCACACGCTCGGCCGGCGCGGGCGCCGTTGCCTCCGCTTCCTGCGCCGCCGGCTCGGTGGCGTTCATCTGCCGAAGCGCGCACACCGTGCAGAGCAGGGCGAAGGCGATGAAGCCGACGGACCACGTCCACGCCTGCACCGGAAGCTGGAAGAGCCGCTCGAAGAGGAACGGATAGCTGAAAAGCGCAAGCAGCGATCCGGCGTTGGAGAGCGCGTACAGGCGATAAGGAGAGGCCCCCGGCGCGGTGCGGCTGAACCAGCGCTGAAGCAGCGGCGCCGTCGAGGCAAGCATCAGGTAAGGCGCCCCCACCGTCACCGCCAGCAGGATCAGGATGCGCAGCGTCGGCTCGTCCGAAGGCGCGGGCTTCCAGGCGTCGGCCGGGATGATCGGCAGCGTCAACGCCGCCAGCACCAGCAGGGCGATGTGCACGATCGCCTGCGCCCGCGGGCGGAGGAAGTGCTGGAGAAGGTGCGCGTAGAGATAGCCTCCCAGGAGCAGCACCTGGAAAAACAGCATGCACGTCGTCCAGACCCCGCTGGTCCCGCCGAACCACGGGAGGATGTACTTGCCGATCAGCGGCTGCACCTGGAACAGCAGGAACGCGCTGACGAAAATCGTGATCGCGAAGACGAGGGCCAAGGGAGTGCGCCGGAATGAGGTGACGGGTCCGCCGATACGCGGCAGGCGGAATGGCCGGCAGGATAGCAAACCGGGCCCGCTCCCGCCCCGGTTCGGCCTTCGTTCCCAGGCGCGATTCCCTGCGCCCGCGGCCGCGGCTTGGTACGATCCGGACATGACCGCTCCGGATCATGTCCCCTACGCCAGCCCGACCTTCGACTACGAGCGCCGTGTCCAGGACGACGGGCATCTCAAGGCGCTGGTCGTCTGCCACTACGTCTGGGCCGGGCTCATCGCGATCCTCGCGCTCATCCCGCTCATCCACGTCTTCCTTGGCATCGCCATGATCCGGGGCATGTTCGCGGACCAGCCCAACCCGCCCCCGCCCGAGCTCGGCTGGTTCTTTGTCGTGTTCGGCGCCGGCGCCATCCTCCTGGGCGAGGCGATCGCGGCGCTGAATGTTTACAGCGCGCTCCAGATCTCGCGGCGGCGCCGGCGCGTGCTGAGCATCGTCGTCGCCGGGATCAACTGCCTCTCCGTCCCCCTGGGCACGCTCCTGGGCATCTTCACGATCATCGTCCTGGCGCGCGACAGCGTCCGGCTCCAGTACGCCGAGCGCTCCGGCCCCAGTCCGCCCCCCGCCGCCCCGCATCCGGCATGGTCGTGATCCGCGCCTCCCGGCTACACTCCGGCGGAACCGACAGACACCAAACCAACTCCCGGAAGGAGAATCTCCATGTGCCTGTGCAAGCCGCGTTGCTTTGCAATCGCCCTGGTCTTCACCGCCGGTCTCGCCTCCGCCGCCTGGCTGAGCAGCGGGACCGAAGTCGGCGCCTCCACGCCCGCCGCTTCGGCCCGGCTTGAGGCGGCGCTCGAGGTGAAGCAGTTCACCGTCGATCCCGTTCACAGCGCCGCGATCTTCGGGATCGAGTGGGGCGGGATGACCCCCTTCTACGGTCAGTTCAACACCTTCAGCGGCACCGTCACCTATGACGGGCAGGACGTCTCCACGTTCTCCTGCGACATCGCCATCCCGCTGGACGGCATCGACACGCACAACGAGCAGCGCGACCGCCACCTCAAGAGCCCCGACTTCTTCAACGCCCGCGAGTATCCCAACATCTCGTTCAAGAGCACGAAGCTCACCGACAACGGCGACGGCACCTGGACGCTCGCCGGCGACCTCACCATGCGCGGCAACACGCATCCGGTCGAGGGGAAGGTCACCCACCTGAGCACGAAGGCCGGCCAGGGCGGCGAGCGCTGCGGCATCTCCGCCACATTCACCATCAAGCGCAGCCAGTGGGAGGTGGATCACATGGTCGGCCAGGGCCTGGGGGACGACGTGACCCTCATGGTCTCCATCCAGAGCGCCGCGCAGGGCGCGTGAGCCAATCGCAACGACGCCCGGCGGGCCGCTCCACTCCCCGTGGAGCGCGCCCCCGGCCGTGCGCCCGACGTCGATGAGACCCGAGGTCGCCAAGGCCATCTTCGGCTTCCTGATCCCCGCGTCCCTCACGGTCGCGGCGTTGCTCGTCGCCGCTCTCTCCGGGCGCACGAAGCAGCAGCGGGGCAACGCGGGCGCCTGGGCCCTTCCGGCGGCGGTCGCCGCGGCACTGGCGATCATGTGGCTGGCACGCGCCTGGGACGTGCGCGACCGCTGGATCTGGGCGCTGCCGGCGAGCCTGGCCGTCTCCCTGGCGTGGGCCGCCTGCCTCACCCCGCGCCCACGCCGAAGGCGTTCGCGCCGCATCATGCTGATCGCCACCGCCCTCATCACCGCCGGCGCCGCGGGCGCGCTGATGTGGCCCACCTACTTCTCCGACCAGTCGCTGGGCGAGCGCCTGCTCCTGCCCGGGTTCATCCTCGTCGCGGCGTTGCTCCTCTACCCGCTGGCGCGCGGGGCGCACGTGGCCGACCTGGCCTGCATCGCCCTGTGCGCCGCGTCGCTGGCGCCGATCGTCCTCTGGTGCGGCGTGGAAGTGATGATGGACTTCATCCTCCCCCTGGCCGCCATCCCCGCCTGCGCCGCGGCCTTGGGCTGGCTGATCCGCGGGCGCCGGCGCCACCAGCGCCGGCGCGCGTTCGCCGCGGGGGGATATGCCGTGGCGCTCATCCTGCCGATCTGGGCGATGTCCGCCTGGAGCAGCATGCGTGACGACCTGCCGATGACGATGGCGATCGCCCTGCCGCTCCCCTGCTGCGCGGTGCTGCTGCTGTGGATCGGGCGCATCCCGGCCCTGGCGCGCCGCCCATGGCTGGCGGCGCTGGCAAGCTTTCTCGCCGTCGCCGCGGCATGCGCCGCGGCGATCTGGCT
>JAEZED010000103.1 GCA_023417885.1 Planctomycetota bacterium
GATCTACACCCCGCGGAACGAGCGCCGGCTCGCGCTGGACGAGCAATACGCCCAGCTCTTCGGCGCCCACATCGACTTCGAGGCCGAGATCCCCTTCCGCGAGGACCTGCCCGGACACATCTCCATCGACGTGCAGGACATGCACGTCGATCGTCTCGCCGAAGCGGTCGCCATGCCCGCGGTCAACGGCACGCTCAATGCCCGGCTCGACATCGACCTCACGGGCCTCTCCCCGCGTCAAGCCACCGCCGAGGGGTGGATCGATATCCAGGACCTGACCATCCCCCACATGCACCTGGCGGATCGCGTCGTCATCGGCCGGCCTCCGGAGGACCCGGAAGCGGTGGACGACCCGCGTTTCCGCCCGCGCGGAGGCCGGATCTTTACGCACGGCTCTTTGCAACTGCCCGTGCGGCTGGAGAAGTTCGACCAGGAGTCGACGGGTCCTGTTCGTCTCGGCACGGAGCACGCGATCTCCTTCGACCTCCACTATGACATGGCCGACCCGCGGGAGGTGCAGGTCCTGAACCTCGAAGGGTCGCGCTACCCCATCGTCCTCCAGCCCGAGAAGTCGGGCGGGCAGTACGTCGATGCCGCCGTGAGCGTCAGCTCGCCGGGCCTGCGCGTCGCCCTGGAGAACGGGACGCCGGAGGTACACGGCGACCTGCGGGCGGAGGCGGACGTCTTCATCGGCGAACGCCCCTACGAGCTGTCGCGCCTGGCCGACGGCGTGCTGGAGGTGGAGGCGACCAGCGCCCGCGTGGAGGTCAATCAACTGCTGGTCGATTTCCCGGACATCGGCGTCGTCAGCGGCGGGGGCACCGTGATGCTCGAGGACGTGCCGGGCGCCAGCCGCATCTGGCTGCACGGCCAGGCGCTGGATCTGGCCGCCATCGCCGACACGGTCGACCTGCCACAGGGGACGGAGGGGATGGTCGATTTCTCGCTGACAGTTCAACCTGGCCCCGGCGAGCGGCCGCTGGGGGAGGTGTTGGTCAACCTCTCCTTCAGCGGCGACGGGGCGCGCTGGCGCAGCGTGGAGATCGACCAGGGGCAGGTGATGGCCTACCTCAGCCGGATTCCCCTGCCGGACGACTCCCCCTCTCGCGGGCAGTTCGATTTCACGCTCATCACGACCGAGCGAGTGCGCCTTCAACTCGCGGATGGCGTGATCGACGGCTACTTCCGGCTCCGCAACCGCGGGCGATCCAGCGAGGTGGGCCGCCCGACTCTGATCGACCCGCTGGCTGCCGTCGGGGATGACTGGTATGTCAATGCCACGCTTGACGCCGAGGACCTGAGCGTGGCGCAGATCGAGGCGCTGCGGGAGCAGCCGGAGGGCCTGGAGGGACGGCTGGACCTGTCGCTGATCGCCTACGGCAACCTCAACCCGCGTCCCGGCTTCGGGCAGACGCGGGAGGACCTGCCCCGCTTCCCGCTGAACGGAGAGGGCACCCTCGCAATCCGCGACGGCGTGCTGGGGAATTTCAACCTGTTCCAGGACATCCTGGACATCGTGAACGTCATCACGCGCAACCCGCAGCGTGACTCGCTCAATACGCGGTTCCGCCTTGAGCAGGGGAACGGCACTATTGACAGCCTCACCGCATTCGTCGACGGCACCGAGATCCGTTTGAGCGGGCGCCTCAGAAACGTGCTCGACGTTGATGAGACCACGATCGAACTGTCGGGCGTCGGATTCGTGCGCCCGCTCAGCCAGATCCCGCTTCCCTTCTTCCGGGAAGCGGACGAGATCCTCGGGGTCATCCAGTCGAACGCCACCGCCGTCCGCGCGACGGGCCCGCTGCTCGAGCCGGACGTGCGGCAGGTCCTCATCTCCGAAATCGCGGAAACCCTCCGCGTGCTGATCGTGCCCACGTTCAAGCGCCGGTGAGCCCCACGGGCCGCCCCTAGCATCCCCGCATGTCGGCGTGGACAACTGATCCGCTCACCTCACCCTTCGACGCCGCCGTCGAGCCGCCCGGCAGCAAGTCGCTCACCAACCGCGCGCTCGTCCTGGCCGCCCTCGCGGCAGAGCCCTGCACGCTAGAGAACGTCCTCTTCGCTGACGACACGCGGCACATGCTCCGGAATCTCCAGGCACTGGGCCTTAAGCTCGACATCGACGAGCCAGGGCATCGCGTATGCGTCGATGCGCCCGCCAGCCATGACTTCGCCGCCGAGCCGGCGGAGCTCTTCTGTGGCAACAGCGGGACGACGCTGCGCTTCCTCGCCGCCCTGCTCGCCGCCGTGGGAGATGCCGATTTCACGCTGACGGGCGAGCCGCGCATGCTCGAGCGGCCCATCGGCCCGCTCGCGGATCTGCTCAACGCGCTCGGCGCAAGCGTCAGCTTTGCACAACATGCGGGTTATCCGCCGCTGGTGATCCACGGCCGGCAGCTCGCCGGCGGAACGGTTCGCTTCCCCGCGGAGTCGGCGGCGTCGAGCCAGTATCTCTCCGCCGTCCTGATGGCGGCGCCTTATACGCGGCACGAGACGCACATCCACCTCGAAGGCCGGCAGACGAGCTGGAGCTACGTGCGGATGACCATGCGCCTCATGGACCGCTTCGGGGTCACCCCGGAGCTGGAGCGCGACCCCGCCACCAGCGTGCCGACTGCCGTCGTTGTGCCGCGCGGGCGGTATCACGGCGTCACCTGCCGCATCGAGCCGGACGCCAGCGCCGCCAGCTACTTCCTGGGCCTGGCAGCGATTCATCCGGGCAGCCGCGTGACGATCCTGGGACTTGGCGAAGCCAGCCTCCAGGGGGACGCCCAGTTCGCGCTAGTCCTCCGACGGATGGGCTGCCAGGTGGAGCAAACCGCCGACAGCACGACCCTCACAGGCCCCGCGCAACTGCACGGCCTGGACGTGGATCTTTCCGACATGCCGGACGTGGCGCAGACGCTGGCGGTGGTAGCCCTGTTCGCTGTCGGCGAGACGACGCTGCGCGGCATTCACACCCTGCGCGTGAAGGAGACGGACCGGATCGCGGCGCTCCAGGCGGAGCTGGCGAAGCTCGGTGGGGAGACGCAGCTCCTCGGCGAAGGCCGTGAGGTGGCCCTGCGCATCACGCCGCCCCCGCGCGTCCGCAGCGGGCGGATCGCAACCTACGACGATCACCGCATGGCGATGAGCTTCGCCCTGGCGGCGACGAGGCGGCGCGGGATCGAGATCGAGAACCCCGCCTGCGTCAGCAAGACTTTCCCCGACTATTTCGAAGTCCTCCGTCGCACCGCGACGGTCGGATGACAGAGCCGCGGCGTGCCGCAGGGCCTCCTTCGACACAAATCTTCCAGTGCATCCCCGCCTGCGGCACGCGGTGCCGCGGCTTCTCCTACACTCCCCGACTTTCAAAGGAGTCCGCATGCCCGTCCGCGTCACCGTCTGGCACGAGTTCCGCCACGAGAAGAAGAACCCGAAGGTCGCGGAGATCTATCCCCAGGGCATGCACGAGGCGATCGCCTCGCACCTGCGCAGGGCCGGGGACATGGAAGTCCGCACCGCCACGCTCGATGAGCCGGCGCACGGCCTGACGGACGCGGTGCTCGAATCGACCGACGTACTCACCTGGTGGGGACACATCGCCCATGACGAGGTGGACGACAAGGTCGTCGAAAAGGTTCACAAGCGCGTCCTGGCGGGGATGGGCCTGCTCGTGCTCCACAGCGGGCACTTCTCCAAGATCTTCAAGCGGCTGATGGGGACGTGCTGCGACCTGAAGTGGCGCGAGGCGGACGACCGGGAGATCATCTGGGTCACCAGCCCGAACCACCCGATCGCCCAGGGGATCGACGACCGCATCGACATCGAGGCCGAGGAGATGTACGGGGAGTACTTTGACGTCCCGGCCCCGGAGGACACGGTGTTCGCGAGCTGGTTCAGCGGCGGGGAGGTCTTCCGCAGCGGCCTGACCTGGAAGCGCGGCGCGGGGAAGATCTTCTACTTCCGCCCGGGTCACGAGACCTATCCGACCTATCACCACCCTCAGGTGCTTCGCGTGATCGAGAACGGCGTGCGCTGGTGCGCCCCGGCCGGCGAGATCCGCCCCCACCGCTTTGGGCGCTATCTCGGCAAGTGGTGAGGCGCAGGAATTGCGCGTCGCGCCGCGCCGCCCAATATTTTGTCCGCCCACGCGCGTTCCGGCGTTTGACGCCCGATGCGGGATGACCAGAATGCGAGGTTGTCTGGTTCGCGACGGCGGAGTTCCGAAGCACCGGCAGCCAGTGATCCATGCGCGGCCCGCCGCGCCCGAACGGTCCCCGCAGGAGGCGACGGCCGAGAGATGGGCCACACCACCTCGTTCCATACCGATCCGCAGGTATCCCCCTGCGACGCAGAGCAGCCTCCCGCGGCGCCGCAGCGCCGGCCCGTGCCGATGGGACGCGTGCTCACCGTCGCCTGCTTCGTCCCGATCCTGGCGATGATCGTCCTGGGCGCCAGCCGGATCGATGCGATCCGCGACGTTGAGGTCGGCCTCCCCACCATCGACGTCAGCGTCCCCGGCGGCGACGACACGCTATACAGCCCGGGAGCCTCTCAGGCCACCTTCACCCTCGAAACCGCCGCCGCCGACCTGGCCGCGGGCGAGACGGTGATCCAGACATCGGCCGGGCTGATGCGCGTCGTCGCCACCTACATGATGGAGGTGACCGCCTACTGCCCCTGCACGATCTGCTGCGGGAAACATGCCAAGGGGATCACCGCCAGTGGTAAGCCGGTGAGCTACAACGCGGGCCGGTTCGTTGCCGCCGACGCGCGCCTGTTCGACTTCGGCACGCGGCTTCGCATCCACGGGTACCACGACGAGACGGTCGTCGAGGTGATCGACCGGGGCGGGGCGATCAAGGGATACAAGCTGGACGTCTACTTTCCGACGCACCAGGAAGCGCGGGAATGGGGCCGGCAGTTGCTCCCGGTGGACGTCCTGGAGCCGGTCGAGCCCGAATCGACCGGCGAGCCGCTCCAATGACGCGGATGATGGTGGAGGCAAGCGCCGTCGCGACAGCACGGTCATCGGGGTGATTGGATTATGGGGCGTCGCCCTGAATGGACGACAGGGACGTTTGCCGGCACGTTCGTTGCCTGCGACCGACGCGAATGTGACATCTTGAGTTGCACCGGGCGCATCTGCGCGGAGGAGTCCGCGCGTCGCCCCGGTCGGGAGGGTGTCATGCGAGGAATGAGTTCCGACAAGACGCGCGGAGGCAGTGTCGCGGGTGGCGACGTTCATCGCAGGCGCGATGCCGATACAGCCCGCAGCGCGCTGCATGCGCTGGGTGTGCTCGAGCCGCCTTCCC
>JAEZED010000106.1 GCA_023417885.1 Planctomycetota bacterium
CGCCATCTCCCCGCGCGCCCAGGTTGCAGCAGCGGCGGGGCGCCGCTGCCTCACGGTCCGGACTGGACAGCGGCGGGTCGCCGCCGCCACAAGCGCCAGCCCTCTCGCAGCGCGCGCGACTCAGCCATGATCGGCATTATGGGAGGTTGGCGAACGCCTCCGTTACCGCCGACGCCGGCAGGTCCGACAACGGCTCGGCACGCACGCACCCGACGCGCGGGCCCAGCGGCGCCCAGACCGCCGGATCCGTCGGCCCGAAGAGCGCCAGCGTCGGCAGTCCGATGATCGCGGCAAGGTGCGTCGGGCCGGAGTCGTGCCCGAGGTAGGCGGATGTCCCCGTGAGGGCATCCAGCAGCGAGGGCAGGTCCTGTGGCTCCCGCACCTCCGCGGCGGCTTCGACCAGCGCCCCTCGCTGCTTCGCCGTGAACTTCTCGCGCTCCACCTCCCCCAGGACGAGGCGCACCGGCTTGCCGGCGTCCGCCATCCACTTCGCCCACTGCTCCGCGGGCCAGTTCTTCTTCGCCGAGCCGCTGCCCGGATGCACGACGATCGGCCCCGCCGGGTCATGCGCCCGCGGCAGCAGGCCCGAGCGCCGGATGCTCGCCACCATCCCGGCAGCCGCGGAATGAACGACGGGCTCATCCTCGAGCTGCTCCAGCAGGAAATCGACGGCCCAGATCCCGTCGCGCGTGGGGCGCGGCTCGAGGTGATGCACCTCGGCGTCGGGCGCGAGGCGGGAGAGGTTCTTCTCCCACGGACTGCCGAAGTCGGCGACGAAACTCAGCACCAGCCGCGCCCCGCCGAGCAGCTTCGCCGGCTTCTCCGGAAGCGCACCGTCTGCAAAGAGCTTCTGCCATCCCGACTCGGCATCGCTCGACTCGACCCTCAGGACCCGCTCGGCGAGCTTCCCCTTGTCGCCGGCGGTGACGACGACGGTGCGGCACTGCGGCATGACGCGCGCCACGCCGAGCACCAGCGGCCAGGCGAGGACAAAGTCTCCCAGGGCGCCCGAATGGAAGATGAGCACGTTGCGCGGGGGCATCAGACAAGAGTCCTGAACCTGTGTGCCTGCGTCTGAATCTGTGATTACCTACTTCTCCGCCCGCTCGATCCATCCGCCGCCGAGGACGATGTCGCCGTCGTAGAGGCAGACGGCCTGCCCCGGCGTGACCGCCGACTGGGGCTCGTCGAAGCTCACGTGGATCCGGTCGTCATCGATGCGCCGAAGGGTCGCGCCGACCGGCTGGGCGTTGTAGCGGATCTTCGCCTCGCAGCGGAGCGGCTGCCAGGCGTCGATCGCGCGCTGCGAGATCAGGTTCACCTGGTCGGCCAGCAGGCCCGTCGCGAGCAGATCCGATCGATCTCCCACGACCACTCGGTTCTCCGTCGCATCGACGCCGACGACGTAGACCGGCCGCCCCAGCGCCAGGCGCACGCCCCGGCGCTGGCCGATCGTGTAGCGCTGGTGGCCGGCATGCCGCCCGACGACCTTGCCGCCGGTGTCCACCACCTCACCCTCCTCGAACCGCATCCCGCGGCGCTCGAGCAGGCGGCGGTAATCCTGGTCGGGGACGAAGCAGATCTCCTGCGAGTCGGGCTTGTCGAAGACCGGCAGGTCCATCTCCCGCGCCATCTCGCGGATCTGCGGCTTGGTGTATCCGCCGACCGGCAGCAGCGTGTGCTCGAGCGTGCTGCGCGTGGTTCCGAAGAGGACGTAGCTTTGGTCCTTGTCGTGATCGACGCCGCGCATGAGGCACTTCTCGCCGCTCACCGGGTCGACGCCGACGCGCGCGTAGTGCCCGCTGGCGACGTAGTCCGCGCCGATCGCCTCGGCATACTCCGCGAGCTTGCCGTACTTCAGCCAGTCGTTGCAGCGGACGCACGGATTGGGCGTGCGGCCGGCGTTGTACTCGGCGGCGAAGTAGTCGATCACGCGGCCGAAGTCGCGCTCGAAGTTCAGGACGTAGAAGCCGATGCCGAGCTTGGTCGCGACGCGCCGCGCGTCGGCGGCGTCGTTGACGCTGCAGCAACCCTGCTTGTGCGTCTTGCCCGTGGCGTCACACGTTTCGGCCAGCTCCACGCCCTCGGGGTTGCCCAGCCGCATGAAGCAGCCGACCACGTCATACCCCTCGCGCAGCAGCAGGGCGGCGGCGACGCTCGAATCGACGCCGCCGGACATCGCACATACGACCTTTGGGCGCGAAGCAGCCACGGGGGGATGCTAGGAAGCCCGCCGGCCCCGGTGCATCCCGATTCAGCCGCGCGCGGGACCCGTCGTGGCAGGCGCGTCGATCGCCTCCAGCGCCTCGCGCACCGCCCGAACCTGCTGCTCACTGCCGCGGATGACGAGGCTGTTGGTGCGCGGGTCGGGCAGGACGGTGGCGCCCGGCTCACGAACCTCCGCAAGCTGGGCGACCGTCACGACGTTGGCGTGGCGCAGCTGGATGATCTCCTGCACGCTCGGCCCGTCGGAGGCGGCGCATCCGGCGCAAGCGACGGCGGTGAGAACGGGGAGGATCGCCTGGAGAATGGTCATTCGAGCTCCTGGTTTGGAGGGTCACCCCGTAGAACGCTGCAAGGCGGCCCAATATTCATCCGCAAACTTCGAGCATCGCAGGGGCCGCGGAACACAGCCCCGGGCGCGCGCCCGGGCTGCGCTTGCCGGTCGAGCTCCACCCGCCCCGGCGGGGCGGCGCTCTCGGGACTACACGCGGGCTCGCCCGGGGCTGGTTCCCCGCCGCGTTGGTTGACCTGGTTCGCCGCGCGCTTCAGGCGCGGGAACGCAACAGCGGCTGGGGCTTCAGGTACGTCACCAGCCGCCAGAGCCATTCCAGCGGGCCGAACTGGAAGAAGCGCAGCCACGCGTTGGCCACCCCCAGCAGCAGCAGGTAGATCCCCACGACGATCCCCACCTGCTGCACCGGCGACATCCGCCCGAACAAGCCCAGGCCCCAGTGGTACATCAGGAACGTCGCGATCAGGGTCGTTCCCAGGTAGCACGTCAGCGCCATTCGGCCCACCGACGCCACCGCCGCCGTAAGCGGTCGCGCGGTTCCGCTTCTCACGAGCAGCGTGACCCCGGACAGGTAAGCCAGCGACACCACCGGCCCGCCCAGCATGATCATCGCGCCCGCCGCCATCATGAGCCACGCGTTGTCCGCAGCACCCGGCAGCAGCGCGCCGGCGGCGGAGAGGGGAAGGCCGATCACCAGTCCCGCCACGAGCAGGCGGATATGGAGCGCCCGGCGATCCGCCTCGAAGAAACGGGCGCGCATGAGCCCCGCGCCGATAAAGAACATCCCCAGCACGTGCCAGCCGAAGCCGGTGAACATGAAGATGATGCCAAAGAAATAGGTCAACGCCCGGAAGGCGAGCGACTCGATGAACGGCCCCTCCCGGTAGGCCCGCTCCTCCAGCGCCATCCAGAGCGGATCGTTCGGCCCGCTGACACCCTCCTCCTCGTCGAATGCCTCGAAGAGCCGGCGGATCGGCGAGGCCGCCGCCTCCGCCTCCGACTCCGCCTGCGCGACCGACGCAGGAGAGGTGTCGGGCATCCCCTCCTCGCCGGCCGCCGCCATCATCAGCGCGCCGAACCCCGCATTCAGCAGCACCGCGAACAGGACGATCGCGGCCCCCGTCACCACCAGCGACCGCCAACCCGCCTCGGGAAAGATCATCAGCGCCGCAAACAGCACCAGCCCGCAAAGGCTGTAGAGGAAGAGAATGTCGCCGTACCAGAACAGGAACCCGTGCACCAGCCCCATCAGGCTCAGCGCCACCAGGCGGCGGAGGTACGGCCCCGCGAAGCGACGACCCGCTGCGCGGGCCCGGCCGAACTGAATGGCGAAGCCAATGCCGAAGAGCGTGGAGAAGAGCGGGTAGAACTTGCCGGAAAAGAAGATCGCCGTGAAGTAGTAGACCAGCCTGTCGAGCGGGCCGGCTCCGGGGGGCGGCTCCATGTTCAGGATGGTCCCGAACGGCTGGGCGAAGAATTGGATGTTCACCATCGCGATGCCGAAGATCGCGACGCCGCGCGCCACGTCGATGGCGGCGATTCGCTCCGGCTCCGACACGGCCTCTGTGAGGGTCGGTTGCGCTGGCGCCGGCGCCTCGTCGTTCGGAGGATCGACCGGATCGGTCGCGGCGACTGCGGCGCTTGTCATGGCTGCCTCCGGTGTCTTGACGGGAAGTGACCGCAGGCAGTCATGCGCGACGCCGCCGCGGGTTGTCAAATTGTTTCCCGTTTTCCGGGCGGCCTGCGTAGGCTTCGCGACCAGCCGATGTCGAATGGCCGCAACGCCTCCATCCTGGGCCTGCTGAGCATGATCGGCACGCGCCTGCGCGTGCTCTATGGCCGCGCCGCCGCACGCATGGGGCTCGGAGACGAGGCCTTCCTCGTCCCGATGGCGGTTCTGGTCGGCGTGGTGACCGCCGTCGCGGCGGTGGCGTTCCACGAGCTGATCCTCGCGATCCGCAACGGGATCTACGGCTGGCAGGGGGAGGAGGGGAGCGCCGGCCTCTCCCCGTGGGTGGTGGTCGCGGCGCCGGCCATCGGCGGGCTGGCCGTCGGGATGATCGCGCGGATCGTGACGCGCGGCAAGGAAGGGCACGGCGTGGTGGACGTCATCGAGAGCGTGGCTCGCACGCGCGGCTTCGTGCGGCCCGGCACCGCCATCGAAAAGATCTTCACCAGCGCCATCACCATCGGCACCGGGGGAAGCGCCGGCGCCGAAGGACCCATCGTCCAGATCGGGGCCGCCATCAGCAGCGCCGTCGGGGCGCTCTTCCGGCTCGCCCGGCACCAGATGCCCACGCTCGTCGGCTGCGGCTGCGCGGCCGGAATCAGCGCCATCTTCAACGCGCCGATCGGCGGGCTGCTCTTCACGCTGGAGGTGATTCTCCTGGACTTCTCGATCCGGACGATCACGCCGATCATCGTGGCGAGCGTCGTGGCGAACGTCACGATGCGGGCGCTGGTGCCGCTGGTCGGGCAGTGGCTTCACCACGGGGGCGAGTCGGCCTACATCACCGTCTTCGCCACGCCGCAGTGGTATTTCGGAACCGAAACCCTCCTGAGCTGGGGCGAGATGGGCAACTTCGTCCTGCTCGGGCTCCTCTGCGGCGTCGTCGGCATCGGCCTTATCCGCCTTATGCAGGCCGCCGAGTCCCTCTTCCGGCGCCTGTTCACCGGCTCGCCGTGGGCCAAGGCCCTGCGACCCGCCGCGGGTGGACTGTTGCTCGGCCTGATGGGGCTCGCCTGGCTGCCGCTGGCGCGCGGCGGGGCGGTCGCTTTCGGCGACTACCCGCAGCCGGCATTCTTCGGCGACGGTTACGGGGTGATCGAGCACCTGCTGGGCCACAACTTCTATCTCGACTCCGAGGCCTTCACGCTCATCACGCTGCTCATCGTGCTGTGCGTCCTGAAGATGCTCGCAACCGCGCTCACGCTCGGAAGCGGCGGGAGCGGCGGCATCATCGCCCCTTCGCTCTTCATCGGCGCCGCCAGCGGCGGGGCGCTGGGGACTCTCCTCCGCTCCACGGGATGGTTCACCGACGCGCGGCCGGAGGCCTACGCCCTGATCGGCATGGCGGCGGTGCTGGCGGCAGTGGTGCACGCGCCGCTGGCGAGCATCCTGATCCTGTTCGAGATCACGGGCGAGGACAAGGTGCTGCTGCCGGCGATGCTGGGCGTGATCGTCGCACTGGGAACCGCGCGGCTCTTCTCGCCCGACTCGCTCTACACCGCAGCGCTGCGCCGGCGGGGCGTGCGCCTGGGCGGGGCCGACCCGGCCCGGCTGGGGCGGATGATCGTGGAGCAGGTGGGACTGGAGCCGGCAACGGTGGTCGGGGCGGCCGAGCCGTTCAAGGAGATCCTCGATCGCGCGCCGCTGCTCCAGAAGCGTGACCTCGTGGTGCTGGACGAGGAGGGCCGGTACGCCGGCTTCCTGCCGGCCGAGGAGATCGCCGCCGCCGCGACGCGCGGGGGCGCCGAGAAGGCGTCGGCGGGGGAGCTGATGCGGACGGAGGTTCCGCTGGTATTGAACACTGACGACCTTGCGCGCGTGCTCGACCTGTTCACGCGCCACGACGTGACGCACCTCCCCGTCGGCCTCGCCGAAGAGTCAGGTCGGCCGGGGAAGGTGATCGGCATGATCAGCCGGGCGGGCGTGATGCGGCGTTACCGGCTGGAAGGGGAGCCGGCGTAGCTGGCTTCGCGCAAACAGACAGGGCGATCCTTTCGGATCGCCCTGTTGCTTGCTGGATGCCGCGGTTCTCTCACGCCTGGGCGGCTTCGGGCTTGTAGTTCCGCTTTGCCGGCTTTACGACCAGGCCGTTGCGCAACGCCTTGGCGCTGACTTGGATCCGGACGACGCGCCCGTCGATCACGGCGCGCACCTTCTGGAGGTTCGGCTTGAACTTACGCTTGGAGATGCCGGTGATCTTGGTGCCGACGCCGCCGAGGTACTTGGCCTTGCCGCGGATCGTCTTCTGGCGGCCGATCGTCGTCTTCTTACCGGTAAAGTAGCACTGGCGGGGCATATCGGGCTCCTGAACATCTTGCCGGCGGCACCGTTGCCGGGCCGGGCTGCTGGGCATTGACCAAGGCGGCGGCCGGAGGAGATCCGCGGCCGCCGCAGCGTCGGGAAGAGTAGGGCGCCCCCCCGCGGCGGGGGCGGGGGGGGGGGGGGGGGGGGGGGG
>JAEZED010000113.1 GCA_023417885.1 Planctomycetota bacterium
CTCATATGGAGAAAGCTCCCCCCCTGGCTTTCTCCGCCCTCCAGCCACTTCGTCACCCCGGCCGCCCCCCCCGGGGGGGGTTTTTTTTCGATGCCCGGGGCCGCGTGAAGCCGGAGGCCGCGCGCGGGGCACGCGGAAGCCGGCGGCGCGCCGTGCCGCGGCTGCGGGGAGGTGTGGGGCGCGATCAATAGATGAGCAGCGGCGCCAGGGCGATGAGAAGGAGGATCGGCGTCACCGGGATCGCCGCGACGACTTCTTCCTTGCCCTGGGGCGTTTCCTCCATCAGGCAGATGCGCCATGGCGCGGCCTCGGCGGGCGTTTTGCGCCAGTCGGTCACCCAGGAAGCCGGGTTGAGCTCCAGGTTGATTCTCCTCAGCAGGCGCAACATCCGCCCGGGGGGCTTCGATGGCATTGCGTCGTTCATGGCGGTGGACCTGACTGGATCCGTTCGAGGCGCGGGTTTACATCCATCGCTCTTGGCGGCGATCGGTTGCGCCACTAGGCTCTGGTGCAATGATACCTCGAATCACGTTGCTCGTCGGCAGCCTGATGGCGGCGCTGGTGGTCGCGAGGCCGGCGGCTGGCCAGGATCACCGGGAGGGAGACCTCCGGGTGACCCTCGAGCTGGAATATCGCGGCGGGCCGGTCGATGGCCACTGGCAGACACCGGCGGGCGGGGAGGTCGGGACGACGACGGCGGATCGGCCTGAGATCGATGAGTTCGGGATCGACTGGGTGAACATGCCCCGGCTGGGGCTCACCGGCGGATTGGGCCGGCACAGCCTTTACTTCGAGGCGCAGGCGATCGACCTCCACGGTAGTGGCATGCTGGACATCACTCTGATGAGCCAGGATCAGGTTTTCCCGGCCGGCACGCTTGTGGAAGCGAACCTGGACCTCGATTGGTACCGGGCCGGGTACACCTATACGCATCCGCTGAATCTGCAGGGTGGGCCTGAGCCGGAGCTGCTCGTGTCGGCCTCCGCAGGCGCGCTGCTGCTCGGCGCCGACTTCGAGCTGCGCGGCGAGGACGGGGCGCAGGCTCACCGGGCATACAACAAGGTCGGTCCGCAGCTGGGGGCGGGAGTGGAATGGCGAGCGACCGACCTGCTCCGGCTGACGGGGGATCTGGACATGTCGCTGCCCTTCTCGGATCAGCCGATGGTGATCAGCGCGGAGCTTGCAGCGTGGCTGGAGCTGTTCCGGAACGACGCCGGCCAGAGCGGTCGCCTGAAGCTGGGGATCGCGACCGAGACGGTGGAGTTCGACGACAAGAACAAGCAGACCGAGCCGAATGAGATCAACATCGATCTCGGCCCGCTGCTGCTGTTGGGCGTCGAGATAACGCTGTAGGCGCGCCGCTCGCGCAAGTTCCTCTTGATTGGGCGACATCGCCCGCGGCACCGCCCGCCCTCGCGCATCGGGCGCGTCATCGGGCGTTTCGGGGCGACGGGCCGTCGTGCGGGGGCCACTTCGCCACCCCGGCCGCCCCCGACAGTCGCGCGTGGCACGCCTATGCTCGCGGAGCGCCGGCAAGCCGTAGCGTGACCGGCGCTCTACCTCGAGGGTCGTCGGGTACGGGCGCCCGCCGGCGAGGGGGGGCGGCGGATGTCTCAGAGCACGTCGATCTGGCTGGCGAGGTTGCGGAAGGTGGTGGTGCGGTTGTCGAACGTCATCTTCACCGTGCCGGTCGGGCCGTTGCGCTGCTTGGCGACGATCACCTCGGCGATGTTGTCCGGGACGAAGTCCGGCTCGCTCATGCGGTAGTAGTCCTCGCGGTGCAGGAGCATGACCACGTCGGCGTCCTGCTCGATGGAGCCCGACTCGCGCAGGTCGCTCATGCGCGGGCGGTGCCCGTCGCGGCTTTCGCTGGAGCGGTTGAGCTGGCTGAGGCAGATGACCGGGACGTTGAGCTCGCGGGCGATTCCCTTGATGCCGCGGCTGATCTCGGTGATCTGCTGCTGGCGGCTCTCCACGCCGGCGGTCCCCTCCATGAGCTGCATGTAGTCGATCATGATCAGCTTGATGCCGCGCTGGAGGGCGAGGCGGCGCGCCTTGGCGCGGAGATCCATGATCGTGAGGCCGGGGGTGTCGTCGACCCAGATGGGGAACTTGGCCAGCTCCGTCACCATCATCGCCAGCTTCTGGTACTCCTCGTTGCGGAGCATGCCCTTGCGGACGCGCTGGGAGTCGAGCCCCGCCCGGCTGCACATCATGCGCTGGGCGAGCTGCTGCTTGCTCATTTCCAGGGAGAAGACGGCGCACGGCACCTGCTTGGCGGCGACGTTCTCGACGATGTTCATGGCGAAGGCGGTCTTCCCCATGGAAGGGCGTGCGGCGACGATGACCAGCTCGCCGGCCTGGAGGCCGTGGAGCATCTCGTCGAGATCGATGAAGTCGGTCATGAGGCCGGCGCGGCCCTTGTCCTCCAGCATCTCGTAGACGTTCTCGGCGACGCTGCCGAGGCTGACGATCTCGCCGGTGATCTTCTTCTGGGCGATGTCGAAGATGCGCTTCTCGGCGCGGTCCATCACCTGCTCGACCGTCTCGTGCGGGGCGTAGGCGTCCTGGAGGCACTTGTTGCTGGCGTCGATGAGCTGGCGCAGCAGCGCCTTCTCGCGAACGATGTTGGCGTAGTGCATCGCGTGCGCCGCCGACGGCACGCTGCCGAGCAGCTCGGCGATGTAGGGCGTGCCCCCGACCTCCTCGAGGAGCTGGCGCTTGGAGAGTTCGTCGCGCAGGATGACGGCGTCGATGGGGCGGTTGGCCTGCCAGAGATCGACGAGGGCCTCGAAGATGATCTGGTGGTCGGCGAGGTAGAAGCTGTCGCGCTCGACGCGCTGGACGACCTCGCCGACGATGTCGCGGTCGAGCGTCATGCTCGCCAGGAGGCACATCTCCGCGTCGATGGAGTGCGGGGGCATGCGGTCGAACGCCGTGGCGCCGCGCCCCTGGGTCTGCTCGAATCCGTTGCCGGAAAAGACGTCGGCAAGCTGGCTCATCGGATGCACCTTCCCGAAACACGACACGCATCGCCGACGCGCCGCGCCTCCGTGCAACGGCTCCTCGTCGTCGACGCCGGCCCACGCGGGGCCTGCGGCTGACATTACCCGAACCACGGGCGACGAATCAACGCCCCGTCGCAGGCGCGGCCGCGCCGCACACCCGCCGGGCGCCCGAGCCTAACCCCGCGCCGCGCGCTCCGCGCAGAAGATGCGCCAGGGGCGACAGGTTCTGCACACGCGCCCCCGGGGACAAACCAGAAGCCCCGGCTTGCGTGGCCGGGGCTTTGCGCTGAAATGAAGATGAAGCGGGGCTCACGCGCCGGCAGCGGCGTCGGCGGCCTCGACACGCTGCGCTTCCTGCTCGCGCTGCTTCTGGTCGCGCCGGTACTCCTCCATCGTGGCGCGGCTCTCGGCGTCCGGGTTGACGATGACGCGGATCTCCTGCATGAGATCGTTGGCGAAGCGCATGTCGGCGGTGAAGGCGCCGACGTGGTCGATCTTCCCGTGGAGGTTGATGTCCTCGGCCTCGACCTCGATGTTCTGGTCGCGGCCGACGCCCGCCTCACGCAGGGCGTGGGCGATGTCGCTGGCGCTGACGCTGCCGTAGAGGTGCCCGCGCTCGTTGGCGCGGCGCTCGAGGGTGACCTCGTAGTTCTCCAGCGAGGCGAGAAGGGCCTGCTGGCGCTCGCGCCGCTCGGTCTCGAGGCGCTCGTACTCCTTGCGCTTGGCCTCGATGCGCTTGAGGTTGTCCGGCGTGGGCATCATGGCCAGGTTGTGCGGCAGCAGGTAGTTGCGCGCGTAGCCCGGCTTGACCTCGACGACATCGCCCACCTTGCCCAGGTGGCGGATCGTCTCGTTCAGCAGCAGCTTGATGTTGTGGTTGGCGACCTGTTTCTTCTTCTTTGCCATGGTGGTCAGGAGTCCTTTGCTCTTGTCCCGCGCGGCCGGAGCCGTGAATGCGCGGTTAGGCCATATCGATGCTGTCACCGCGTGACAGCGCTAGAACGGAATGTCGTCTTCGCCGAACTGTTCCTGGTCGTCGAAGGGCGCGTCGGCCGTCTCCCGGGAGGCCGCCGGCTGGGGGGCGCTGCGCCGGGCAGGGGGCCGCGAACGCTGGTCGTCGTCGCCGCGGGAATACCCGCCACCACCACCGCCGCCGGCCTCGTCACGACCGCCGACGAACTGGAAGTTCTCGACGACCACGCCGATCTTGCTGCGCTTCCCGCCGCCGGCCTTGTCTTCCCAGGTGTCCAGCTTCAGGTGCCCCTCGATGAAGATCGGCTTCCCCTTGGTGCACCACTGGTTGATGACCTCTCCCTGCCGGCCCCACGCGGTGCAGTCGACGAAGAGCACCTCTTCCCGATCCTCGCCGCCGCTGGTCTTGTAGCGCCGGTTGCACGCGAGCCCGAACTCGCAGACGGCCGTCTGGCTGTTGGGCAGGTAGCGCAACTGGGGGTCACGGGTCAGGTTGCCCATGAGAAGGACTTTGTTGAAGCTGGCCATAGGTCGTCACTCCGGATGATGTGGCAACAAAGCGCTGGGGCGGCCAATCCGGGGCAGTCCCGGGCGGGCCCTCATCCGTGAGTATACACGCAGCCCCTACAAAGTCCTAACGGAACCGAACGGGCATCCGCCAGGCGCAACAGCGTGGCTGAACAAGGTTTACGCCTCGGCCAGCTCGCCGTCCTCGACGTTTTCGCTCTCCTCCGGCTCGCGGCGGGGCGTGCGGCCCTCGCGGAACTCGCCCTCGCCCCGCGGTTCGCGCGGCTCGGGACGCTCGGGCGTCATCGCCTCAACTTCCTCGACCGACAGGTGCGACCCGTCGAGGATCAGGACCCGCAGCACCTCATCGCTCAGCCGCACCTCGCGCTCGATCTGCGCGACGGCGGACGTCGGGGCGTTGAAGAAGGCAAGGACATACAGCCCGCGCTGCTGCTTCTCGACCTCGTAGGCCAGCTTGCGGTCGTCCCACTTCTTCAGGACGTGCACGCTTCCGCCGTGCTTCTCGATGAAGCCGCGGACCGTCGCCAGGGCCGCGTCGACGTTGGCGGTCGCGGCGGTGCCGAAAAGGAACATGCCCTCGTAGTTGCGGGCAATCTGCTTGTTCTCTGCCATGTCAGGATCTGCTCCGTGGTAGCGGGGTCAATCTCGATCCGCTGCCGACCGCATCGGCGGCCGGCGAAGCCGGGGAGTGGGTCGGGGAGTATAGGCCTCCCGCGTGTTCGTTGACCTGTATCTTCAGCCTGCGTTGAACCGGTTCATGGCCGCCTCCACCCCCTGGCGGGACCAGGTGAGGCAGCAGTCGACCGCCTTGGCAAGGGCCTCGTCCACCTGCAGACGCTGGTCGTCCGTGAATCGGCCCAGGACGTAGTCCTTCCCGGCAAACCCGGCCGGAGGCGGGTCGATCCCGATCCGCAGCCGCGGGTACTTGTCCGTGCCCAGGGCCCGGTGGACGTCCTTCAGGCCGTTGTGCCCCCCGTCGCTGCCTGAGGCGCGGAGGCGGATCTTCCCCGCCGGCAGGGCCAGCTCATCCACGATGACCAGGATGTGCTCCGGCGGCACCTTGTAGAACCGAGCCGCAGCCTGGACGCTCTGGCCGCTGCGGTTCATGTAGGTCGTCGGCTTCAGGAGCAGGAGGCGGTCATCGTCGGTCGTCGCCTCGAGGAGCAGGGCGTCGAACTTGCTCCGGGCGACGCGGTCGAAGTTGCCGGGCGCGGCGATGGCGAGGCGATCGGCCAGCCGGTCGATCACTTCGAAGCCGACATTGTGGCGCGTGCCGGCGTACTGCCGGCCGGGATTGCCCAGGCCCGCGATCACCTTCACCGGCCCCGCGCCGCTCTGCTTCTCCTTGAACGGCCAGATCATTCCCGCTCCCGGTCATCAGTCGCCGACGCCCCCTGCGGCGGGGGGGGGGGGGGGGGGGGGGGGGG
>JAEZED010000175.1 GCA_023417885.1 Planctomycetota bacterium
CGCCGGGCACGGGCGCGTCGCCGGTTGAGCCCGCGCCGGCGCCGGGGGAGGGTGTCGTGTCGGTCGGCGCGGTGTCTCCCGCCTCTCCGGCCTGCGTCGCTTCGACCTGATCGGGAGCTTTGGGCACGAACGGCTCCACGCGGTAATCCGCGCCGATCGGCTGCTCGTGCACCATGGCGACGTAGATGCTGTGAAGATGCCCGCCGAAGATTTGGAGGGGATACTGCCAGACCGAGGCGTGCCCGACGACGAGCCTTCGGCTGGGGAGCCCGCAGGCGGAAACGAGCTGGGCGGAAGTTCGGCACCAGCGCATCCGCCAGGCGCGCAACCGCCAGGCGAGGACCTGGAAGATTGGAGGACGGAGCGGCATAAGTCAGCCGGCCCTCTGGCGTCCAGGGCCTTTCCCAATTTCTACAATTCCCCCAGCCTGATGGAAACACCGTGAAGCTGGTGTTTCCGCGAAGAGTGGGTAATCCCATGAGGCGCGAAGGGCGGTTCGACCTCGGACGAACGCAAAGGGTGCAGTGGGCGCAAAGAGAGCAAAGAAGGAGACTGAGCGGCCGGAGCCGGCGCGAACGTAGTACACGATGCCCCCCGCTGCGGGTCATTCGTGATCACTCGTGTTCATTCGTGGCCCCTCGTAACGCGATTAGTGCGGCTCGTCGCTCACAACCTCGCCTTCGATCACCGTGCCAACACAGTGCGTCGTGTACTCGAACGGATCGCCGTCGAAGAGCGCCAGGTCACCGTCCTTGCCCGCTTCGATCGTTCCCACGCGATCGGCGATCCCCAGGATCGCCGCCGCGTCGCGCGTGATCATCGCCAGCGCCTCCTCGAAGCTGTTGCCGTGACGGGCCGCCATCGCCGCCTCCCACAGCACCACGCGCACCTTCGGCACGTATCCCTCGAAGCTCGTCTGCATCGCGACCGGTATCCCCGCCGCCCGCAGCTTCGCCGCCGTCCCGAAGCTGGCGTTCTCCTTCTCCCCGCCGGTGCGCTGCATGCCCGGGTGGATGATCACCGGAATCCCCGCCGCCTTGATCTGGTCGATCAGCAGGTAGGCCTCGGCGCCGGAATCGAGCACGATGTCGATGTCGAACTCCTCCGCCACCCGCAGCGTCGAGGCGATGTCCTGGGCGCGGTCGGCGGTCACGAGCAGCGGCGTCTCCTTCGACAGCACGCGCGCCAGCGCCTCCAGCTTCAGGTCGCGCGCGGGGCGCTTCGACGCGTCATCGCCCGCCGCCTCCACCTTCCGGGCGTACTCCTGCGCCTTGAAAAGCTCGCTGCGGAGCACCGACACCAGCTTGCCACGTGTGCCGGGCGAGCCGCCCTGGCGCATCCCGCCCCCGCCGACCGTCGCGGCGATCATGGTCTCGGCATCGACGACCGCCTCGTCCACCGTGTTCCCGCGCGTCTTGACGATGCAGGTCTGCCCGCTGATGAGCGCGCCGGGGGCGTGGCCGGTGTGCACCGTCGTGACGCCGAAGCCGCGGACGTACGGGACGAGCTTGTCCAGCGGGTTGTAGGCGTCGATGGCGCGCAGCTCCGGCTGCACGGCGCCGGAGCGGTCGAGCTGATCCTGATCCTGCTCCTGGTTGGTGATGCCGGTCAGGCCGAGCGTGCCGTGGGCGTCGATCAGCCCCGGGGTCACCACCGCCGCCTCCAGCACGCGGAAACCCTGCGGCTCGTCCACCTCGCCCGCGGCGCCGATGGCGGCGATCTTGCCGTCACGGATGACGATGACGCCGTTTTCGATCGGCTCGCCCGCCATCGTATGGATCGTTCCGGCGCGCACAACGAGATCCTGCGCCAGCGCGGGCGACGCCAGCAGGACCAGCACGGCCAGGTGCAGCGGAAGGCAGAAGAGCTTCATGCGCATCTTGTCTCTCAGCTAAGGACAGCCACTCGCCCTGTCACGTCAAACAACCATCGCGGCCCTGCCTCACTCCTGCGCGTGCTCGGCACAGCAGAGGTAGGGCTCGGTATCGTCCCCCGCGCCGTAGCCACCCACGGCGTATAGGCGATCCGCCTCGTCGGCCAGGTCAAACACCTTCTCCCCCTCGATCCACGTCTGTTCGACGTGCGTGTAGACGGAGAGCGGATCGCCGGAGAGCACGATGAAGTCGGCGTCCTTCCCCGGCTCCAGCGTGCCGATCCGGTCGCCCAGGTCCATCATCCGCGCGCCGTTGATCGTCAGCGCCTCCAGCGCCGCCTCGCGGCTCATGCCCGCCCGCACGCCCATCGCCGCCATCCGCAGGAAGAGGCGCGAGTCGGTGATGTAGTCGTCTGTGTGAAACGCAGTCAGCACGCCCGCCTCCTCCATAGCAGGCGCGTTCTCGTGAACGAGCTCCAGCGCCTCAAGCTTTCCGCCCGGCGCGTCGACGAGGATGATCGAAGCCGGCACACCGGCGGCGGCGATCTCGTCGGCCATCTTCGCCGCCTCGCTCACGTGATGGAGCACGACGCGGAAGCCGAACTCCTCCTTGAGGCGGAGGACGGTGGCGATGTCGTCGGCGCGGTGCGTGTGGTGATGGACGATGCGCTTGCCGTCGAGCACTTCCAGCATCGCCTCCATGCCCAGGTCGCGCGCGGCGGGCTGCGTCGTCGGCCCGGTCGAGGGCTCGGTCGCCGATCCGTCCGCAGGCTGCGTGTCGGCATTCTCACCGCCCGCCTCGCCGCGCCGGAGCTTCTCGCGGTACTCCATCGCGCGGATGAAGTGCTGCCGCACCAGCGCCGCCGCCTTGCCGCGTGTGCCGGGGAAGGGGGGATCGCCGATCGGGTTGGTGCCGTTGGCCATCTTCATGCCGCCCGTCGGCTTGCCGCCTTCATCGACGATGAACAGGTCGTCGATGAGTTGCGGCTCGTCGCGCAGCTTCAGGTAGATCGTCTGGCCGCTCATCAGGTGCCCGCTGCCGGGCATGACGTTCAGCGTGGTCAGCCCGCCGGCCTTGGCGCGCATGAAGCCGGAGTCGCGCACGTTGATCGCATCCAGCACGCGCACGTCCGGATGGATCGGCCCGCTCCGGTCGCCCCCGCCGGGGCCGCCGATGTGGCTGTGCGTGTCCACCAGCCCGGGCATGATCGTCTTCCCCGCCGCGTCAATGCGCTCCGCCCCCTCCGGGATCTCCACGGCATCGGCGGCGCCGACCGCGATGATCCGCCCCTCGTGAACCACGAGCGTCCCGTTCTCGATCGGCTCCCCGGCGATCGGGATGATCGTCGCCCCGGTGAAAGCGGTGGGCTTCTGCTGGGCGCTGGCGGGCAGCGCCGCCGCGAGAAGGACACAGGCGGTGGCGAGGAACCGGAGCGGGCGCATGGGCATTGATTGATCTCCGCGAGGGAACTTCAACGCCGTCAATGTATCTGCCGGCCGCCGAAATGGAAGCGTTCGTCGATGACCGGCGCCGGTCACAGCCCCAGCCGGCGCCGGAGATCTCTAGCGGGGACGAACGTTCGCGGACGCCCTCTCAGATCCGTCAGGAAGCCCCGTTCGGACAGGCCCAGGAGGTCGGTTCGCGCAGTCTGATAGCTGATGCCGTGGGCTCCCTGGTGCGACTCGAACGTGTACTGCTGGGTCGGATGCCGAATCGCATGATCCAGTATGGCGCGTTGCCGGGCGTTCAGCCCCTTCGCGCCGCGGAGCGCGAGCATCCGCTGCTGCTCGCTACGTATCTCGTCGAGTCGCTCGTGCAGGTTGGTGATCGCCTTCTGCACGGCGCGAACCTTGTATACGAGGAAGTACGTGAGATCGTTGTCATCGGTCTCGCTGTTGAGGAATGCCCGGTAGTACTGCATTCGTGAGCGATGGATGACGCGGGATACCGTCAGGAACCGGAAGAGAAAATAGCGCTGCCGAAGCATGTACCAGTAGAACAAGGCTCTGGCAGTGCGTCCGTTGCCGTCGGCATAAGGGTGAAGGTACGCGAGCCAGAAGTGAAGGATCGCCGCCTTGACGAGCGGATGGATGAACTCTTCACCGCGATGCTCCGTGTTGGCGAAGGCGATCAGTTGGCCGATCTGCTCCTCGAGAGACGTCGCCGGCGGGGGCGTGAAAACCACGTCGCCGTCCCGAACGTCCACGACGAACACGTCGTCCGTCTGGCGAAACCGACCCGAGTCACGTTCCGGGCGTTCAAGCGTCTCCTGCGTGATCGACTGCTGAAGGTCGTGAATCAGCTCCACGCTCAAGGCCTCATCGAGACGCTCCCGGATGAGCGCCATCGTCCGATAGCCGTTAACGACCATCCGCTCGCTGCGCGTGAGGGGCCGCTGGCCGCTGCGAAGCATCTCCTTGGCACGCCGGATCGTCGTCACCGCGCCTTCGATCTGGCTCGTGCTGATTGCCTCTTCCATGAGGGAGTCGATGAGAATGCGATCCTGAACGTCGCTCCCCAACGCGCCGGCGGCATCGGTCACGATCTCCGTCCCGGCCAGTCGATCGACCTCGTGAAGCGGCTCCAGGTGCCGGTCGGTCAGCCGATATCGGAAGGGGCGCCCAGTCGCGTCGACGATCGGCGACGGCCGCATTGGCTCCCGCTGCAGCTTAACGGCGGCCCACGCTTCCTCGGGTGTCAGCCCCGCTGGTGTCGGCCGATGGCGCAGTTCGTCCCACGACAGGTATCGCGCGTTGGCTTTCCGAACATACTCCACCAGCTCTTGGGCCTGTTCGGTTGGTCCAGTCAATATCTGGAGCGCCCGGCCAAGAGAGGCGACGGTCAGCGGTGGCGGAGTTCGCGGTCGCGACACTCGCGAATACTAACGAGTACTAATTCAGTTTCAAATTAGTAATCGGGTTGTAGGCCGTCCCTACGCCGCCGTGGTCGCGGTGCGGCGGCGGGGGGTGCGGGATTGGCGAGCCGCGGGCTTGGCGGTCGGCTCCGCCAGGGCGGGGAGCTTCGGGGCGAGGTAGCGGCCGGTGTGGCTTTCGGGCACCCGCGCCACCTCCTCCGGCGTGCCGACGGCGACGATCGTTCCGCCGTTGTCGCCCCCCTCGGGGCCGAGGTCGATGATCCAGTCGGCGCACTTGATGACGTCGAGGTTGTGCTCGATCACCAGCACCGTGTTCCCCAGGTCCACCAGGCGCTGGAGCACGTCGAGCAGCTTGCGGATGTCTTCGAAGTGCAGGCCGGTCGTCGGCTCGTCGAGCATGTAGAACGTGTGACCCGTCGCGGCCCGCCCGAGCTCGCTGGCCAGCTTCACGCGCTGCGCCTCGCCGCCCGAAAGCTGCGTGCTCGGCTGCCCGAGCTTGATGTAGTCCAGCCCGACGTCGGCAAGCGCCTTCGTGATGCGGTAGATCACGGGGATGCTCTCGAAGAAGTCCTTGGCCTGCTCGACGGTCATGTCCAGCACGTCCGCGATCGTCTTCCCGCGGTAGTGCACCTGGAGCGTCTCGGGGTTGTAACGCTTCCCCTTGCACTCCTCGCAAACCACGTAAACGTCCGGCAGGAAGTGCATCTCGATCAGCTTGTTCCCCTGCCCCTGGCATGCCTCGCAGCGCCCGCCCTTGACGTTGAAGCTGAAGCGGCCGGGCTTGTAGCCGCGCAGCTTCGCCTCGCGCGTCTGGCTGAAGATCTTGCGGATCTCGTCGAAGACGCCGGTGTAGGTCGCCGGGTTGCTCCGCGGCGTGCGCCCGATCGGGCTCTGGTCGATCTCGATGATCTTGTCGATCCGTCCCATGCCCGAGAGCGACTTGTGCTGCCCCGGCTTCACCCGGCTGCCGTAGAGCTTCCGCTTCATCGCGGGCAGGAGCGTCTGGTTCACCAGCGTGCTCTTGCCGCTGCCGGAGACGCCCGTGACGCAGACGAATCCGCCCACGGGAAAGGCGGCGTCGATCTCCTTCAGGTTGTTCTCCCGCGCTCCCTTGATGCAGACGGCGTTCTTCTCCGCGTCCAGCGCGCGTCGCCGCTCCGGCACGTCGATGCCGCGCTCGCCCACGAGATACTTCACCGTCAGCGAACGCGTCTGATCGAGGACGCCGGGCATGTCTCCCTGCGCCACGACATCCCCGCCGTGCGCGCCGGCGCCCGGGCCGATATCGATCAGGTGGTCGGCGGCGCGGATGCAGTCCTCGTCGTGCTCGACCATGAGGACGGTGTTGCCCAGGTCGCGCAGCTTCAGGAGCGTGCGGATGAGCCGGTCGTTGTCGCGCTGGTGCAGGCCGATCGTCGGCTCGTCCAGCACGTAGCAGACGCCCACGAGCTTGCTCCCGACCTGCGTCGCGAGCCGGATCCGCTGCGCCTCACCGCCGGAGAGACTGCCGGTCTTGCGGGAGAGATTCAGGTATCCCAGGCCCACGTCGTTCAGGAAGCCGAGTCGCGCCGCGATCTCGCGCTTGATCGGCTCGGCGATCTTCTCCCCCTCCGCGCCGAGCTTCAGGCGCCCGAAGAAGCCCAGCGCCTGCTCCACCGTCATGCACGTGACGTCGTTGATGCTGTAGCCGGGAAGCTCGGCGGCGCCGATGCCGCTCTTACGGGCCGGCGTGGCCCGGGCGTCCTGCCCGTTCTGAGCTTCACCCGGAGCGGGCTTGAAGTCCTCGCCACGCAGATCACCCGCACACGCGCTCTGGCATGGGTCGGCGCTGCCCGTGTGTCCGTCGTGGGTGTGGATACGCACGGCCAGTGCCGCCGGCTTGAGGCGCATGCCGCAGCAGGTGGGGCACGGCTGCTCGCTCATGTACTGGGCGAGCTTGTGCTTCACCCACTCGCTGTCGGTGTGCTCGAAGCGGCGCTGGAGGTTCGGGATGACCCCCTCGAAGAACGTGCCCGTGCCGAGATCCCCCTTGCGCTCGGTGCCCCACATCAGCACGTCGCGCACCTTCCGGCTCAGCTTGGCGATCGGCGCCGTGTACTTGCAGTCGAAGTCGCGGCAGAAGGTGCGCAGGATCCGGCTGTAGAAGACGTTCATCCGCCGGCCGTTCTTGCGCCACGGCTCGATCGCGCCGTTCTCCAGCGAAAGCGTGTCGTCGGGCGCGACGAGTTCCGGGTCGAACTCCAGCACCGTCCCCAGCCCGTGGCAGTCCGGGCAGGCGCCGTGCGGGCTGTTGAACGAGAAGAGCCGCGGCTCCAACTCCGGCAGGCTCACCTCCGGATGAACCGGGCAGGCGTAATGCTCGCTGTAAAGGTGATCCACCCACTTGCCGTCCTGCTCCACGCTCACGATCACCAAGCCCTCGCCCAGCCGCAGCGCCGCCTCGACACTCTCGGCGATGCGGCCGCGCGCGTCCTGCTTCAGGACGATCCGGTCCACGACCGCCTCGATGTCGTGCTTGAAGTTCTTCTTCAGCGACACGCCCGCGGATTCCGATCCGTGGGCCCCGCCCCCGCTCAGCTCGGTGACCTCCCCGTCCACCCGCGCGCGGACATATCCCTGCTTCACCAGCGCCGCGAAGACCTCCCGGTGCTCCCCCTTCTGCCCGCGCACCAGCGGGGCGAGGATCATCATCTTGCTCCGCTCCGGGAGACGCATCACCGCATCGACGATCTGGCTCGCCGACTGCCCCGAAATCTGCCGGCCGCAGACCCAGCAGTGGGGCGTGCCCGCCCGGGCGAAGAGGACGCGCAGGTAGTCGTAGATCTCCGTCGTGGTCGCGACGGTGGAGCGCGGGTTGGAGCTGCTGCCGCGCTGCTCGATGGCGATGGTGGGAGGCAGCCCCTCGATGTCGTCGATCTCCGGCTTCTGGAGCTGGTCCAGGAACTGCCGCGCGTAGGCGGAGAGCGACTCCATGTACTTCCGCTGTCCCTCGGCGTAGACGGTGTCGAAGGCGAGGGTGGACTTTCCGCTGCCGGAGAGGCCGGTGATGACCACGAGCCGGTCGCGTGGGATGTCCAGGGAGATGTTCTTGAGGTTGTGCTCGCGCGCCCCGGTGATGCGGATGGCCCGGTCGATGTTCTTCTGGGCGTTGGGAGAGAGAACGCGGTCGGTCATTGGGCGGGGCAGCAGGGGGTGGAGCGGCGGGCGGTCCGGGGACGGTAAGGCGATGGTAGCACCCTCACATCGAACAGGACCCTTACAGCTTACCTCGGCGCCGCTCCTTCACAAGGGCAGGAAAGCGGCCGCCGGGGCGGGTGATACGTCTCTGGGCCTCCCCTGGTGCGCGCCGGTGGCCGCCGTGGCGCACCAGACCCTCAGCCGGAACGGCCAAGCGGGTTCCATTGCCGTTCCAGCTCAAGAATCTCGGTGCGCCGCCGGACCTCGCGCTCCGTCTTGAAATAGTGGGCCACCTCCCGCTTGGCGATGCGGCAGTTGACGACGTCGTCGATGCTCCGGCCGGCGAAGGCCAGCAGGCGGGCCAGCCGGCGCTGCGGCACCACCTCGCGCACCCCGCCTTCCGGTTCGGGCATCGCGGGCAGGCCGGGTTCGAGGTGCAGCGGGTCGGACATGACGATCAACCAGGCCCGCTGCAACGCGCGGACCATCGGCGGGTGAAGGGGGACAGTCGATCATACGATCCGGCGGCCGGCCGGTTTTGCACCGAACGGGTGGCGGTGGAGGGCTCCTTCGAAGGGCAAATCCATGACAACTCCGCTCCGCCCGAGGCTGCCGCTCCTCGTCGCGCTCTGCCTGCTTCTCCTGCCCGTCGCCCGTGCCGCCGCGGACGATCCGCCGGCCGTGGAAGTCCGTGTCGATCCGCGCGTCGAGCTGCTCTCGATCGTCTTCCGGCTGGCCGGCTCCCCCGAATACAACATGCCCAACTCCGCCTCCCCCTACGCCGAGGCGGTGGAGGCCCATTTCGGAAAGTTTCGCGATCACCCCGCCGTTAAGCGGGCGCAGGAACTGCGCCGCACGCGCGGCATCTCATTCGACGCCGTCATGTCGCTCGCAGTCCACCTGGCGGAGATGGACGATTCGGCGACGCCGGCGCTGCGGATGCCGCTGGAGCCGCGTCCGCCGCAACTGGAGGGCCGGTGGCGCGCGGAGGACGCCGAGGCGTTCGTCGCCCTCCTGGCCGACTTCGCGCGCGAGGCGGACTTCGCCGGATTCATCGCCGATCAGCGCGATTTCCACGAGCAGGCGGCGGCCGCGCTGGAGAAGGTCGTGAACCGGCAGCCGATCGTCCCCTGGTTCGACGGCTACTTCGGCACGCGACCCGACGCCCGGTACGTGGTTATCGCCGGCCTGCTCAACGGCGGGGGGAACTACGGCGTCTCCTACCGCTCTGCCGACGGGCGGGAGGAGCAGATCACGCCTGTGATCGGGGTCTGGCGCTGGACGCCGGAGGGCCTTCCAAACGTCGACGGGACGAGCCTCGGAACGATCGTGCACGAGTTCTGCCACCCGTACGCCAACGGCGCGATCGACCGGTTCGCCGCCGAGCTCGAGGCGGCGGGCAACCGCCTTTTCGAGGCGAATCGGGCCGTCATGCAAGGGCAGGCTTATGGAACCGGGCGGACGGTGCTCTACGAGTCGCTGGTGCGCGCCTGCGTGGTGCGCTACATGACGAACCACGCGGGCGAGGCGGCGGGCCAGCGCCAGGCTGCGGAGGAGGTGGCGCGCGGCTTCAAGTGGACGCCTGAGCTGGCGGCGCTGCTGGCCGAGTACGAGGCCGACCGCGAGCAGTACCCGACCTTCGATGACTTCATGCCGCGGGTGGTCGCGTTCTTCAACGAGACGGCCGCCGAAGCGCAGGCGGCGGCGGCCAGGGCGCCGAAGGTCGTCGCCATCTCGCCGGCCAACGGCGCGAGGGACGTCGATCCGGCAATCGCGGAGCTCGTGATCACGTTCGACCGCCCCATGCGCGACGGCAGCTGGGCGATCGTGCAGGTGGAGAACGGAAAGCTGCCGGATTTCGGCAGGCCTGCGTACGACGCGGAGCGACGCGTGCTGCGCGTCCCCATGAAGCTGGCGCCCGGGACGGCTTACCGCTTCTTCCTGAACGCCGGCCGCTTCAACGCCTTCGCCAGCGCCGAGGGCGTGCCGCTCGAGCCGGTGGAGGTCACCTTCTCGACCCGGCCCTGATCAGGGCGCCGGCTGCGTGGCGGGATGCTGATATCCGTCCGCCTCCACGCGCGCGTCGTACCCGAGGACATACAGGGCGGCGTGGACGGCGGCGAAATCGACCGGGTGATATCCCTGCCCCTCCGGATCCGGCCGGATCACAAAGACGCTCCGAGCGAGACGGTCCCGCTGTTCCGCACCCTGGCGAAGCGCTTCCACGAAATGGCCCAGCGACTGGCGCCGGCCGGCGAAGGTGACCTCGCGCCCGTTCTCGTGCACCGTCACCTCCACCTCCTCACCCTGCGCGGCTTGTTCCGGGGCGCCGGGGCCGCGCGCATCGGGTGGCGGAGTGAAGGTGACGTTAGTGATCTCCGACTCCACCAGTTCCGCAAGCAGCCTGCCCAGGACGTCGAGCGGCGCTCCGCGCACGGCGGAAAGGCGCACGGGAAGGCGCTCGATGCGTCCCCCCTCGGGCAGGTGGGCCCGCGCGGTTCCGCCGGCCTCCGCGAGGGCGACGGGGCGGTTGTTCACCATCACCTCGCCCGCCCCGTCGAGCATCACCACGACAACGTCGACCGGCGCAGGCGCGCCTTCGCCCTCGACGTCGCCTCCGGCCGCGGCGGACGGGCGGGAGGCCGGCCCGGTGGCGGGCCGGGTGGTTCCATTCTCTACGGGCGTCAGGATCAGCCAGACGTCCGCGCCGTCGGGCGGCATGGTCTCCTCGTCGATGACCCACTCCAGCGTCTCGTTGGCGTTGCTGGCGATGCGGGGAACGTCCAGCGTCGTGTACTCGAAGTTCACGAGGGACACGAACTGCCCCGTCACATCCGCGCCGTAGTTGCCGTCCGGGCCGATCTCGCTGCCGGCGAAGACCCACGGATGCGACGGCATCGCCTCACCGGTCTTGATGTTCTTCATCAGCTCCCCCGCCGGCCGACGGACGGTGCGGCCGTTCTCCTCCCATTCCACCTCGATCTTCACCGGCGGACCGGCGGGGGGGATCCAATCCTTGCGCTCAGCGTCGAACCGCAGCGGATGCCCCGGCTCGAGGCCCATCCCCAGCAAAGCCGCGTGCACGGCGCTGGGCCGGGCGACGGTGCGCAGCACGCTCTCATGGTCGGCGGTGCCGCGGACGACGCAGAAGAACTCCAGCGGCATGTCGACTCGCAGTGCCTGGCACCGCACGCGCACCTCGCGCTTCTCGCGGTCCACCTGGATGAGGCGCGCGTCCGCCGGTTCCTGCGCGGCGGCGCGCGGCGCCAG